>PEUP01000010.1:4575-20339 GCA_002780705.1 Elusimicrobia bacterium CG03_land_8_20_14_0_80_50_18 | reverse complement strand
TCAGGTGACGGTCAAGTTTTTTGACAAGACCGGCGACGAGAACAAAAGAAAAACCGGTCAGGAATACCGCTCCGGGCGCCAGCCCCTCCAAAACGGTGAAAATTCCAGTGGAACTCAGAAAAGCGGTAAAGACGGGAAAAGGGGCATGAATCAGCGCAAACAAAAATTTTTCAAGCGAAAACAGGGTGATTATGAGAACACCCATGACCCCGAATGTCCAGGAAACAGGATTTACCACATAATCGCAGAAAGTTCTCACGGCAAAAGGCGCGTCTCTGCTGATGCTTTCTTTGAATTTTTTCTCCCTGCCGGCGACATATTTCAGCAGTTCTTTCTGGAATTTGCTCATCTGTCCTTCCATCCTGGCAAGTTTCTGTTCAAGAATTTCCTCCGTTACGATTTGCTGTTTCATGGCGGCTGATATTTTTTCCTGAGCAAGAAGCTCCGCGACGGAATTTTTCTCTTCAAAGCCGGCGTCTTCGGCAAATTCAATGACGGTATCCTCTTTCATTATTTTTCTCTTAAGGGCGGACTCAACTTCAAGATGGGCGCGCATTTTTCTGGCCATTACTTCCATTTCGTCTATATCAGAGCCGCGGGAGAGATGGCTTTTAAGCGAAAACACATCCGAGGCGCTTTTTTTAAACAGTCCGAGCTTTTTTTCCGTTTCGGCGATTTGTCCGAGAGTCAGCTGCTTTCTCAGGGCGATTTTTTTTCTTCTCTGGGCGGCGATGAAGTCAACGAGTTTTTTGTCCACACCGTTGGCCGAGAGTTTTTCGGAGTAAGCTTCAAGAGAGGTCTCAAGTTTCAGAAGCTCTTTCATTTCGCGCAAAACGGGGATTGCCGACAGGATATTTTCCAGCGCCTCGGCTGCGTCCCGCAGGCCTATCTGCGGAGACAGGAATTTGCCGGAGGATTTTCTGATCTCATCCTGCGCGGCGGCAATTTTTTTCTCAAGTTCCGTAATTATCGCACTCATCCCGAATTTTAGCAAATTTACCGCATCCGCCGCAAACCACCAAGCCGGAATTTATAAAGGATGAAATAGCCGGGGAGCGCATCCACAAAAAAGATGCCGCGGGCATTAAAAGCCGTTTGCGGCCGTTTTTGAGACAGGGCTATAGCTGAGCATAGGCCTGCGCCTTAAATCAAAAGAAATCAGGGAGAGAGCCGCCGCCGATTTTTTGGGAAATAATTATAATTATTAGTTTTTTGAGACAAATTGGTTATTTTAGCCTTAAAAAGTTCGCATACATTGTTAGCTATTGAAGGAAATCGTTTTTATTACAGCACATTTGAAGATAAAACTGACAATCAACATCAAATCCGCAATGCGTCCAAAATAAGCCTAAAAGTTTACATAATAAATATTATCGTAAGTTAAATTCGTGAAAAAGGGGGTGTATTTAAGGATAAAAACAGAGCGCGCCAATGCTTGGGTATGGGCTGAAACGCCCCCTGTAACAATCGCTTCCCTGTCAGAGTTTCAGGTTTTCCGACGGAATTGTGAACGGTGAATCAATCAACGCCTGATTTGAACTATCCAGACGCTCTATGAACGCCGAAATAAAAGTCCTGTAAAGCTTCAGGGCTTATACCCTTATGTTCAAGAAGTATCCGTTCTAGCTGATCCCGCTCAATTTGAAACAGCACAGAGTCCGCAAGAGCCTGCGCCGCCGCGCTTCTTTTTACCTTTCTCAGAAGAGCCATCTCACCGAAAAACTCCCCTGAATGTATGGTCGCCAGGTATTTTTCGCCGACGGCGCCCTGATGGGGCGAACTGCGGCTTATTTTGATTTTACCGGACAGCACTATGTAAAAATTCCGGCCCTCAATATTTTCCGAAAACACCATTTGCCCCTCTCTCACGAATATTTTTTTACCCGCCCTGACGACCAATCTGAGGTCGTCATCGCTAAATTCCTCAAATATACGCGTTTTTTTCAGGAAATCTATCACTCGCGCATAAGAATTGATGCGGTTATAGTCCGCGGACGATATCATGGCAAATCGCAAAGCCGTGTGATAGTGGTCTCCCACAGCGAATGACCTCAGTTTCACGGCTTTAAGCGAGTATTTTTCCCCCTCTTCAATGCTGAAACAGCATAAGAAGGATTCCCTGTCTAGGAGCTCGGTTTTCGTGTTTACGGAAAGTCCGCCCGCCGATATATTCCTGAGGCGCGCTTCAAATTTTTGCGCGCGTGAATCGTCGGCGTAGAGCTCAAAGGGGATACTCGCCCTCAAACGCGGCGCTTCCCTTTTTTCGCTCCTCATGCCGGCGCTCTTTCCCAGTTTAATAACCCCGAATTCCGCCTGTTTCATGGGAAGCATGGTCTGCCCCAGGGCATGTTTTATCTTTTCCACGAGATTGTCCGCGAAATCCTTGTCATGGGAATAATACAGGGCCGGACGGGAAAATATGAACACGGGGATCTTTCTGTCTTTCCGGACAAGCAGTTTTTTAAAGGCCGGATCCCTTGCCATATCTTCAGAATCGCCGGCCAGCATAATTAAATTCACGATATTTTTATCAGCGAATTCCGCAAATTTGACAAAATTTTCAAATCTGAAATAGCTGAACTCGTACGCCGCAAGGCTCTGAACGAGGACATCGTAAAGCTCTTTATCTTTGCCTATAAAAACTATGCTGTAAACATTCACCGTTTTGTTGTTTCGCCGATGGCCGACAGCATTTTATTGTGCAGAAGGCCGTTGCTGGCGAGAATGCTGCGGTCTTTCCTTATATATGTCCTGTCGCATTTGATCCTGTCGCCGCTATAATCCGTCACGCGGCCTCCGGCCTCCTCTATCAGCAGCTTGCCGGCGGCGATGTCCCATGGATAGAGATTCTGCTCCCAGAAACCGTCAAAACGTCCGCAGGCGGTGAAAGCCATATCCAGGGATGCCGAACCCGGCCTTCTGATACCCTGCGAAGATACGAGAAATTTCCTGAAAATACGCATCACTTTGCCCGGCTTCTGCCACACATTATAGGGAAAGCCGGTTGAAAGCAGTGCCCTGTTCAGTCTCCTGACGGGGGATACCCTTATCCTTTTGCCGTTGAGAAAGGCGCCCTTCCCTTTGAGAGCCCAGAAAATCTCACCTGTCGGCGGATTCAGCGTCGCAGCCAGCACGGGCTCGCCTTTTTTAACGAGCGCTATATTGACGGCCCATGTGGGGTCTCCGTGAGCGTAATTCACCGTGCCGTCTATGGGATCTATGACCCACATTGTTTCCCTTATTTTTTCGAGGGTATTCTCTTCGCAAAGAAAACCGAAATCACCCAGTTTGAACAATTCGTCTATCAGCACCCTCTCACTTTTTTTATCGGCGTCTGTGACAGGATTGATGGCGCCTTTGTAGTCTATGTGAACGCCTTTCTGCATCAGAAGAGCGGCGCGGCCGGCCTTTCTGACGGCCGCTACGGCCTTTTTCAGAAGGAAGCCGACGTTATTTTCTCTTCGCAACGGGGTATGCCCTGATCCTGCTTATTTCCGGCAATTTCCCGACGATAGGCGCGGCATATTCTATAAAAGCTCGCGTAACATCATTTCCCGAGCGGGAAATGAAATTAGAGGGCATTTCCTTTGTTTCCTTCGCCACATTTTTCAGCGGGACTCTCTCGTAATAAACGGAATATTTTTTGCCTTTGCGGCGCCTTATGGCTATAGAGCCGTCAATGTCTCCCGACAGCGCCGTTTTAACGGCCGCGATGCCGACGGCCCGGGCCTCAGAAGCATCCACATCTGAAACAACTCCCGGAAAAGACCTCTGTATGTAGCCGAAGGTGTCCGCCCTGACCCGGCTTATGGATGTCTTCGCCTTTATTTCAGCGGCGAGGAGATCGCCCAGCGCCCCTGAACCGCTCAGCTGGGCGTTGCCGTGAGCGTCCACTTCCTTGATGAATTTGCTCGCTATGGGCGCGCCTTTACTGTCAGATATCCCCTCGGACACAGCGACGACACAACGGCCGAATTTTTTATAAACTTTTTTCACATCATCCACAAATTTCTTTAAACTGAAAGGCCTCTCGGGAAGATATATCAGATGCGGGCCGTCGTCCTTATAGACCCGCCCCAGCGCCGACGCCGCGGTCAGAAAACCCGCGTGCCGCCCCATTATTATGTCTATTTTCACCCCCGGAAGAGCCCTGTTATCAAGATTGTCGCCCATGAGGGCGCAGGCCACAAAGCGCGCGGCGGAACCGAAACCGGGCGTGTGGTCGTTTTCACGCAGATCATTGTCTATGGTTTTAGGTATGTGGAAGCACCTGAGCTCGTAATTTTTTTTGCGCGCTTCGCTGTTTATAATATGCACCGTCTCGGCCGAATCGTTGCCGCCGATATAGAAAAAATACCGCACCCCGTATTTGTGGAGGACGCCGAA
This sequence comes from Elusimicrobia bacterium CG03_land_8_20_14_0_80_50_18, assembly GCA_002780705.1. Classification (GTDB taxonomy): domain Bacteria; phylum CG03; class CG03; order CG03; family CG03; genus CG03. Next base: position 15,953 of record PEUP01000010.1, on the reverse strand, counting down.
TATTTTTTTACAGTCGTCCGCTGTGGGTTTTTTCCTGACCGTGCCGAGGGCCGAGGATGGCGTGGCGGCTATCTTCAGAAGGTTTTCTTTTGTTTCCTTTCCCATGTTTACAAGATCCTCCGCGAGGATGCCCTTGATGCCGTGGACGGCGCCGATGATTGTTTTGATCTCTTTGTGCTTTTTAGCCTCGAGGACAGCGCCCGCAAGGCTCTGGTTTATCACCATGGACGGACCGCCGCTCTGCGCTATCAGCATATTGCCTGAAACTTTCTTTTCCATATCCGCCTCCCCTTCCTTCAAGTTTTGAATTCGCCCATCTGCCTGAATTTTTTATATCTGTGTTCCGAATAATTTCTTTTTTTGCCGATTGCCTCAAGAGCCGCCGCAAGGCTCTTTGAAAGAATCTCAAACTGTTTCACCGGGTTGAGGTGCGCCCCGCCCATGGGCTCGGAGACGATCTCGTCTATCACGCCCAGTTTCAGAAGATCCTGAGCCGTGAGCTTGAGCGCCTTCGCGGCTTCCTCCGCCTTGGAAGCGTCTCTGAAAAGGATTGAGGCGCATCCCTCGGGCGATATTACCGAATACACGGAGTTCGCCAGCATCATTATGTAATTGCTCACACCCAGAGCCAGAGCGCCGCCGGAGCCGCCTTCACCTATTACCACGGATATCACGGGAATCTGCAGCATCATCATTTCCTCAAGATTCACGGCTATGGCCCTCGCCTGGCCTCTCTCCTCGGCGCCGATGCCCGGATACGCTCCGGGGGTGTCTATGAAAGTAAAAATCGGCAGCGAGAATTTCTCGGCGAGTTTCATTATTCTCAGGGCCTTCCGGTAACCCTCGGGTTGAGACATGCCGAAATTGTGTTTTAATTTTTCAGCTGTCGTCTTGCCCTTCTCCTGGCCGATGACGACGCAGCGGGTGCCGTTGAACTCGGCAAGGCCGCCTATTATCGCCGGGTCATCGGAAAACAATCTGTCGCCGTGAAGTTCGGTAAAATTCGTGAACATTCCCGAAAGATAGTCGCTGAAAAGCGGTCTTAGCGGGTGGCGCGCCAGCTGCACCCTCTGGAAAGGGCTGAGATTTGTGAAGATCTTCCGTCGTGTTTTTGAGAGTTTTTCCCTGAGAGCGGCTATTTTCTTCTCATTTTCTATCGGGTTGACTTCCAGGCTCTTTATTTTTTTCTCTATCTTTAAGAGAGGTTGTTCAAATTCCGGCGCGAGCTCGCTCATTGTCCTTAAAAAGCTCCCCTGTACAGGATGGAGAAAGTCCGTTGCTGTTCCTCGTGCCTGTCTATGCGGCCGGCTTCGGAGATGTTTTCAAAAGCGAGCGTGAACTGCAGTCCATCCACGACCTCATAGTTTATTCCGGCATTCATACGCGCGGGATCCCTTCCCTGGCCCAGATTAACAGCCTCGTAATACAGTCCCAGCCTTGAAGGACTGTATTTAAATCCGGCAAAAGCGCCGAGCTTGTCCACGAAATCCGTGTCTGGCCGGCGGTCTTTGTTATTGAAGTTTGCTCCGGCCGTCACATAGAGGTTCGGCAGGATGAGTTCTTTGGACATTGACACAAAAGCGCCGAGGGCGTCTCTCGAATATTTTTTTTCGCCGTCGTCCCACTCGTATCCCTGAGCGTCATAACCCAGAGCCACGGCGGGCATGCGGAAGTTTTTCCTGACAATGTCTATTTTGAGATACAAGGCGGGGTCACGACCGTGTATTGTCTCGGAACCTATGAGGTTGGCGATGTCCCATGAAAAACCCACATTCAAACCCTGAAGCACCCCGAATACGCAACGGGTCAGCATTCCCCCGTAATTGTAAACCCTGAAGGACATATTGTATTCGCCGTAGTTGAGGCACTCCCCGCTGGGAACGTATATGATGCGCTCGGCATTGCCGGCGGCATCACTGTGCTGAGGAACTCCCAAAAACATCATCGCGGCAAAAGCGCCCAAAAACAATTTATTTTTCATAAAAACACCTCCGTATCCGCTAATTCTATAAATATATGCGCCAAGAGTAAAGACTTAAATGTGAACTCCCTGGAAGTCCGCCACATGCGCGCGGCGGCACGGAAACACCGGTTTTTGACTTTTAGCGGCATACGTGTATAATATCATTTGCGCAATGCAATGCGGGGAGGTATTAATTGCAGGAACAGGTTCAGAATTTATTTTTCGGTCTCACGCAGGCCCATGTCAACATACTGCTTCTTTTGGGCTTTGCTCTCTCGGGCGGCGCCATCTTCGGAAGGCTTTTTCAAAAGATCAGAATCCCCCAGGTTGTAGGATACATAGTCATGGGCATAATCCTGGGGGAAACCGGCATCCGGTTCATAGACATAGATACCATCAGAACCATGCAGCCCTTCAATTATTTCGCTCTCGGGCTTGTCGGCTTCACCATAGGCGGTTCTCTAAACAGAGAAGCATTTATGAAATATGGCCGCCAGGTGCTGTATATAATGTTCTCGGAGAGCATAGCTTCTTTTCTGTCCGTATCAATTCTGATCACAGCCGCGTCCTATCTCATGACTTCGGACTGGAGCGCATCAGTTTCTCTGGGTATTTTGCTTGGATCCATATCTTCGGCCACCGCTCCGGCGGTGACTTCAAACATAATGTGGGAGTATAAAACCCGCGGCGCTCTCACATCCACGGTGTTTGGTATCGTAGCGATGGACGACGCTGTGGCGCTGGCGCTTTTTGCAATCGCGGCATCAGTCGCGGAAACGCTTTTATCAAGTTCGGCACCGGGCGTGGGCGCATCAATCCTGCGTCCGGTTTTTGAAATAACAGGATCCATTCTCCTGGGATCTTTTTCCGGAGGAGCGCTGAGCAGACTTCTTTCGCGCTATCATGAAGATGACCGGCGCCTGGCTTTTTCGCTCGGAGCCATTCTGCTTGTGCTGGGCCTGTCGCTTCTCCTTAATGTGGATATCCTTCTCTCGGCGATGGCCATGGGTATTGTCGTGACCAATATAATACCGAGGGAAAGCAAAGAGGCATTTGAGATCGTCAGCAAATTCGCTCCTCCGATCTACATACTCTTTTTTGTGCTGTTCGGCGCCAAACTCGAAATCGCCAATATCACGCCTCGTCTTCTGGCCATGAGCGTTGTTTACCTGGTCGCGCGCACGGGAGGAAAAATGTACGGTTCCCGCGCGGGCGCGGTGTTGGCCGGAGCTTCGGATAAAGTCAAAAAATATATCCCCTTCTGCCTCTTCAGCCAGGCGGGCGTCGCCATAGGTTTTTCCATAATGGTGGCCCACCGCTTCCCCGGCAAGATAGGCGACACCATAGTCATAATCATAACTCTCACGACGCTACTCGTTGAATTGGCGGGCCCGGCTTTCGCGAAACGCGCGTTCACCCAATCGGGCGAGACAGGCCTCAACATAACGGAAGAAGAACTCATGGAGAAGTGCAAAGTGCGCGAACTCATGGACACGGACATCCCCCTGCTCCACCCTGAAATGCCTCTGCGGAACATACTGAAGATATTCAGCGAACACACAAATCTGTATTATCCCGTCGTTGACAGGGATATGACCCTCAAGGGGGTTGTCACGATAAACAGTATCAGAGACACCTTTATGGAGTCGGAACTCAATAATTTTCTGCTGGCCTTTGACCTTATGACCCCGGTTGTCGCTTCCTGCGGGCCCGACGACAGTGTTTTTACCGCGAAGAGGATATGCGATAAATTTTATCTTGAATGTCTGCCCGTGATAGACTCCGATAAAAAAGTTATAGGCGTCATAGAGTCCCGTTCCATGCGTAAACTCATATCCCGGAAATTTATGGAAATGCAGAAAAAAGCGGAAGAATAAACCGTTTGCAGCGCTGGCTGTTTAAAAATCACGGTTAATTTGTTAACATATTGTCATGCTGGTTAAAGATGTTATGATACGCGACGCTGTGACCGTCACGCGCTCAACCAATCTGAGAGAGCTGTTGGACATATTCACAAAATTTCACACCTCTCCTCTCCTGCCCGTGGTGGACAATAACCGCGTTTTTCTCGGAGCCATCACGCTGAAAAATGTTATAGAGCCTTTCTGCAGCATCCCTTCCCACATGATGCGCACGGTGAAATACGCCTCCGGCGGCGGATTCATGATCAACGAGCTCCAGTATATCAATATCCCTCCCGATTCGGCGACGCTGTTTCTCATTGACGACCTTTATTCAAAAAAAATAATCACCGTTCAGGAGGACGACACAATATCTTCCGCCGAGCAGACAATGGACCTCAACAGAATAGGTACTCTCCCTGTTCTCAAGGGGCCTGTTTTCTCCGGTATGCTGACAAAATTTGATATTGTTATCGGCATCCTCAAGGAAAAAGGGATTATTTGAGCATTTAAATGCACATTTTATTCAGTCTCGGGCTTGTGCTCCTTGGTGCGTGGTTTTCAGGAAAAATAATAAAACTTATAAACCTTCCCCTCGTCACGGCCTACATAATATTCGGCATAATAGCGGGGCCATTCGTCATGAACTTTGTGCACGGGGATCTGATCAATGTATCCCCCCTCATTTCAAGCGTGGGCCTCGGGCTGATAGCTTTCAACATAGGACAGAATTTCATATGGAGCGATATCAAAAGAATGGGCAAAATGGTGCTGCTGATATCAGTGTTTGAGGCCATGAGTGCGTATTTTCTGGTGATGTTCGCGGCCAGATTTCTGCTATCCATGGCCTGGGCGCCCGCCATGTGCCTCGGAGCGCTCGCGTCCGCGACGGCCCCCGCGGCAACCATGATGGTGATAAAAGAATACCGCGCGAGCGGCCTCTTCACCAGCACGCTTTTAGGCATTGTGGCTTTTGACGACGCCGTGTGCCTCCTCATAATTTCCGTGTCTCTGGCTATGGTAAACACCATGGCCGTCATGGGAGGGGGAAATGCCGCTGTGGGCCATGCCCTGTTGTTTTCCCTGGGCAGCATAGGCGGCGCCTTACTTACGGGAATCATCCTGACATTCCTCATCAAGAAAATCGCGCCCTTTATAATAACGCGTGAAAATCTTCTCATATTCATGCTCGCTTTTCTTTTGATAGGTATCGGCGTTTCCGAAATGCTGAAAATACCGCTTCTTCTGACATGCATGGTGATGGGCGGGGTGCTGGCCAACATATCTCATGAAACAAAATTCTTTGATGTTCTGCATGAAGTTGACGCGCCCGTCTATTTACTTTTTTTTGTTTTTTCGGGAGCCAATCTGAAAATCAGCACCATAACATCCGTTGGAGCAATCGCCGCGGTTTATTTCATTGCCAGGATCGCCGGTAAATTCGCCGGATCCTATATCGGAAGCGTGCTGTCCCACGCGCCGGCGAGGATCAGAAAATACATGTGGCTCGGGCTCGTGCCTCAGGCCGGTGTGGCTCTCGGCGCGGCGCTCATGGTCAGAGACCGCTTGCCCCAGTACGGAGAAATGGTCTTCACCACAATTGTCACCACCACCGTCGTTTACGAACTGGTGGGGCCTGTCTGCACAAGAATAGCGCTGAGAAAAGCCGGCGAGATCAGTTAAACAGAAGAGGACGCGGCGTCAAAACCGTCCTGCATGGCCTCTTCCATCGTGGAGTATTTCCATCCCCCGAAACGCCCCGTGGATATTATACCGCAGCGGCTCAGAAAATCCTGTATGCCCGCGAGGGTTTTTTCTCTCGCCATGTCATAGATGACATAAGCGTAAGGTATATCAATGTCCTTCCTGACAATTATTTCATCGGATTTGATATTAAAAAATTTCATGACCGACGCGCCGGAAGTTTTTTTTCTTTCCGAACGGTAAGAGCTCTCAATATAAATCGTTGAGAAGCCGTCCGGCAGAGCGCTGAAATTGGACAGGAATCCGATACGGTAAAAAGGGATTTTCCCGTGCGGAAAATATATCCAGTGCCCCAATTTTGAGAAATTTTTCTTTACGGCTATGTTCATGTTGTAAACGCCGGTCCATTTGAGCTTTTTAGCCGCTGCGTTCTGCGGAGCGCCCTTGAGATATCCCAGCAGTTCCGGCAGAGGAATTGTTGATATCAGCCTGTCATAGGCCATATTGCCGCCTTCAAAAAAAATCTTCTTGGCCGTGAAATCAATTTGTTTTATGCTGGCATTGAACACTATGTTTTTGCCCTTCGCGAGAGCCGCGGGAAGCTGTCCTATCCCGCCGGAGCGGGGATAATAAAAGGAGGCGTTGTAGCCGGCCGACTGCGACGGGTCTTTTTTTTCGGCGCCGCGCAGGATCTTACCCGCGTCGGGCCCCGGCACAAAACGGCCCATCCAGTCCGTGCTCATTTTGTTCAGGTTAAAATTCCAGAGTTTCTGATTATAGGGTAGAAAAAAAAGCGAGGCCATTCTCCTGCCGAAGGAATGCTCCGCCCATTGCCTGAATGAGGCGCCGGCGGGCGCGCCTGTTTTATAAACCTTCAAATAATCCCTGACGCATTTTTCTTTTTCATCTTTCGGAAGATACGCGAGATGGTACTGGAAAGGATAAGGGACGAGAGTGTTCATTATGTGTATGGAAGCCGCGCGGGAGTGCTTTTTCAGATCTATCCTCAGCTCACCCTCTATAAATTTTTTCCAGATGGAATCCTTTTTTTTGAAATGCAGAAGATGCCCCGTGTGATCAAAAGAGAAACCCTCCTTCTCTTCCGTGCGGCAGAGCCCCCCCGCGATATCCTGTTTCTCAAGGATAAAAGGTTTTATCGCTTTTCCGCCGGATGATGGATTCTCTAAAAAATGAGCTGCCGTAAGGCCGGTTAACCCGGCGCCCAAAATCACGACTTTGTCTTTCTTCTCATTTTTCATACTTATAATACCTTCCTCATTGTGCAGGCTTCTACACATGAACGGTTTTTCGCTGCAAAATCTTCGCGTATTAGATATTGTTTCATTGTTGTAAAAGCCTTTTTCCTTTTTTTGTAAGACGATATTTTTGCAAACGGCTTTTAGGTTTATCAGGGAGAGTCATCTCTATTAACTCTAACTTTAATGCCGGTATAATATATGACTCTCTCAAATAAAATCTGTCTTTCAGGCCGAGAGCTTCTTGAATTTCTTTCCTTGTCATTTCCTCTTGTACTACCCTTAATAATTTTCTGACTTGTGGGGTGACTTGTGGGGTGACTTGTGGGGTACTTGCGGGGTACTTGCGGGGTACTTGCCCTGCCGCTTGGTCAAAACTTAGTCCCGGCTTAGTCCCCGCCTGGGACAGTTTTTGTGACAGTTTGTGGATAGGCAATACCGTTAAAAAATAATTGTTGTCAGCATCAGTTTCAAAAACAGGCAGCGGCGATCCGTTTAATTTCATTGCATTGCGGATTTTGGGTATTCCCGTTGACCTGCCTTCGGTAAATTTTAATTCTTTTAAAAAATCGCCTATTCTCCGGTTTCTGTAATTCCTTACAACGATCCGGTTCCTTTTAAGCATTTCGTTATCTATCGGAGGAAGCGGGCCCGGATAGCTTATTATTTCAATTTTCTCCCGCCTGACATTTATTTCAATAGTATTTTGCATTTCATAGCTTTTGTGATAAACCGCGTTAGCAAGGGCTTCCTCAATTGCCTCATAAGGATAGTTATAAAATCTTTCCGATTCAGCCTTACCTTTAATTTTCCTTACCTCTTCCCGGATTACATTATTTTGTAAATACTCTAAAGCCGCCTTTAATTGAATGTGAAGAGGGCCTTTTAATATTTTTTCTGACAGGCTGTCTCCGATATCATCGTGATAAATAATTACTTCTATTATCGCGCCTCTGAAAAAGCTTTCCGGGGTTTTGCTGAAAAACAATAAACCGGCATTAACCGGTTTTTTATATTCTTTGGGGCCTCTGAGTATATTCATCTGTTCGCATAATTCAGCAAGACTGATATTATCAGCTTCTTTGTATAAACCGCTGTTTACAGATTTTAAAAAATCTTTGATAAGTTGAACATCAAAATCGGATACATCCGCATTATGATTTATCCTATCGTCAAAAGGTGTTTTTTGCGCCAAGCCCAATAGCCGCCGTTCGTCAAACCCTTTGGCTTTTACTGTAGCAGACGCTTTTCTTATGTAATAAGAAAAAGTTGTTTTTTTCTTACCCATCAAATCGGGCGCTTTATATGGCCGTATATCTCCGCCGGGAGCCCATAGTATGAGAATGTGTTTGCCGTTGTAATCATAAGGCTGAACAATTGGAGTGAAATTCGGCTGAATTTTAGAACTTAATTCCACAATTTTTTTCTGCATGCTGTCTATTTGGTTCTTTTGCAGTCCTGCCGGGGGTAAAACCGGCTGGCCATTTTTTTCTTCAATTCCAATGATAATATAACCGCCACCCCAGTTGTTTATGTCATTTGCGAAAGCGCAGATTGTATGCAGAATATTTTCCGGCTGCCAGCCTTTTTTATACTCCAATCTTTCCCATTCCACAAAACTGCCTTCAATCAGTTCTTTTTCATTTACCGGAAGGGCCATTATCTCACTATCTCCTATTAACCCTATGCGTCACCAGTTCATACCCAGCTTGAAATAAGTCTCATAACCGTCTCTGCTGAGCATCCTCGCTCTGTCCCATGATAACATAAGAGGATAGGTCTGGAAAAGCAGCGTGTTCAGCCTGAAGCCGAAACCGACGGAGTGTTCAAGGTTTTCCCTCGTGAAATCATCGCTCCGCGAAAAGCACTCCCCCGCGTCATAAAATAAAACGCCTTTCAGATTCTGGAAAAACATGGGGGGCAGCAGCCACCACAGGTTGTAATTGATATCCGGGAAAATATAAAATCTGTATTCAGCCGAGAAAAGCGCCAGGCGGTTACTCTCCGGGAATGTCCTCAGCCCCCTGACCCTGTCCCAGCGGCTCAGGTCAAAGGTTTCCGGGGTCGGGCCCCATGAAAGAAAACCGGCCAGCCTCAGGGCCAGTATGTCGCCCGGAAAACGCAGCGGCAGAAAAATCTGATGCTCAAAATACAGCGAGTCATAATTGATATCGCCTTTCGCGCTTGAGGTGCTGAAAAGGACTTCACCGCCCTCAAAAGCGCCGCGGCTCTGCAAAAAACTTATGTTGGACCTTGAGCCGTTCACGACATCCATAAAACGGTAAACGCTTTTGTCTCTCACCAGTGACAGCATATAATAATTCTCATAATCCTCGTAAAAAGAAAAATTGTCGGGTGATGTGTAATTTTCGGCAAGCGCCCAGTCACGGCCGCTTTGGCCGAGCTGAAGTTCCAGCCTGTGCTCGCGGTCCAGCGCCCGGCGGAAGAGCAGCCCCGCGGAATTCTTCCTGCTGTCTTTGACGAGCATTGCCGAATCATCCTCAAGCGTCGTCCATCTTGTGTCCCTGTAACCCGAGGCGAAAAAGCCGACATTGGTTTTCCATTTTTTATAGAGATATGTAAAATCGTAATTCATGTCTTTTGTGGACGAGAGCCATTGCAGAAAAAGCGAGGCCTCATGGCGGCTCAGCATGTCCGAGGCCTGAAAATAATTCAAGAGATAAAAGTCGGCGTCGCCTTCTGAAAAAACAAACATTGCAAGGGGGTATATGAGATCAAATGTCCATCGGGTTCTGTATGGTTGAAAATTAAAGGGCCTCGGCCGGGTCACAGGCAAAGCGCTGTCTTCGCTGGCGGCCTCCATTCCGGCGACAGAATATTCATCAGTTCCCGCGGGGCCTTTTGAAGCAGGGTTTTTTATATCTATGCCCCTTTTCAGGAAATTTTTTTCACGGGAAGAAAGATATTCCTTAAAAGGCCCCGCGGTGCGGTCAAGAAGATAAATCTGGCGCGAACCTTTCCACTGACAAACAAAAGCTATATCGCCGCCAGCGGACACGCTGAAGTCATTAATGCCCGTTTTTATCGCTGTGAGATTCGTAATGGGGACGGTTCCTATTACATTGTTATCAGAAGGGGCTGTAATAGGAACCGTCCCCAATACATAGATATCGTCAAAGCCGCCCTTCCCGCTTATAAAAAAAAGGCCTTCTTCCGATATGACCGGCCGGCGCTCATCGTGCTTCGTTGAAGTCAGCCATCTCTTTTCTCCCGACGCTATTTGGAGCTCCCTCAGGTCCAGCTGCTCATTTCTTTCACAGGAATAGATTATCATCTGGCGGGGTGCGTCAAAAGCGAAAGAATCCTCATAATCCGCGTCATCTGTCAGATTTGTTATATTGCCGTCTTCCCAGAGAAATATATCGCTGCGACAGTTCATATCGGCGGCAAAAAGCAAGCCCCCGCCCGGCGCTGTCTCAATCTGCCGCACATCCGCGAAAGGAGCGCTTATCAAGCGCATTTTCCCCTTTTTACGCCCATCAAGGCCATAGCGGACGATATAGGGTTTAGCGTTCTTCCACGCGTAGAAGAGCAGTTCTCCGTCGGAGTATGCCAAAGCCGGAGCTATCCTGTCAAAATAGTTTTTTTTGAGGAATCTCCGGAGCTTTCCGTTTTTCCTCATTATCGGCTCGTCATATCCGTATCCGTCGCTTATAAAGAATTCGCCATGCTCTGTCAGCAGAGGCGCGCGCGAGCGGTAAAAACTGAATTCAGCGGACATGGGCTCTGCTATAACATCCGGAGAATTGCGGCTTGCGCACACATCTTTGTAAATATCGTCCAGATAAGCCGCGAATTTAAGGTCAAACTCCTTCGCGTTCATGTTCAGCGCTTTTTTGAGCGCTATGTTCTGTTCCCATACATTAGGGAACTGGCGGATGAGTTCCGGCACCTTTTTTTCGCCGTATTTTTCGGCGATAAAAATCATCATCTTGTGCGACTGCTTGTAAGCCAGATAAACCCTGTATCCCTCAAGATGAGAGAAGGATATCATGTCATCCGCCCTGAGCAGCAGGCCGTTTAAATAAATATCCCTGAGCGCGGCGGCATCCTCGCCGTCCCATATATCGGAGCAGAATTCCGCCAGCCCCTCCTGCATCCAGAGGGGTATGGGATAGAGCATTGTCCGGACAAGAGATAAGCTCCGCCAGAAACCGCCGTAGAATATGTCAAAACTGTTTATGTGCGTGTATTCGTGCCTTATGATGTGCCGCATTTCGCGGGGTGATGTGTAAAAGGGCATGACAAGTCTGTTTTTCATGGGCTCGGAAAAGCCCCCCGTGCCCCATCCCGCCGGATACAGCCTGTTGGACTGAAAATCCGGATGCGTTTCAAAAAGGAGGAGATGAGCTTTATTTTTGTGACGCGCACCCATAAAATCAGAAATCTCCCGGGCGGCGGACTCTATATCCAGGGCGATGTTATCCACCCTGGCGCTCAGCTCGGGGTAAAAATAAATTTTAAAATTATCCGTCTCGCATGTCTGCCAGTCAAAAGTTTTTGTGTATAGCTGATTTTTTCCGAAAGCCGCGG
>PEUP01000010.1:0-4523 GCA_002780705.1 Elusimicrobia bacterium CG03_land_8_20_14_0_80_50_18 | reverse complement strand
TTACAAAAAGGGGAACGAAAGAAAATACCCCGTCTCGCCAAGGGCGAGCCACCCCTTTTACAAAAAGGGGAAATACTCCGCTGCCCGCGGCTGAGCCTTGCGAAGCGCCCCGTCCGCCGGGGAGGATCCGCATGGGGCGGCCGTCTTTGTCCGCCGTCCCAGGCACGGCTTCTGAGCCCGCCGTCCCTGGCGTGTTCATTCTTTTTTCAGTATGTCGCCTATGCTGAAGCCCGTGGATTCGGTGGAATAATACTGCCGCATCGTTTCATGTTCCTGCTGTTTTTCCATTTCTCTGATGCTTATTTCCACCTGCCCGGTGTTTTCGTTCACCTTCACAATCACGCCCGTCACTTTCACCCCGGGGGTGAAATCGTCAAGATTTTCCGTTTTCTCGTTAGCGACCTGTGAGATGTGCACAAAGCCTTTCACGCCGTCTTTCAGGTCCACAAGTATCCGGTCTTTTGTGGTGCCGGTCACAACGCCTGTTACGACATTGCCGCTTGAATAATCCTTGAAAGGATTGTCCTCCAGCTGTTTGATGCCGAGATATATTTTCTGTTCGTCGGGGATGATCTCAAGGATTTTAGCCTTCAGCTCTGAACCCTCGCTGAACATGTCCGAGGCGGAAGCCACTCTCTTTTTCCATGAGAAATCCTTCAGGAGAATGAATCCCTCAAGGCCGTCGCCGACAGACACGGTCATGCCGTTCTTCACTATGTGAGTCACCGCGCAATCCAGCACATCGCCTACGGAATGTTTCTGAGCGTAAGCGAGCCACGGATTTTCCTGGGTATTTTTCAGGCTCAGCGATATTCTTTTCGCGTCGCTGTCAATGCTGAGCACCATCACTTCCACTTCCTGGCCGCGCGTCAGAAGCTCAGAGGGCTTGCTGTTCTTCGCCCATGAGATCTCGCTGACATGCAGCAGGCCTTCAAGGCCCGGAGCCAGTTCCACGAAAGCGCCGTATTCAAGGATGCCTTTGACAATACCCTTGTGTATGCTGCCGACACTGTATTTGTCGTTTACATCGTCCCAGGGATGAGGCGTGGTCTCCTTGAGGCTGAGCGACACCCTGTTCTTCGTTTTGTTGAGTTTGGTCACCTTCACATTAATCTTCTGACCTATCCGCAGCTCGTCGGCGACATTCTCTGTCCTTCCCCACGAGATGTCCTTTATGTGGAGCAGCCCTTCAAAACCGCCTATGTCAACGAAAGCCCCGAATTTCGTTATTCCTTTTACGGTGCCTTCGCGCACTTCGCCTTCGCGCACGACATCCCAGAACTTCTCCTGGTTCTTTTTATAATCTTCCTCGACAACATCACGCCACGATATCACAATGTCGTTTTTTTTCTGATTGAATTTTTTTATCTTGACCGGCACCGTCTGGCCTATGGTTTCGGCGATATTCTTGACAGGCGGATAACCTATCTGGGAATTCGGCATGAAGGCGGTAATGCCCTTGACCGTGGCTTTGACGCCGCCTTTTATCTTTTCCGTTATCACGGCCTCTATCACTTCTCCGGACTCAAAGGCTTTCGCCAGCTCATGCACTTCTTTGTACTTCTGCGCTTTAGCCCATGACAAAGTGGGGTGACCGTCTGTTCCGGACATGTCGCATATATACACCTCTATGCCCTGCCCTACGGAAACTCCGCCGATGGCGGGGATTTCCGAATGGGGAAGCACCCCCTCCACTTTCGCGCCTATGTCCATGAGAACACCCATGTCCAGAGAAACATCAATCACCGTACCTTTAACGATACTGCCTCTTTCCAGCGCCGGCATCGCAGACACGGCTTCATCCATCAAATTTTTTATTTCACTCATTCAACACACCTTCCTGGCGATATCCAAAACAAGCCCGCGCGGGGAGGAAGCTCCCGACACGATAGCGAGCGGATATCTGATTTTATTTTTCTTAATTTCATCCGCTGATGAAATTAGCGCGACAGCACAGTGCTTTCCGACAATATCCGACAGGATCATTGTGTTACTGCTCTTACTGTCACCGACTATTATAACCATTTTTGACTTTTTTGCAAGCGCTTTGGCTTCTTTCCGTCTTTTTTTGGCCTCGCTGCAGATGGTGTCAATCACCAGCGTCCGGGCGCTTCGGCTGATGGCCTTCGCGGCCAGTCCCACAAAAAGCTCGTCGCTTATAGTGCTCTGGCATATAATGGCCCGGCGGGCGGCATAAGGAAGCGCTTCCGCATCGTGAGCTTTTGCCACGACGGAAACTTTATCTCCGGAGCGGGAGACAAAGGCCTTCACTTCCGCGTGGAGAGGGTTGCCGACTATGGCTATTTCATAACCTTTTCGTTTCAGTTGTGTTATGTCTCTGTGTATTTTTTTGAGTATGGGGCAGGTAAAATCATGTATGACGCAGCACTTCTTTTTGAGAGATGCTATTTCTTCAAGAGGCAAACCGTGAGCCCTTATTATCATGTGCGCGCCCGGCGGAATATCCTTCGGGGAAGAAACGGTTTTCAAACCTTTCTTTTTCAGCGCGTCAATGACAAAAGAGTTGTGTATGATATCCCCTATACAGAAGACTTCATTTTCAGCGAGGATCTTTTCGGCGCCCTTCACGGCAATCGCCACACCCCCGCAGAAGCCGGCGCAGCCGGCTATCGTCACATCCTTAGGCGCCTGATGCTGTTTTTTCAAGACCATTTTTAATTTTTACGCGGATGCTTTCAGATATTTCTCTCGTGTAAGGCAGCCGCCTTTCCGGCAGATCAATGGCATCCCCTATCCTGATCTTTATTCTACCCAGCGTTTTCCATCTATTGGTGCCGGAGAGGAACAGCGGTATAACCGGCACGCTTGTGTGGTATATCAGATATGACATGCCTCTTTTGATATCGCCGAGCTTATCAGTGCCGCTCTTATTGCGCGTGCCCTCGGGAAAAACGGCGACGTTCTTCCCGCTTTCCACCAGCGCTATCGCCCGCCGGAAGGCCTTGCGGTCAAAAAAATCCCGGTTCACCGGAAAAGCGTTCAGCGCACTGATCAATGCTCTGAACAGCGGATTTTCAAAAAGCTCCTTTTTCGCCATAAAATGTATCGGTTTCGGGTATATCGCGCCTATGACCGGCGGGTCAAGATTGGAGAGATGATTAGAGCAGATAACGGCGCCGCCTCTCGGCATGGAACCCGTTATGCTTCCTCTGAAAAGAACGCGCACGAATATTGTAAAAATTATTCTTCCGGCATGATAGACAAAGTTATTTTCCCGCATGCGTCACAATTATGTCCGCCACTTCCTCTATGGTCTTGTTTGTAGAATCTATGACATAAGCCCCTTTCGGTATTACGAGAGGGCATAGCCCCCTGTTAAGGTCAAGATTGTCGCGTTCGTTGATGTCCTTGACGATCTCTTCCATTTTGACATCAGAGCCCTTGGCGCGCAGTTCCGCATAGCGCCGCCGGGCCCGCTCGCTGATGCTGGCGTCAAGATAAAATTTGTATTCGGCGTCGGGAAATACCACGGAGCCTATGTCACGGCCTTCCATGACCAGGTTCTGAATTTTGGCGAAACTCCTCTGTTTATCACGGAGGATTTTCCGCACTTCCCCCATAGCCGCTATAATTGAAGTCCTGTTGGTCACCTGCCTCGTGCGGATCTTCTCCGACACATCCTCGCCGTCTAAAAATATCTTTCCGTTATCAAGCCGTATTTCGGACCGCCCCGCGAGAGCGATAATCTTCGCGCTGTCCGCAAGATCACAGCCGTTTTTCAGGACCTTGTATGTGATAGCTCTGTACATCGCTCCCGTGTCTATATAGGTGAAACCGAGTTTCGCGGCCGCTATTTTCGCTATAGTGCTCTTCCCCGCTCCGGCAGGACCGTCAATTGTTATCACTTTCATTTCCTCTCCTTTATTGCTGCCTGCACCGTCCCTGTAATTCCTTAAAAAATCCGGGAAAAGATATTCCCACGCCTTTCGTGTCATCTATAACGCTTTTCCCCCCGGCGGCAAGAGCCGCCACCGCCAGCATCATGATGATGCGGTGATCGGCAAATCCCGATAGAGCCGCGCCCTTCAGCTTAACGGGCCCGCGTATAATAAAACCGTCCGGCTTCTTTTTTATATCAGCTCCCATTTTCAACAGTTGAGAATATGTGGCCTCCAGCCTGTCGCATTCCTTGACCGCAAGCTCGCCCGCTCCGCTTATAACGGTCATTCCCTCCGCTTGGGTGGCGCACAGAGCCAGAAGCGGCACCTCGTCTATCATTGAAGGCATGTCTTTCGCCGAAAAGACGGCCCCTTTCAGAGAGCCGGGCATAATCACAATATCCGCTACGGGCTCCTTGCCGAACAATCTTTTATTGCTCAAAACATATTTCAGGCCCATTTTTTTGAGCGCCCGCAGAAAACCGGTGCGCGTGGGATTAATGCCGACATCTTTTATCTTCAGTCGGCTTTTGAGGAGAGCCGCGGCGCATATAAAAAAAGCGGCCGAGGATATGTCTCCCGGCACTTTTATTCTGCAGGCTTTGAGTTTCTGTCCGCATTTCA
>PEUP01000086.1 GCA_002780705.1 Elusimicrobia bacterium CG03_land_8_20_14_0_80_50_18 | reverse complement strand
ATACTGACGGGCGATGATTACGACCGCGCGCAGAAGCTTATGCCAACGAACAGGTATCATGTGAATTTTGTAAAAAATCTCGCCGGTCGTCTGAGTCTCCGGATGTTCTTCGCTGTCATGGACGCTTCAAACTGCGTCATAAGCATGGATTCCGGAGCCGCGCACGCCGCCTCGGCTCTCGGAAAACCCCTCATAGTGTTTTTCGGCCCGACCGTCACGGATTTCGGTTTCGCTCCGCCGGGGGCGAAGATAATGCAGGCGGATGTTCCCTGCCGGCCCTGTCATCTGCACGGCGGCAAAGACTGCTCAAGGGGCGACAGGGTGTGCATGGAGTCCATCAGCGCGAAAGAGCTCACGCTTGCTGTGGAGGACGCGCTTAAATGAAAATCCTGATAATGCAGTCGGCTTTTATAGGAGATGTGATACTGGCGCTTCCGCTTGCCGAGGCCGTTAAGCAGAGTTTTCCGGAAAGTGAGATACATTTTCTGACTCTTCCGGCCTATAAAAAATTCGTCCAAAAACATCCCGCTGTTTCCAGAGTGATTGAGGACGATAAGAAAGGCCGGAACCGCGGCCCCCTGCATTTCCTTTCTTTCTGCGCCGGCCTCAGAAAGGAAAAATATGACCTCGCTCTTGTTATACACAGGTCTTTCCGCAGCGCTCTTATGGCCCGGCTTGCCGGAATAAAAAAAAGAATAGGTTTTGGTATTTCGCCGGGGAGTTTTTTCTTCACCCAAAAGGTGAGATATGAGGGGGGGCCTCACGAGATAGAAAGAAATCTCGGCCTCGCCCGCGCCGCGGGCTTTGACATCTGGGACGGGAACTGGAACATACCCTTTGACGAGGATTTTGAGGCGGCCGAATTCGGAAAGCCAACAGAAAAGCCGCTTGCTGTTATAAGCCCTTTTTCAAACTGGGGCGCAAAGCGATGGCCCGCTGAATACTGGGTGAATCTGATAGATATTCTCTCCGGAGATTTCAGAATCGCCGCCGCCGGCGCGCCCGAAGATCTTGAGGGCTGGCAGGAGATCAAAAAAGCGGTTAAAGGCGAAGTGAGGGATTTTGTGGGCGGGACGGATTTTCTTGAACTGGCATCTCTCATAAAGAACGCGGATCTGCTTATAACGGGAGATTCCGCTCCTCTTCATTTTGCTTCAGCATTTGGCGTGAAGACCGTGGCTATTTTCGGTCCGACAATACCCGCTTTCGGTTTCGGGCCTTTCAATCAGAACAGTATTATTCTCCAGAAGACTTTAGTCTGCCGGCCCTGCAACATCCACGGCCCCATGGCTTGCCCCCGAGGCCATCACAGCTGTATGAGGGACATCAGCCCCGCTGAAGTGCTGGATGCTGTCCGGGCGCTTATCCGGAAAGCGTAAACGATAGCGGGATTATTCCACGGTTTTTCTGGCAATTTTTCTCAACTTATAATACAATGAAAAAGACAGTGTTTGCCGACCGTCAGGCGGCCTGTCGGAAAAAGCAATTGGTAAATTTGGCGTTTGGGACAATGAGAAAAGAGGGGGCGTGCATGAAAAGTAAAGTCAGGTTTTACGCGGGCTGTATAGGTTTTTGTCTGGTGATGCTTCCAGCTTTCGGCTGCGCGAAAAAAAACATGGAAACACAAAAAGAGAAAGTCGGCTACAGCATAGGTTGGGATATCGGGAGCAACTTGAAGGGTCAGGGCATAGACGCGGATCTCGCGTTCATGAAAGAGGGCATCAAGGACGCTCTTGCGGGAGCCGAGCCCCGTCTGACATTTGAAGAGCGCCGCGAAGTCATGACAGCCCTGACCGAAGAACTGCAGAAAAAACATGCGGAACAGGCCGGCACCGCCGGAGCTGACAACAGGAAGGCCGGCGATGAATTCCTGCAGGCGAACGCGAAAAAGCAGGGCGTCAAAACAACAGCCAGCGGCCTTCAGTACAAGGTTATCAAGGAGGGCAAAGGAGCGAGCCCGAAGGCGACTGACAGCGTGACGGTGCATTACAGCGGCACCCTTATAGACGGCACAGAGTTTGACAGCTCATACAAGAGGGGCGAGCCCGCGACATTCCCTCTGAACGGCGTGATACGCGGCTGGACAGAAGGCCTTCAGCTTATGAAAGAGGGCGCCAAATACGAATTTTATATTCCCTCCGAACTTGCTTACGGCGAGAGGGGAGCCGGCGGCGCAATAGGCCCGAACGCGACGCTGGTCTTCACGGTGGAGCTTATTTCAGTCAACAAATAGGGGGATTTTTATGGAAACCTACGACGCGATCAAAAAAAGAGTGAGTGTAAGAAAGTATTCTGACAGGAATGTGTCAAAAGAAGATCTGGAAAAAATTGTGGAAGCGGGAGCCCGTGCGGCTACGGCAAACAATGTCCAGCCGGTTTCGTTTATCGTGGTGACAGATGAGGCCACGAGAAAAGAACTCGCCTCAATCGCCCCGAAGAACGGGCCTTATATGGCGGAAAGCCCCGCTGTCATAGCCGTGATAAGCGAGCCCGTGAAATATTATCTTGAAGACGGCTCCGCGGCGACAGAAAATATTCTTGTCATGGCCCGCGACCTTGGCCTCGGCACCGTGTGGGTTGCCGGCGACAGAAAACCGTATTGCGCCGATATACTTCAGGCGCTCGGCGCGCCCGCGGATCACAAACTTGTGAGCCTCGTCTGCGTGGGCTATCCCAAAGACGGCTTCACCGAGACCCCCAAAAAAGCGCTCAAAGAAGTCCTTCACTGGGAAAAATACTGAGCTTTCACCGCCGTAGGAGATCAGTATATCACATTTTTTACTTCATCCGCTAATTTGAACACCATTTTCTCAATTCCGGATGAGGTAGCGCTGTCTTCTTTAAATGAGCCGATAATTTGGCCTGTTTCCACATCGATTATATCCACGGCTAAAATGTATCTTGAAAATAGTTGGCCGCAAGTGCCAACGATGATCAACTGTACATTCAAAAGTTTGCCCATTTGAACGGCGCAATCAGCTGTTGTGCAGCCCAACTGCTGAAAACCCTGTTCAGCCAGTGTCTTATCCATGTTATTCCTGTCGAGCACATTGAAAACTCTGGTGTTGATAAGGGCCCTCTGAAAGAAAGTGGTTATAAAGCTGGCGTCCGATGCGGAGAGGGGCGGGTGACTCTCAAAATTAGCCACCGCGATATTTTTTTTCTTTGGATCAGCGCCATATTTTATCCTGTTTCTCGTCGGTGTATTCAGGAGAGCTTTGACCACATCGGGATAATTTTTATTTTCGGCTATATCCAGCGCGCTGTATCCGTGGCTGTTTTTAATATGAGTAAAAGCCCCGTGCTCGATTAATATTTTCGCAAGCGGAGCGTTGTTATTTTCCGCGGCCATTGTTAGAGCGGTGTTGTTATTATTGTCTTTCAAGTTTACATCCGCGCCTCTGTTAATCAACAGCTTGGCCAAATCGGTATAATTTTTAGAGGCGGCCACCATTAAAGCCGTCATTCCCGCCTTATTGGTCGCATTAATTTTTGAACCTTCCGCGAGCAAGCGGTCTATCAGATTGATGGAATTATGTTTTGCGGCTATTGTCAGAGCTGTTTCGCCTTCGGAATTAGGTATTTTAATATCCGCGCCGTTTTCCATCAGCAAGTTTGCTATCAACCAGTCCCCTCTTTTCAAAGCTTCTAACAAAGCCGTTTCTCCGTTTTCTCCCTGGGCATTGACGTCAGCTCCGGCCGCTATTAATAATTTTGCTATGTCGTGAGTCCCCATCTTAGCCGCGAAAATCAGGAGAGGGCCGTTAGAGGCAGAACTTCCATAACCGCTGAGCGAGGTTGTGGCATTAATATCTGCCCCGGAGGCTATTGCTGTTCGCACAGCGTTGGTATTATTGTTTATGATATAACTTCTCCGGATAGACGGCGAGCATCCTGCCGCGAATACGCAAATGCTTAAAATAAGATATTTTTGCATCTCTCGTATTATTGTATCCCAAAAACAGGCAAATATCAACCGTGTAAATTGCTGTAAGCTGTTGCAAAACTGTGATTGAAGAGGCAGAGATAAAACACTTGTTTTGACATGGTCGTCAAAATGATTATAATAGTAGGCAATTCGGATATATTGCCGGGTCGTTCAATTGGTAGGACACCAGACTCTGAATCTGGGCGTTGGAGGTTCGAGTCCTCCCCCGGCAGCCATTTAATTCGGTCGTGTGTCGATAGGTCTATAGTTTGACAAGGTGAATCGGCACATACTTTTACGAGTTTCGGGTTTTATTGTCACGGGGATAATTGCTAAAATAAAGCAGGAGGAATAATGCTTTATAAAAAAATGGATACTGATTCGGCCTACAGGCTTTTAAATCACGGGCCACTTGCCCTCGTTTCCACCCGCTCCGGCAGAGGGGAGTATGATATAGCTCCGGTAATGTGGAACTGTCCGGTTAATGATGAACCCGCGCAGTTGATGGTTGCTGTGTATGAGGGGCATAAGACATTTAAAAACATAAGAGCCAATAAGGAATTCATAATATCGGTGCCGGTGGTGTCACAGCTGAAGCTGGTACAGGAGCTGGGCTCTGTCAGCGGTAAAAAAGTCAATAAACTGGAAGAATTTGATTTTGAGTATTTTAAAGGTCAGGTCATTGATTGCGCAGTGCCGGCCGGGGTGCTCGGTTTTGCCGAATGCAGGGTCAATAAAATCTTCACCCAGTGTGAAACGAAACTCGTCATAGGGGATATCGTCAGGGCTGAAGTTCTGAGCGCGGCCCTGAAAAATGATATGATAAGGCCTGTCGGCAAATTCGCGACGCTACATCATACGGGAAGCAGCAGTTTTATCTCAACAAAAGACATCTGAATTATCGGGACTAAAAATAATAGGGCGGGCGGCTGAGCGGCATCCGCTGTATTGAAGAAACAAAAGAATTTACAAAAAACTATGGCGGCGGTTTTGACCGGCGCTTGACAAACATATCACAAAGTGATATACTCAACCAATAAAACAAAGGAGGTGTTAAAATGAGAAAAGGCGGAAAGAAAAATGAGGGGAGAAATTATCTGTCGGTTTATTTTCCGGTGATAGACGGGGCCGGGAAACGGCGGGCGAAGAATGTCTGCATCGCTTTTAACGACGGAGAAAAAGCGCTGTTTGAAAAACTGAGGAAGCTGGAGTCAAAAGAAATCAAAAAAAACATATCAATATTCACCTACAGGAAACTGGCGGAATGCGCGGAAAAAGAAAACAGAAAGCCCACGGAACTGATCAAGCTGAGGCTGGCGGAGAAATTGATAAATAAAGGCGGAAGCGTCAGAAGGACGGTTGAATTCAATCCCGCTAAAGTTAAAAAATGGATAGGCATTTTAACGGAGAAGAAAATCGGCGGGGAAATCACCGGTTTTCTGGAAGCTATGATATCCGATACCGGCGGCGCATCGGAGCAGGGAGAAAAAAAATGAAAAAGAAAACTGAAAAAGACGAACAAAAACCCATCGTTATCCTCGGAGTGGCGATCAGCCCTGTCTCAAAGCCACGCTTATACCGCAGGGCGAAAAACAATCCGGGCTGGGTTGAGGCGGCGGTTGAAGGGATGATGAGGGCGCAGGGTTTCACGAATCCCGGCTCCGCGATGGCGATACTGGACAGCGACTTATAGAAACAATCAGGATTCGGCGCTCCGGCGCCGGCCGTACGGACTTATCAGACATTCGTAACACTTGTTAAGATTGACAGCATACTTAACACTTGTTAAGATATTGACAAGTAGTTAACATAGGTTAAGCAAAAGGAGAGTGATTATGAGCAATAAAAAACTTTTATCCACCACCCAGGCGGCCGCGCTGCTGGGTATAAGCCGTGTCGCGGTTTTTAATAAAATCAAAAAAGGTGAAATCAAGGCGGTCAAGGCAGGCCGCAATTACGCCATTGAAACCGATGATGTGACTGGCGGGGATTTGACCGATGAGGAAAAAAAGAATATAGCCGCGGCGGTGGACAAAACCGTGGCGGAGTACGGGGAAGTGCTGAGCAAACTGGGAAGAAGCGGTGACAAGAATTAAAAGAATAACGCTTAAGGAAGTTGAGTTCATAGCGCACAAGCTGGCAAAAGAAAAACTTGAATACGATGAGCCGATACCGGAATTCAATTCCAGGTACGCGAATGTTCTGGAAAGTTGTCTGCTGGTGCCGTTTCAAACTTTTTCAAAGAAGTTATTGTACAAGGGTTTGATCGATAAAGCCGCCATACTTTTTTATCTGATGGTCAAAAATCATCCGTTTCAAAACGGGAATAAAAGGATAGCCATGACAGTCCTCCTCGTATTTCTTTATAAAAACGCCAAGTGGCTGAAAGTTGAAATCAATTCGTTTTATGATTTTACCATGCGCATCGCCGCCAGCCCTGCCGAAGACAAGAAACAATATATGGAAATCATAAACAATTTTATCAGCAGGAATTTGGCTGATTTATCAATATAATTCCACCGCGAAACAACGCTCCGGCGGATTCCCCTGCGACACGGAGATTTTCGCTTAGGTCCGGCCGCCGTTTGGGACATAATATCCGCATGCAAGGCGGAAATGGCATTCAGCCGCGATATTTTCGGTTTACATCGAAGCCTTTTTTTGATTTAATTCCCTCATGCTGAAAGAACTCTTAAAACCTGAAATACGGGAAATGATCGCGGAGAAAGCCTGGCATTCGCTCAAGGAAATTCTTATTGAATGGCCCGAAGCCGATATCGCTGATCTTCTGAAAAATCTTGATGACAAGGAAGCGGTTGTTCTTTTCATGCTTCTTCCGAAACAGCTGAAGGCGGAGACCTTTGCCGAACTGTACCCTGACAAACAGGAGGCCTTCCTTAAAAGGATGGGCGATGAGGTGATAAGGGAGCTCGTCGTGGAGTTATCTCCCGACGACAGAACGGAGCTCCTGGAGGAGCTTCCGGGGAGAATCACCAAAAAACTTATAAATTTCCTGCCGCCGGAAGAGAGAAAAGAGACGCTGAAACTCCTGGGTTATCCCGAAGACAGCGTTGGACGGCTCATGACGCCGGACTATGTCGCCATCCGTCCGGAGTGGACGGTGCGGGAGGCGCTGGAGCACATAAGGAAATTCGGCCATGACGCGGAAACCGTTAACAGGGTGTATGTGATTGACGCAAACTGGCATCTTTTAGACGATATTTCTCTCAGAAAATTGATTCTCGCCGATTTCTCAAATGATATCTTGAGTCTTATGGACAGAAACTTCATAGCGCTCTCGCCCTTTGATGACCAGGAGATCGCCGTTAAAAAGATCAAGAAATATAATCTTTACGCGCTTCCCGTCGTTGATTCCGAAAATGTCCTTCTGGGCATAGTGACGGTTGATGATGTGCTTGATGTTTTTGAGGAAGAGGTCACGGAAGATGTGCACAAGGCTGGCGGTGTCGTGCCTCTTGATATGAGTTATACTGCCGCTTCAGCCCTTGTTCTTTACAAGAAGAGGATTGTCTGGTTATTACTGCTGCTGGTTGCCGGCTTTTTGTCTTCCGCCGTCATTACCCGTTTTGAAGGGACGCTTCTGAAAGTTGTCGCGCTCGCCGCCTTTATACCTGTTCTGATTGATGCGGGCGGGAATATAGGCAATCAGGCCTCGGTTCTCATTGTCCGGGCGTTGGCCCTGGGTGAACTGACCACCGCCAAATGGTTCAGCGTTGTTAAAAAAGAATTGACCATAGGCAGTCTGCTGGGTCTGACGCTCGGCTTTGCCATAGGTTCGTGGGGATACATCTGGAAGGGTGATTTCCGGCTCGGCCTTGTCGTTGGCCTCACCATTATTTTGATCGCGGTCTGGGCCAATCTGGTGGGCAGTCTTCTGCCTGTTTTCCTCACCAAGCTGAAAAAGGATCCCGCGATTATATGCGGTTCCCTTTTGACAACGCTCATAGATATAACGGGGTTGCTGATTTATTTCTCAATCGCCGGCCTGCTCTTGTTTTGAGCGCGGCCGGAACGGCGGTATAGGGGGGCTGTAAAATGAATGCGAGAAAAATTGTTGACGGCGTTTACTGGGTGGGCGCGGTTGACTGGGACAGAAGGCTTTTTGATTCGCTCATACCTCTGCCCGACGGGACAAGCCACAACGCGCATCTGATCAGGGGCAGTGAGAAAACCGCGCTTGTTTAGGTTCAGACACATAGTACAACACCTGGTATAATCCGAAAGGAAGTGTCTTTACTATGAGCAATGACAAAAACAAGTATAATTCCCGTGGTGTGTCAGCGTTTAACCTATATCCGAAAAGAGCGATAAAACAGTTGGCGGGCATGAAAAGCATCACAGAGGAAGCGCAAAGACGTTTGACATGGATTTTGATCATTACAAAAGGGAACATTTTTACTTTGCTCAAATAGGACATTATCATTTTGCGCCTACACAACAATTGACACAGCCCCTAAATATGTTACACTTGTAACATATATGTGACAAGGAGGCGGGGTATGGAATTCCATATATCGTTATTAAATGTGTTAAATTCCAGGGTGAGGATAAAAATTATAGAATTTTTACTCACGCATGAAGCTTCTATGAGTGAAAGGGAGATAGCCTCTGTTTTGAAAGTTTCCCATATGAGCATAAATAGAACCATGCGGGAACTCGCTGATTTGAATTTTGTTAATTTTATTACTGTCGGGAAAGCTCACTTGTGGAAAGTGAATCAAAAAAGCCACGCCTATAAGGCGCTGTCAGAATTGATTAAAGGGGTGTTGGATATCAAAGAACCAATAGAGGGTTTAAAGAAAACGCTCTTAAAAGAACTCCCTGAGAAACTGGTCAAACGCGTGGTGCTATTCGGTTCGGTGGCAAAAGGAACAGAAAAGGCAAATAGCGATATAGATATTTTCATTTTGGTTAAGGACAGACAAAGCAAAGAAAAAATTGAATCTTCAATAGAGAAATTATCCGATGTGTGTTTTGATACATACGGCAACAGACTGGCGCCGTACATCTTAACCGTCCGGGAAATAAAACAAAAAAAGAATTTACGGATTATTTCAGAAATTGATAACGGAATTCAAATTTTCCCGGAAAAACAAGGATAGATTATGGCTCCAAAGTTCAACAGCAGAGATGTCACGAAATCGTTATATACCAATTTTTTTAAGAAAGCTGAAGAATGTTTCCATGCGTCAAAGAATTCGTTTACGGTGCAAGAATGGAATGCGGCCGCTATCAATGCTATTCATTCCTGTATCGCCGCTTGCGATACCATGTGCGTATATTTCTTAGGTAAGCGTCATTCGGGAGAAAATCATAATGACGCGGTAGGTCCCTTTAAAACAATCAAAGCGGGGGATGAGGAAATAAACGCAAATGCAAATAGAATTTTAAGAATTCTGCGTATTAAAAATATCGCTGAGTATGAAGAAAGATTGGTTTATAAATCTGAAGCGGAAAAAATCTTAAGAGACTGCGAAAGACTTCTTGAATATGTGAAAAAGCAAGTACCATAATTTACTTCAGCGGAAAACAGTCCAAAAGCAAAGACGGACAACCTGTGTTGACAATTTTTTTTATTTCATTTACAATAATGACTGACCGGTCAGTCATTATTGTAAATAGGCCGGCGAAGGGGAGCAGATGCCGAAGAGCAGGATAATCATAGACGCCCTGAAAGAAGTTATCATTGAGAAGGGCGTCCGGAAAATAACCGCCGAAGCCATCGCGAAAAAGGCGGGCATAGCAAAGGGCACGCTCTATCTGTATTTCAAGACAAAAGAGGATATGCTGAGCGCCCTCGTGGAAGATTTTTTAAAAGAGGGCGAGGCCATGGTGAAATCGGCAATGGCCTCCGATGGCGGCGCAATCGCGAGACTGAGGGCCTTTGTAAAAGCCGATCTGAATTTTTATGAAAAAAACCACAGGCTGTTCAGGACTCTCGGGATGGAAACATCCGCCATGGGAAATCTCCTGGACCGGACGAAGAAAAAAATGATCTTAAAGCGTTATTTTGCCATCGTGGATACAATTGCCGGGGCGGTCAGTGAAGCTATCGGCGAAAAAAAGATAGAAAAAATGCCGCCGGTGGAAGGCGCGGTGCTGCTGATACAAATAATACACGCTTACGCGGGGATGAGGATACACGAACTTTCAAAAAGGCCGATAGTCGGCAACACCGACAAGGTGATGAAAATATTTTTGAACGGGGTGGGAGCGTGACGCGCCGGGCCGGGATGTTCGCGCTGTTCGCCGCGCTGTTTTTCACTATGTCATCCGCTGTCAAAGCGCGGGGATCCGGCAATGCCGCTCCGGCGCTAAGCCTTAAAGACTGTCTTGATATCGCCTTGCGCGAGAGCGAGATGATAAAGATAGCCTCGGAGGCTGTGATAGCCGCTTCGGGCCTGAAGCGGCAGGCGCGCGGGGCTTTCATGCCGGACATCAGGTTGCAAGGCGTGTACACCAAACTCCCCGAAGTCCCGTCAATCTTAGGTTTTGAAATGGGCAGTGAGGATAATTATTCAGGGAAATTGGCAATGATCCAGCCGCTTTTCACCTGGGGCAGGATATCGCAGACTTACAGGCAGGCCCGTTACGGCGAAGACATAGCGGGAGAAAGCTACCGTCAGGCGCGCAATGAATTATGTTTTAATGTGAAGACGGCTTTTTATTCTGTTCTGCTTGCGCGTCATTTGAAAAATATCGCCGCCGAGTCTCTTTCAGTTATGGAAAGGCATTATGAGGTGACGCGGGCGCTTTACAGCGAGGGCAAAGTGTCGGGCCTTGATGTCTCGCGCGTGAAGGTGCAGACGGTAAACAGCAGGACGAATCTGATCAAAGCCGAAAACGAGCTGAGGCTCGCTAAAAAATCCCTAATAAGCATCATCAATGACCCCGCGACGGCGGACATGGAGATATCCGGGGAGCTTTCCGCCTCTCCGGACAGCGGCCGCGAGCTTGATGAATATGTTGAAACGGCCTTTCGCTCCCGGCCCGAGCTTTTGAGCGCCGGCCTGCGGACCAAAATGGGAGAGAGTTTTGTGAAACTCGCGCGAGCTGGACACATGCCGAGTCTTGCCCTGGTAGGAAACTATGAATACGCGAAACCCTATAATT
This sequence comes from Elusimicrobia bacterium CG03_land_8_20_14_0_80_50_18, assembly GCA_002780705.1. Taxonomy (GTDB): domain Bacteria; phylum CG03; class CG03; order CG03; family CG03; genus CG03. Next base: position 5,101 of record PEUP01000086.1, on the reverse strand, counting down.
TTATTGATGAGTGGGACAGCTCGTGGAATGTTTCCTGTTCCCTGACATTTCCGCTCTTCAGCGGTTTTTCAAGTTTCGGTGAAATAAAAGCCGCAAAATCCCGCTTTAGACAGTCACAGATGAGCGAGAGCCTTTTGAGGAACAGCATCAAGCTGGAAGTTGAGCGGGCCTTTCTTAACAGGCAGAACGCCGCGGAGAGAATACGGGCGCAGGAAGAAAATGTGAAAGCGGCGAAAGAGAATCTCGCCATTGTGGAGAAACGCTACGGCGGGGGGCTCGTTTCGGATCTGGAATTGAGGGACACACAGCTTGCTTTCACACAGGCGCAGCTGCAGTATTACACGGCGCTCTTTGACTGGAACATCGCCGACGCTGAGTTGAAAAAAGCGACGGGGCGCTGCGATGAATAATATCTGCGGAGGAGAACGGGGGATAAAAATGAAAAATAACATTCTTTTGCTTTTTGCGGGCCTGATGATTTTGCCTCTGACATCCTGCGGGAGCGGGAAAAAGGCCGAAGAGCCGGAGCCCCACACACGGGTGAAGATGAGCGCCGTTTCCCGGGGCAGCATAGAGGAAACTTTGTCCCTCACGGGAGATATTCACGGCGAGAAGGAAGTGAAAGTTTTCTCAAAGGTCACGGGCAAGCTCATTGAAAAAAGAAAAAGAGAAGGCGACCGCGTGCGGGCGAAGGAAGTGATAGCGCTGATAGACAGGGACGAGACAGCTCTTGATTTCAGCCGCGCGGAAGTCGTCTCCCCCATCAAAGGCATACTGACAATGTTCTATCCGGATTTGGGCGATGCTGTTTTCCCCGCTCCCGGCGAACCCGTGGCGGTGGTTGCCGACATGGACAGGGTGAAAATAACCGTTTACCTGAGCGCGGAAGATTCTGTAAAGGTAAGGGAGGGGCAGAAAGCGAGGGCATACACGGACGCTTATCCGGGTCGCCGCTTTGAAGGGACTGTCACTCTTGTGGCCCCTGCGGCGAATCCGCTCACGAGGAAGATAAAAGCCGAGGTGACGGTTCCCAATGCCGGTCATCTCCTCAAGCCCGGCACTTTCGCGAGGGTTGAGATAGTGACGGGCCGCCGCGCCGGAATTTTAACGCTGCCTAAAAAGGCGCTGCGTTCGGAAGAAGACAAACAGTTCGTGAGCGTCGTGAAGGACGGCCGCGCGCATTCAAAGCAAGTGCTCACGGGCATCTCGGACGAGGATTTAATTGAGATACGCGACGGCCTGACGGAGGGAGAAGCCGTGATACTTGAAGGAAATTACGGCCTTGCCGACGGCACAAAAGTGATTGTCATAGAGAAATAATATGACCATACCTGAATTTTCGGTAAAAAGGCGCGTGACCATAACGATGCTCATGCTCATTATAGTGCTGGGCGGGGTTGTGTCATTTTTCGGTCTCGGCCTGGATCTGATGCCCGACATGGAATTTCCGATGATCAGCGTCGTGACAAGATATGAGGGCGTGGCGCCGGAAGACATAGAAACGCTCATAACAAAACCCATAGAAGAGGCCTGCGGCTCGCTGAAAGGGATGAAGAACATATATTCAACATCGCTTGAGGGCTCTTCTGTTGTGATGATAGAGTTTGAGTGGGGCACCAATCTGGATTTCGCGGCCCAGGACGCGCGCGAAAGCATAGACATGATGAGGATGATGATTCCCAGCGACGCCGACAGCCCCGCGGTGCTGAAATTTGACATGTCGCAGATGCCGGTTGTCTTCTTCGGCATTATCGGCCTCAATAACACGATGGAGCTGAGGGAATATATCAAGGACAGCGTGGTGCCGAAGCTGGAGCGCCTTGACGGCGTGGCAAGCGCCATGGTCTTCGGAGGCCGGGCGCGCGAGATAAATGTGCTCATCAACAGGTTTAAACTCAACGCTTACGGTATATCCATGGATGAGATAGCCGCCGCTCTGGCCGCGGATAACATAAATGTTTCGGCGGGACAGCTGACCGAAAAATACACGGAATTTTTTGTTAGGACGCTCGGAGAGTACAAAAAACTTTCAGACCTTGAAAACACCATAATAAGGAAGACGGGCGCGGTGCCTGTCTATCTCAAAGACCTCGCCGAGGTCAGGGATTCATATAAAGAGCAGCGTGACATAACAAAGCTCAACGGGAAAGAAGCGGTTCTGATGATGATCTCCAAGCAGTCCGGAGCCAACACCGTGCTGACGGCGGACCGCGTCAAAAAGGCGCTGGAGGAAATGAAGCCGACCCTTCCGGGGGACATAGGATTTTTTCCCGTGATGGACCAGTCGCACATAATAAAAAAAATACTGAGAAACACTCTGGTGAACGCTTTGGTGGGCGGGGTGCTGGCTGTTTTTTTTCTTTACGCTTTTCTCAGGAACTGGCGCCCCACTTTCGGCATCTTCCTGGCCATACCCGTGTCCATAATAACGACATTCATCGGCCTTTATCTGATGGGCTACACATTCAATATTTTCACCCTCGCCGGTTTTGCCCTTGTTGTGGGAATGCTCGTGGATAACGCGGTGGTGGTAATAGAAAATATTTTTAGAAGGCTTGAGGCCGGAGAGGAAAGGCCGCGCGCCGCCGCGGAGGGAGCGTCGGAGGTGGGGATGGCCATCACCACCTCAACCCTGACGACGATAGCGGTTTTTCTGCCCATGGTGCTGTCAAAAGGTTTTGCGGGACAGATATCAAGGCCGCTGGCTATGACGGTCTGCACAGGGCTTCTGTCATCTCTGCTGGTGGCGCTCACCGTAGTGCCGATGGTGGCGTCCGTTCTTTTCAAAAAAAGAAAAAAGATAGAAGCCGCCGAACTGGAAAAAAGAAAATTTGAAAAATTCAAACAGCGCTATATCGCTCTGCTGACTCTCGCGCTGAAGAGAAAAAAGCTGGTTATATTTTCAGCCCTCGGAGTTTTTCTGCTGAGCCTTTTCGGCCTTATGATAACGGGGCTTGAGTTTATGCCCCAGACCGACACGCCGATAGTGATGATGATGGCCTCTTTCCCTGTGGGAACTGACCTGGAAGAAACCGGCAGGGTCGTTGAGCAGATCAGTGAAGATTTTATGAATGTGCCGGAAAAGATGTATGTGCTGACGATGATAGGCCACAGTTCTTACGGTGATACAGACGCGGCCATGGGGAGCATGCCCGCGGATGTGAACGAAGGTATGATAATGTCGCGCATGGTGGATCTGGAAAAAAGGAAAAGGAAGGCGTTTGAGATATCCGATGAGCTGAGAAAAAAGTTTCCGCCGGTTGAGGGCGTGACATATAAATTTTTGGACATGGGAAGCCAGATGTCCGGCAGTATGTCGCAGACACCCGTTGAACTCAAGCTCTTTGGCCGGGATCTGGATGAGATGGAGAGATACGCCAAAGCGATTGCCCGAAGAATCAGCGATGTGCCGGGCCTGAGGGATGTGACAGTCTCGCTTAAAGAAGGCAAGCCCGAAATACAGGTTCGCGTGGACCGAGACCGGGCGGCGCATTTCGGCCTGAGGGTCGCTCAGATAGGACGCGCGGCGCAGGCCGCGCTTTCGGGAAGGGTCGCCACCAAATACAGGGCCTACGGCGAAGAGACGGATGTGAGGATAAGATTCAGCGAGGAGGACCGCAGGAGTCCCGCGGATATAGCTAAGATAACAATGCCTTCTCAATCCGGAGAGACCGTATATCTTAAAGATGTAGCGCAATTAACGGAAGGCGTCGGACCTCTCAAGATAGACAGGGAAAACCGTCTGAGAAAAATCACCATCGGGGCCAATGTCGCCAACCGTTCTATAGGCCAGGTTGTCGCTGATATAAAAGACCGTCTGGCTGATTTTCCCATGGCCAAGGGTTATTTCCTGGAATACGGCGGTACCTATAAGCAGATGGCGGAGACCATGACGGACCTGCTGCTGGCGTTTCTCGCGGCCGCTATACTGATATACATGATAATGGCGGCGCAGTTTGAATCTCTGACGCAGCCCTTTGTGATAATGTTCTCCATCCCGTTGTCCATCATCGGGGTGATAATGGGGCTCATCGTTATGGGGATGTCTTTTTCAGTGCCCGTGATGATGGGCGTTATAATTCTCGGGGGAATAGTTGTGAATAACGGCATAGTGCTTGTTGACTATATTAACCGCCTGCGGGAACAGGGCCTGGGAAAACACGATGCTATCATTCAGGCGGCCTCGGCGAGGCTCAGGCCCATACTCATAACGGCGCTGACGACGATAATGGGGGTACTCCCCATGGCCTTTACGACCTCGCAGGGCTCGGAGATGAGGGGCCCTCTCGGAACTGCTGTGGCATTCGGCCTTACGGCGTCCACCGTTCTCACTCTTTTTGTCGTGCCGGTCATGTATTCAATAACAGACACTGTCTCCGAGCGCGCCAAGCGGCAAGTGAGTAAAAAACTGCACGGCCATGAATAATAAAGACAGAGAGAAGGGACTTTTGAAGCCGCTAAGCGCGCAAGAACAGAAATGGCTTTATGAGACGCTGAAGAAGATCAACTTTCGGTCGGTGCTGACCTTCGGCGAAATGGATTCGTTGGCGAAAAGTATTTTTTAAAAAACTTTCGGCAGGAAAAGCGTCATCTGCAGGCAGGGCGATCCCGGAGATTGTTTCTATATCATATATAAAGGCAGCGTCGCCGTGCTGGCTTCCCGCGACGGTAAAGACGAAAAGCTGATCGCTAAACTGAATTCCGGCAGTTATTTCGGCGAGAGCGCTCTTGTTTCGGGCGAGCCGAGAAATGCGACGGCAGTCGCCGATATCAAAACCGAAGTCTTTGTGCTTTTGAAAGATGATTTCAGCGCCATCGTTGAAAAAAATCCCCAGCTCAAAAACAGGATACGGGGCACTATGGCCGTCCGTACCTCGCAGAGAACGCTTGATCTCCTGAATTCGCCGCCGGAAGCCCGCAAAGGTTTTTTCGCAAAACTGTCAAAGCTTTTCAGCTTTAAGTCAAAAGACGCGCGGTAATTTTTTTGAAGAAAAGGCGTAATTTTGGTATAAAACCGGATAAGAGCGGCGTATTTTAGGAGGTTAAAGATGTTCAGACCGGAGATAAAAGTTTTTGACTGTACGATACGGGACGGCGGGCT
>PEUP01000059.1:1161-18906 GCA_002780705.1 Elusimicrobia bacterium CG03_land_8_20_14_0_80_50_18 | reverse complement strand
GGGATAAACTCCGGCGGGGCGAGCGAGCAAACAATCGCCTCTGAATTTGAAAAAAGTTTAAGTTGGTCGGGGTGGGCGGACTTGAACCGCCGGCCTCCTGCTCCCAAAGCAGGCGCGCTAGCCAACTGCGCCACACCCCGTGTCAAAATTATAGCTTAATAATATCCGCTTAAACAGAGGCCGCCTTTTTTTATTAAAGACCTGCCTTATATCGGTACCTGCCTGTCGGTAGGCAGGGGCAGGCGTCCCTTTTTTACTGTTTGCGGAATGACCATTCGTCGCCGACGGCGTCGCGGTATATCCCCATGGGCCTCTCGGGGAAAGCCGTTATGTTAAAAAATATCCAACCTTCCCGCCTGTCGCGCGTCACAAGATATTTAAACATCATCTCCCAGCAGTGCAGATTTCTTTTGACCGTCAGATGTTTCTCTATGACATCCTTCAGGCCTATGCCCGCTTGCCGGTAATTAAAAAACGCGCGGGCTCCGGCCGAAGTGTCCCATTTGCCGTATTTAAAATTGAAGCTCTGAAACCAGTTCAGGAAATCAGGTTCGGCGCGGTTGTAGGTGAATCTTGAAGAGAAGTAACTGCCCCTGCCCTCGCCTTCCCACGCGGCAGCCGCTCCCATGGCTATGTCATAATAATTCCTCGCGTAAAAATTAATCCTCCCGGCGCGGAGATTAAGCTGGTTCTGCAGGAGCGAGAATCTGTTCTCAAGCGGCAGATGCTTTTTTTTCAAATCATAGACTACGCTCTGCCTGAACACCAGATTGCGCGAGGGCCTGTATTCATCGGCGAAAGCGATGTTATCCGCGACGGAATTTTTGCCCGGCCCCCTTTTGTAGTTGTGCGTGAAGGATAGCTTGAGAGGCCTGTAGAAATTCAGCGTCGTGTTGATGTCGTGAAAATAATATTCCACAGAGTCCAGATTGCCGCTCTTATAAAACTGATAACCTATTCTGGGGAAGAGCGTGAGAGACTTCATCAGCCTGTAGCTGTTGAAAATCCGCGCGTATGAGCTGTGTATGGGCGTGCACTCGGGAAAAATCGTTCCCACGGCGGGGTCGGTGTTGAAATAATTCCTGTAATTATAGCTGAGATCGTAGCTCAAGTGCCTGAGTTTCACGGGATTCAGCCGGAAATAGAGCTCAGGCGCTATAACATTATTCGCGTCAAACCTGTCAAGAGAATCTCTCCAGACCTCGTTTCTGTATCCCGACAAACGCAGATAATAGGTCGACACGCTTTTTGACAGCGACGCTCTGCTCCTCACATAGGTGGGCTTCAAAACCAGTGAGTCATCCCTCAGATAGCTGTCATTAAAAAGCGAGTAATCCTGCGCCTCAACATAGGACTGCCATAGAAAGCCCGCGGGGAGCTGCTGCCAGTGACTCTGACGGAATGTCCGGTTACTCGCGCCCGTGTCTTTTTCGTCTATGCCGTAAACATACAAATTGCTCTGCGTTGACGGACTCTTGTAGTCAAGCTCCAGACCCTTGCCGTATCCGAGGCGGCTGAAATAATCGTTGATGAAATATGTCCTGAAATTATCCGACCAGTTGTAGCGCAGGCGCGTTTTTATGAAGGCGCCGTTTCTCGAAGATTTACCCGCCCGGACGGCGAGTGTCCATCTCCGCTCTCCCAGACGCTGCCTGTAATAGGGCGTATAAAAAACGGGCACGCCCCTGATGGAAAAAACGGCGTGCTTCATCGTCACGCTTTTCTTCTCCACAAAAACTATTCGGGGTGAGGACATTTTATAGTGCGGCTCGGCTTCATCGCATGTCGTCAGATACGCTTTGTTGAAAATGTAGCTGTCTCCCCGCTGCTCGGCGTTGAGGCTGACAAAATACATCTTATCCCTGTAAACCCTCGCGTTTTGGAAAAGCCCGGAAGCGGGCTCGGTGCCGGCAGCGAGATGATACTCGGCGGCATCGCAGCGTATTGTCGTGTCCGCGTCCTCTATACGCACGCGGCCCTTCAGGAACACGAGCGACTCATTCCGGCGGAACTCGGCTTCATCCGCATACAATTTCATCGTATCTCTCTCTATAAAAACATTGCCTGATGAGAAAACAATCTCGCTGTTTCTGCTGTATTTGAGGTAATCGCAGCTTATGTTGAAGGGGAGTTCATCATCCGCGTGCGAAGGCCCCGCGAAAAAAACAAAGGCGAGCGCCGCGCCTCCGAGGCAGGTCGTCAATTTTTGGAAAAAGTTCAGTCTGACGGGCATCTCTGTCAAAGAAGCGTCATCGCCGCCGCGCCATCTGCTCCGACGCTGCACGCCCCTGCGTGGACTGATATTAAAGAGCGCCCCCTGTAAGAGGGAAGGATGTGCTTCTCAAGGGAAATACGCAAGCCCCCTTTGAATTCGGAATAAGCGCCCGCGAGTCCCCCCGTGAAAACGATTTGAGCGGGCACGAGAAGATTGACGATATCGGACACAGCCATGCCCAGATAAATGCCGTATTGTTTCCATATTTTTTTCGCCCATAAGGCGCCGCCATTCGCCTTTTCATAAATTTCACCGGAGCTCAAGACGGAAGATTGAAGCGCTTTGGGAAACATTGCCCCTGCCCAGTTGTTCATATAAGCCGCGCCGCAATAGGCTTCAAGACAGCCCCTTGCGCCGCAACCGCAAGGCAGACCCTCTGGCGATATCTTTATGTGTCCCGCCTCAAAAATAGAGATATCCCGGCGGGAAAATATACGGCCTCCGGAAATAAAACCGCCGCCGATGCCGGTGCCTAGCGTAAGAACGGCAAGAGATTCGGGCTTCTTTCCGCGATAAGCGCTGTAAACCCCGAGAGCCGCGCAGGATGCGTCATTTTCAAAAACGAGCTTTTTGAACCGGTGATATTTCATCAGGACTTTTTTGAGCGGAAAATTTTTCCAGCCGAGATTGGGCGCGCTAAAAACAAAACCATTTTCAGGATCCAGCATTCCCGGCACGGCGAAGCCAGCCGCGCCTATTTCATCAAGCGGGTATTTCCCGTCTATGATCCGCAATATTTCCGATATGGTTTTTTCGGGATACTTTGACCGCGGCGTGGAAAAATCAAAACGGCCCAGCGTTTTTCCCGCGGAAGAACAAATTGAAACAGCGGTGTTTGTTCCGCCTATGTCTATTCCCATCGCTTTCATTTTTTTACGCTCCATATTTTTTTCCTCAGATAGGCGCTGCCTATGAGCGAACCGAAACACAGAATAAGCTTCGGCGCGAGCGAGACGGCTTTCTTCAAACTCCGCTCCGGGGAAGAAGTGATTTCAACGCCGGTTCCGGCAGTTCTTTTCATCAGTTCATCTCCACTCATGCGCCTCTCATGCGGAAAAGACGAACAGAATATCTTTTCAAAAAGCCCATCTGGAGATGATAGCATTTCTTCGAGCTTTTTGTCTTTCAACGCGTAAAAAACACAGACCCGGGGACCCTGAATTTTACTGATCTCCGACTTGACCGCTCGCCATGCGTCCAGCGTGTGCCCTCCGTCAAGGATCACATCTATCCCTTTGTATTTTTTCCTCTCAAAACGGGCGGGCAGAATATATTCCGGAAAATAATCTTTGTCGGGCTTTAGGCCGGCGGACTTCATCACAGCCATTGCCAGAGAATAATTCTCGCCGAGGAAGGCAGTGCTATACGGGTTTTTCAGTATCGGCGCCCGCATCACAGACGCGTTCCTGCCCGCGGCTGTTTTTTTTATCACTTCTCCCGCCCCGCCTGCGCAGAGGGTTATCACCCGGCTTCCTTTTTTTATAATTCCCGCTTTTTCGCGGGCTATTTTCTCAACGCTTGAGCCGAGATAATCGGTGTGCTCCCTGCATATCCCCGTTATGACAGCGATCTCGTTTTTCAGGACATTGGTCGCGTCAAGCCTGCCGCCGAGGCCGACTTCCACAACCGCCCACTGGATTTTTTTCTCCATAAAATACATGAAAGCCGCCGCGGTCAGCCTCTCAAAATATGTCAGAGAGTATTTTTTCAGGCGCCTCATCCGGCTGTAATAGAGAGAATCGGAAATTTCTTTGCCGTTCAGGCGCAGTCTCTCGCCTATGCGTTCAAGATGGGGCGAAAGATACGCGCCCACGCTGAAACCCGCGTGTATTAACAGCTTCTCCGTAAAGACCGCCGTCTGGGATTTCCCCGTGCTGCCGGCGATAAGAACGCATCTGAAATTCTGCTTGAAACCCTCGCCCGCAAGAGCTCTTCTCATGCGTCCAAGGCCGAAAGACATTGTTTTTGTTTCCTTGCCGGAATTCATTATCGGCCGTCAATCTTTAAATTGTTCATCCACGGACCTAAGCGTTCTTATGTTCCGCTTGACGGCCTGCTTTTTCTGTTCGGGAGGCATCAGTTCCGCCGGCAGATATTTTTTGACAAGATCCTTATGGCTCTGCAAAAAAGCCGTCTGATATAATCTTAATCCCGAACCTGCGGCAAGGCCGACAGCAAGGCCGAAGACCAGCGTCATAACCTTAAAGCCTATAGCGAGACACAGGAGAAAATAAACAGCGTTGAGAAGAAGCAGCGCGTGCAGGGCCTGATTGGCCATATCAATGCCGGCCCATGGATAAAAGAACAGTCCGAACAGTCCGTAATAAATGAGAGCCGGTGTGATGAAGGCCCTCATAAAGTTTTCACCGGCAAAAAGAAGAATGAAAGCCAGAGCGAGTATAAACACCTGCGGGGCAAGGCCGAAAAACTCCCTGACGGACAGCCCGCAGAGCTGCAGATAATAAAATGACAGGGTAGCGACCAGACAAAAATTCAGAAAACCCAGCAATCTTTTCAACACACAAACCTCCTCATTTGTACTTTATCAAATCTTCAGGCACATACCATTTTAAGAAATTATGCGATATTCCCGCTCTCGTCGGCTCTATCCCGCGGAAACGCGAAGCGACAACAGTCAGGGAATCCGGCGCGTAAAGAAAACAGTATGGCTGATCGCCGGCTATCAGCTCCTGGATGCGGCCATAGATCATTTTTCTCTCCTCCCGGTCAAAACTCATGCGTCCCTTCTCTATCAGAGCGTCCACTTCGGGATTTTTATATGAGACAAAATTAAAACCCCCCGCCCGCGCCTCCGAAGAATGCCAGAGCGAGTAGCAGTCGGGATCCACCGCGAGTGACCAGCCCAGCACAACGGCGTCAAAGTCCCTCCGGTCTATGTGCCTGTTTATCAGCGTCGCCCATTCAAGTATCCTTATGCTGACCTCTATGCCGACATCTTTGAGCTGAGACTGTATGATCGTCGCGGCTTCCTCTCTCGTCTTATTCCCCTGATTTGTCAGAAGAGTGAAGGCGAATTTCCGGCCGTTCCTGTCACGCCAGCCGTCACCGTCGGAATCCTTCCAGCCGGCCTCATCAAGGAGCGCCATCGCCCGGGCGGGGTCATAGCCGAATTTTTCCACATCGGGATTATACGCCCATGAAGACGGCGGATAATTGGAATGGAGCTGCCCGCCGTATCCCAAAAGCACCGCGTCTACTATTGCTTTTTTGTCTATCGCCCGGCTTATTGCCCGCCGCACTATCCTGTCCTCAAACAGCGGATTTTTGAGGTTATATCCCATGTAAGCGTATTGAAAAGCCGGATAACGAAATTTGTTATAATTCCCGCTGAAGCCCTCATCGTCCGTGTTGTATTTATACTGATGCGGCGTGAGGCCCATGCTGTCTATGCCCTGTTTCCTGAGCTCAAGGAACTGCACGGAGCTGTCGGGTATTATCCTGTATATTATCCTCGATATATTTCCCGTCTCCTCAAAATATTCACTATTTTTTTCCAGGACTATCTGCTCGCCCGACACCCATTTGACAAACCTGTAGGCTCCTGTGCCGACGGGCTTTCTGTTGGCGGGATTCTTGTCAAAGTCGCCCTGATCGAATATGTGCCTGGGTATTATGCCCAAACCCCATGATTCAAGCGCGGGAGAATACGCCATGGAATATTTCACGACCAGCGTGTGAGCGTCGGGGGCTTCCACACTCTCTATCATCTTGAAGCGGCCGCTGCGGGGTGAGATGATATCCGGATTCACAAGGCATTGATAGGTGAAGACCGCATCGTCGGCTGTGAAAGGCCGCCCGTCGTGCCACTTCACATTTTCTCTCAGTTTGAAAATTATGGTTTTGCCACCGTCACGCACTTCCCAGCTCAGCGCCAGATCACCGACGAGAACAAGATCCTTATCATATTTGACCAGGCCGTTGTAAACAAGATCGTTGATTTCCGCCGAAGCGGAATCGCCCGCCAGTACGGGATTGAGGTACGACGCGTCGCCGAGCATCGCAAACACTATTGTCTCACCCGCATCAGGGTTTCTCTGCTGCGAAGAGCATCCCTGAAGCAATAACAGCGCGCACACCGCCGCGACCAAAGACCCCGTATGAAAAATATTTATTGCCCTACGCACTATAGCCATTGGCCTTCCTGCGGCGGGAGCTGATTATTTTACTCAGCTCAGCGGCCGTCCTCGTGTTCAGCACATCCCTCTTCCCGCATCCCGCCCTGCGGAGATTCATGAGGCCGTATCTCATGTTGTCCATGTGATGAAGCGCGTGCGAATCACTGCCGAGAGAAAGCATCACGCCTTTCGCAAGCGCCATGCGTATGTGTTCCTCTTTCAGATCCCGCCTGTCGGGAAAAGCGTTCACCTCAAGGATTATATTTTTTTCGGCCGCTTTTGCCGTGACCTTTTCCATATCCAGAGCCAGGGGCGGGCGCTTCCCTATGAGACGCGCCGTGGGATGAGCCAGCACATCAAGATAGGGATTGTCCATGGCCCGCATAATTCTTTTGTTCAGCACCTCAGGACTCTGGTTGAAAACCGCGTGCACCGCGCCCAGACAGACATCCAGCTCTTTGAGTATTTCATCAGGGTAGTCCAGACTGCCGTCGGAGAGTATGTCCACCTCCGCGCCGAAAAGAATTCGCACACGGGATGTTTTATTGAGCGACTCTATCTCCTTTTTTTTCTTCATCAGATTCTTTACGCTCAGGCCGCGCGCTATCGTCAGGCTCATTGAATGATCACAGGAACCTATCCATTCATAACCCAGCTCCGAAGCCCTGGCGGCGAGGCCTCTGATTTCAACGGCGCCGTCGGAATACACGCTGTGAAGATGAAGGTCTCCCTTGATATCTTTCGCCTCTATAAGAGATGGCAGAGCGTGACGGGAAGCCTGTTCTATCTCGCCCCTGTTTTCCCTGAGTTCCGGGGGAATATAATCAAGGCCGAGGCGCTTATACACATCCTTCTCCGTCTCACCGGCTCTGTATTCGCCTGATTTCTGATCGCTCAAAGCGTATTCATTCAGCGTGCAGCCCATGGCGGACGCGCACTTTCTAAGCGCTATGTTGTGCTCCTTGCTTCCGGTGAAATACAGCATGGCGGCGCCGAAGGACGCGGGCGCCACGACACGCAGGTCTATCTGCACATCCCCGGTGCTGTAAACGCTCGCTTTTGTCGGGCCGGAGGATGTCACCTTCTCAACGCCGTCAATTTTGACAAATGTGTCTATTATTTTTTCGGGTGTTTCCGAAACAGCGAGAAGGTCTATGTCGCCTACGGTCTCACAGCCTCTTCTCACACTGCCGCAGGCGAGAGCGGCACGGCAGCTCTTGTCCTTCCTGATAACCTCAAGAAAATCGTCCGCCATATTTTCCGCCGTGGACATGAGCAGCCTGCCGTCCAGACGGCTGGCTATTTCAAGACCACGAAGGATGTTCGCGGCGCTCTTTTCTCCCAGGCCGCTCAGAGCCGCCAGTTCACCCCTGCGGGCGGCTATATCAAGCCCCCTCATGGTTTTGATGCCGAGTTCCTTGTGTATCAGGCGTATTTTGGCGGGCCCCAGTCCGGGCACCTTCAGCATTTCCAGAAGTCCGCGCGGTATCTCTTTTCTCAGCTCTTCAAGTTTTGTGATTTTTCCGGCGCTCAGATATTCGCTGATCTTGGCGGCTATACCCTTGCCTATGCCGTCAAGCTCCTCAAGATTGCCGGAAATATAATCGTCTTTTATGTCGTGATCAAGGCTCTCTATTGTCTCAGCGGCCTTTTCGTAACTCCTGATCTTAAAACTGTTTTCGCCTTTTATTTCCAGAAGATGGGCGATCTCTAAAAACTTGCCGGCTATTTCCTTATTCTTCATATTTTTTGCCCTCGTCCCGATTCGAACGGGAAACCTTCTCCTTCGCAGGGAGATGCTCTATCCATTTGCGCTACGAGGGCTTAAACCCATTCTTTGCAATAGATAACGGAATTCGACGGAAAATATACGCGCATCTTCGTCACAAAAAAGATTCGACCATACAATAAGTATGCTCTCACTTTTTTGTTTAGAATCTGCACGCATCTTTCCCGTCTCGGTTCTTCATTCCTATTGCAAAGAATGGGTTAAAAAATTGCGCGTCTTCACGACTGCATGGATTTCAAAAACTGCTCGTTTGAAGAGGTCTTCTTCATTTTTTCCACTATGAATTCCATCGCTTCCACATGATCGGCTCGGGCGAGGAGTTTTCTGAGTATCCAGACCTTGTTCAGCACTTCCTCGCTCAGGAGCAGTTCTTCTTTTCTCGTGCCGCTCTTTGTTATATCTATCGTCGGGAACACGCGCCTGTCGGTGAGTTCGCGGCAGAGGTTTATTTCCATATTGCCCGTGCCTTTGAATTCCTCAAATATCACCTCGTCCATCCGGGATCCGGTGTCTATCAGCGCCGTGGCTATTATCGTCAGGCTCCCTCCGTCAACAACGCTGCGCGCCGTGCCGAAGAATTTTTTGGGTTTCTGCAGAGCCGTGGTTTCCAGCCCCCCGGACATCACCCTTCCGGAAGACGGCGTCTGGGCGTTGTGAGCCCTGGCAAGACGCGTGAGAGAATCAAGCAGTATCACAACATCCTTGCCCATTTCAACCATGCGTTTCGCTTTTTCAATCACCATGTCCGAGACCTGTATGTGCCGGGCGGGGCTTTCGTCAAAAGTGGAAGCCACGACCTCCGACTTCACACTCATCCTCATGTCCGTCACCTCTTCCGGCCTCTCGTCTATAAGGAGACAGATGAGCGTCACCTCCGGATGATTGAGAGTAATACCGTTGGCTATTGCCTGAAGCAGCATCGTCTTGCCCGTCCTGGGAGGCGCGACTATCAAACCTCTCTGGCCCTTGCCCACGGGCGTGAGAAGATCCATGATCCTACCCGATATACCCTGCCTGTCGGTTTCAAGAATGATCTGCTCATGCGGGTACTGCGGCTGAAGCTTGTCAAAATTAGGGCGGCCCATAATCTCTTCCGGCTTCATGTTATTGACCGCCACTATATTGTCCATGGCGTAATATTTCTCTCTGTTCACAGAAGGATGTTTGCAGTATCCCTGGAGAAAATCTCCCGTGCGGAGCTTGAGTTTTTTTATCAGCATCGGCGCGATATACACATCCTCGTTTGAAGGAAGATAGCTGTTGTCCGAAGAGCGCAGAAAGCCGAATCCGTCCGGCAGGATTTCCAGATAGCCCTCTTTCTCTTCCTTGGGATAATCCTCGGCGCCATTCTGATTATTGTCCTGACTGTTCCTGCCGCCGGGCTGATGACTGTCTTTAGCGGGAGCATCAGGCTCCTTATCACCGGCTTTTAAAACAGCTTCCACGAGCTCGTGTTTCTTCATCTTCGCGATGTTTTCCACACCCAGCGCCAAGGCCGTTTCCCTCAACTCCGGCAGCTTCATCTCCTTCAATTTCTCTTCTGTGTAAATAGACATTTCTTCCTCCGTCACCCTGTTTCAGATTTTGACCGGGTATTAATGTTTCAGCGCTCGCGGGCATAGCCTGCGATTTGACATCATCTTGTTGTACCGCGGTCAGGTTCCGTCACCATGTACCGTATTTAATGTTATCCTCAAAAACGCTTTTTGAAATTTTCAATAAGTTCAATCCCGAACAACCGCCTCGCGCCACTCTCCGTATCCTTCCGGCGGTTTTATTCCTTTGGAGCGTTTATCCTATCAACAATATTTTTCGCTGTCAATAAGCAATTCGCGTATCGTCCACGCAAACTTTTCAGCTGTCTATTTTAACGGAGTGCGCCCCCCATATCTCGTCGGCATATTCCTTCACTGCCCTGTCGCTTGAAAAATATCCCATGTTGGCTATGTTCAAGAGAGCTTTTTTCTGCCATAGCAGTTTGTCGCCGTAATCTCTGTTAAACCGGAGGGTCTTCGCGAGATAGTCGCCGATGTCAGCCAGCAGGAAATACCTGTCCGGATTCCCTCCGCCATCACCGGAAAGCAGCGAATCGTACAAAGGCTTGAATAGCTCGCCGTCGCCTCCGGCTAACTCACCTGATTTGAGCATATCAAGCGCCTCTCTGATCTCAGCGGAAGATTCGTATATCTCACGCGGATTATATGAACCGTTACGCGTCTGTTCCTTTATCTGTTCGGCGTTAAGACCGAAAATGTATATGTTCTCCGCGCCCACATGTTCCAGAATCTCTATGTTCGCCCCGTCAAGCGTGCCCAGCGTCAGGGCTCCGTTGAGCGCGAACTTCATATTCCCGGTGCCGGAGGCCTCCGTCCCCGCCATCGATATCTGCTCTGAGACATCGCTGGCCGGTATTATCTTCTCGGCCAGAGACACGCCGTAATTCGGCAGGAAGACCACTTTCATCTTTCCGTTTATGCTATTATCGCCGTTGACCAGTTCCGCGACGCTGTTGATGAATTTTATGATGAGCTTGGCCCTGGCGTATCCTGGCGCCGACTTGCCCGCGAAAATAAATGTGACAGGAGCCGGCAGAAAAGAGGGGTTCTGCTTGATGCCCTTATACATCACGAGTATCCTTAAAGCGTTCAGGAACTGCCTTTTGTATTCGTGGATTCTCTTCACCTGAGAATCAAATATGGATTCGGGGTTCACCTCCACACCGCACTCTTTCTTTATGTGTTCGGCCAGTTTCTTCTTGTTTTCAAGTTTTATGTTGTAGAGATTTATCAGCGTATCCCTGTCATCCGCGAATTTTTCAAGGCCTTTGATCTCGGAAAGATTTATTATCCAGCCGTCGCCTATTTTCTCCCTTATAAGCCGCGAAAGATAATGATTGGCCACAAGGAGCCAGCGGCGCTGCGTGATGCCGTTTGTCTTGTTGCTGAATTTGCCGGGGTACAACTCGTAGAAATCCCGGAAGACCTCGCTTTTAAGTATCTCGGTGTGGAGCTTCGCCACGCCGTTGACGGAATGAGAGCCGACAATGGCGAGGTTAGCCATCCTGATTTGCTTTTCACTGTCGTCGGAGACGATAGACATCCAGTTGACTTTCATGTGATCGTCGGGGTATCTGCCGCGCAAATCAGTAAGAAAAATCCTGTTTATCTCATAGATGATTTCCAGATGCCGGGGAAGCACCGTCTCAAAGAGATTGAGCGACCATTTTTCAAGCGCCTCCTGCATTACCGTGTGATTGGTAAAAGCGAAAGTTTTCCTTGTGATGTCCCAGGCCTTATCCCATTTCAGCCCGTGAACATCTATCAGCAGGCGCATGAGCTCCGGTATGCCCAGCGCAGGGTGCGTGTCATTGAGCTGTATGGCCACCTTATCGGAGAAACGGTCAAAATTATCATAAGTTTTGAGATACCGCCTTATTATGTCCTGCAGGGTGGCTGACACGAAAAAATACTCCTGCTTGAAACGCAGTTCTTTCCCCTCGTAGATATTGTCGTTGGGATAAAGCACCTTTGATATATTTTCCGTGCGGTTCTTGTCCTCCACCGCCTTCATGTAGTCACCGTGATTGAAAATTTGCAGGTCAAACTGGTTTGACGAACGCGCGGACCAGAGCCGCAAGGTGTTCACCGTGTTGTTGCCGTATCCTATTATCGGCATATCGTGAGGGATTGCAAGGATATCCTTTGTGTCTTTCCAGACAAAATGCGGCTGGCCGAAATCATCCTTTTCGGGAACGCTTTTTCCGTAAAACTGCACATTGATGGCGTATTCCGGCCTTTCTATTTCCCAGGGGGAGCCGAATTTAAGCCACTCGTCCGGCGCTTCCACCTGATAACCGTCCTGGATCATCTGTTTGAATATGCCGAATTCATAGTGAAGCCCGTAGCCGTAGCCCGGCAGGCCGAGCGTGGCCATTGAATCCAGATAACAGGCGGCAAGCCGGCCGAGGCCGCCGTTGCCCAGTCCAGCGTCGGGTTCCAGTTCCAGAAGCGCATTAAGGTCGTCGCCGCCTTTTTTGATGACATACTTCACTTCTTCAATGAGATTCAGGTTGATTATGTTGTTAAGCAGCGCACGGCCCAGAAGGAATTCAAGAGAAAGATAATACACCCTCTTCACATTTTCGTTATAATAGCTCTGCTGGGTCTTGGACCATCGTTCCACCATTCTGTCGCGTATAGCGTAGCAGAGGCCCATGTATTTGTCATAATTTGTCGCCGAAAACTCGTCTTTCGCGCGGGTGTAGCACAGGTGATTTTTAATGGACAGGCGCAGGGCCGAGGAGTCCATGCGTTTTCTGTAATTTTTCAGGAGGTCTTCCTGTATCTCTTTTTTCTTTTTCTCTTCTTCAGTCATCCTTGCCGCCTTTCTGCTGTATATAAACTTGCCGTTATTCTATGATTCTCACCTGTTCTTGTCAACCGCAATGGTGACAGAGGTTGACCCCGCCATAGGCGGATGAAGCATTTCAATCCTTATTTGAACTTTACTCACACCACTGAGTAATTTCACTCAATACCCAGACCGGTGTCGCCCGCACCGCTTATGGTCAAGAGAACTATCTCCGATTTTGAGCTCAGCCGCATGGGCGGGCACAGAGAACTGAAGGAAAACACCCCGCGCGGAGGAATTTGGCGAAAAGCTCCGGCCTGTGCGAAAGCAGACGAGCGACACCGTCAGAAGAAAAAACGCGAATCTCGCTATGACCACCGGAGCCGCCTACATCCTCTCCGGAGCCGTTATTCCAAGAAGGCCCAGGCCTTTCTTTACAGTCTCCCGCACCCGGCCGGCCAAAAAGAGCCGCTGAGAGGAAAGAAGAGGATCTGAACCGTCCAGCACCTTATTACGGTCATAATACCCGTGAAACAGACCGCAGAGCTCCATGAGATATCCCGTTATGTGATGAGGCGCCCTTTCCTGGGAAGCCAGCGCTGCCTTGTCAGTGAATTCACATATTTTTTTAATGATATCTCTCGCTTCCTCTCCTATCATCCCGCCGCAGGGGGATGCTTGGATTCCCATTTCTCCGGCCTTTTCAAATATGGAACAAATCCTGGCGTGAGCGTACTGCAGATAATACACCGGGTTTTTGCTGGACTGCTCTTTCGCCAGGTCAAGGTCAAAATCCATCTGGGCGTCACCCTTCCTTGATACAAGAAAGAAGCGCACGGCGTCGGGGCCCACCTCGTCTATGACATCGTCGGCGAGAAGAAATGTCCCGTCTCTTTTTGACATCTTGAGGAGCTGATCGCCCCTCTTGAGCCGCACAAGCTGATAAAGTATTATTTCCAGCTTATCGGCGTTTCTGCCGAGCAGCTCCACGGCGCTTTTCAGACGCCCGACATATCCGTGATGATCCGCGCCCCATATGTTTATGCAAATATCGGCTTCATTGAATTTTTCGTCGTGATAGGCTATGTCCGAGAGAAAGTAGGTCGGCTCGCCGTCTGTTTTGTACAGCACCCTGTCCTTGTCATCCCTGTCGCTGACATCAAGCCACACGGCGCCGTCTTTTTCAAAAACAGCTTTTTTATCTTTCAGTTTTTCCAGGGTCCTGCTCACATGGCCTTCATCATAAAGTTTCTTCTCGCTGTAAAAAATGTCAAAAACTATGCCGAGCCGGACGAGCGTCGTCTTGATACCCGCCAGTATCCGCTCCACGGCCATATCACTGATTTTCTCCACGCTGTCTCCGGATGAAATATCTTTCGCTATCCCGTTAACACAGTCCCCCGAATATCCGCCCTCAGGTTGCGGCTGGCCGGCTTTGGCGGCGAGAATGGATTCTCCCAGAAGACGCACCTGACGGCCCCTGTCGTTGACATAATAATGTGTTATCACCTCATAACCCGTAAAACTGAAAATGCGCGCCAGAGCGTCCCCCATCACGGCTCCCCTGAGATGACCTATGTGAAGAGGGCCCGTGGGATTGGCGGAAACGAATTCTATCAGGAGCTTTTCCTTTTTCGCGGGAAACGGCCTGTCCCCGTCATTGAGCATTTTGACCAGCGACCCCATAGCCAGTTTCATATTGACAAAGGGCATGATTACCTTAACATCTTCAAAGAGACCGCTTTTTTCAAGAGCTCCAGCCAAATCGTCCGCGGCCTTTTTCTTGTTTTTGACAGCCATCTTCACGGCGGCGTTTGTCGCGTAATCACAATTCGTGAAATCCGGCGCCGTCATCACATCAAAATCGCCGGTCATTTCAGCGCCGAGTAAATTCAGCGCTCCGTTGACGGCTTCTCTTATAAAATCCAGCATTTGTTATTCTCCACTACAATCGGAACTTTCCACAGCACGGTTTTATATTCTATAATAAAATCGCATTATGCTCAATTCCAAAGTTATTATCAATCCCTCCGCGGGAAGAGGCAAAGCCGCGAGGCTCGCGCCGCGCATAGCTTCGGCGCTTGATATTGAAGAATCGGATATTGTTTCAGCCGCCAGCCTCCAAGACGCCGAGAAAAAATCGGAACACTTCGCCATGATAGGCGTGAACCCCGTCATCTTCTGCGGCGGTGACGGAATGCTCGGCGCCGTCATGAACGGCGTTTTAAAAGTCTCTTCCAATGTGGCCATAGGCATAATACCCTCCGGCATGAGCGATGTCGCCGCCGTCAGCCTCGGAATACCCCGCCGTTTTGAAGACGCTGTTGAGATAATCAGAAGAGGACAGACGCAAAAAGTTGACAGCGGACTTGTTATTCACCCCGGAGGCGGGAGACATTTTTATTCAATGGCTGACTTCGGCCTCACAGCCGATATCGTAAGGATAGCTGAGAGCAATCTTCTGATAAAAAAGACCCTCGGCAAAAAAGCCCATTACGCCGCCGGGCTTTACAAAATGCTGGCGCGCAAACAGTTTTTTGATGTCAGATGCGGAGATTACAGCGCGCGCTCCTTCCAGTCCATATTTATGAACGGGTTGTTCTGGGGCGGTAATTTCCGCTGGGGAAATGATTTTTCGCAGAAAGACGGGCTCGGCGATCTGCTGGTCTTTGAGAAAATGACGCTGTCGAGCCTGATGAGTATTTTGACCGCCCTTGCCGGAAACAGGGAGATAAAAGGAGTAGCGCGTCTCAGGACAAGCTCCGCTTTTCTGAAATCCGAAAAGCCCCTGCCCTGGCACGCCGACGGCGAATTCATGGGTTTTTTACGCGAAGCTGAAATACAGATTCAGAGCGAATCGGTAAAATTTATCTGCGATCCCGCATCTGTCATCTAATTCTATAAAGAAATGCTTTTACAGATAGAGCAGGACATAGTTGAGCAGAAGCTGCTGAATGGTGTCTTGCTCACCGCCCAGGGGCAGCTTGACTTTCTCCCGCTGCGCTTTCTGCGCCACTATGATTATCTCAAAAGGTGCTATCTCAATGCTGAAATTGTCACCTTCCTTTATCTTTTCAACCTCTCTTGTGAGAGTCTTTGACATCTCAACGATTTTGATCCCCTCCACATGAGCCTGCTTGTCCACGATAAAGCCGGCCAGGTCTTTTGTAGGCACTATTTTCACCGAGACAATCAGCTTTTCCGGCTGCAGATCTATCTCAAGAGCGATCACCCCCACCGGCAAATTGTCTTCCAAAAGAGCCACATTCTGTTTTTTTGTGCCGCCTCGCCGCGCCGGCATAGCGGATTTCATGATCTCCGCCCTCGCGCCGCCGACTTCAATTTGAAACTGCGCCGGAGTGATATAGGCGAGTTCCGGAACGCCGGAGCTGGATAGAGCCGCCTGTATGACAGCCTCACCCGGATGGTTGAAGCGTCTCACCTTCACCGCCGCGAGGCCTTTTTTGTCAGTGACCGCTGAAACGGGCTCAATATGACCTGTGTTTTTTACAAAAGAAAAATTCACATTTATCCCGCTGACGGGCCGATCCGTGCGGCCGGCCACACTCACGAGCACGCCTATATCACCCCTGAACTCCGTCTTTGTATTCCCCGCGCGGGGATATTCAAGAGGCCTCACCTGCACCCTTGTGACGAGCTCTTTTATCATATTGTCCAGCTCGGTTTTTTTCACATCCGGCAAAAGCTCGCCGGCCCTGGCCGCCGACAGCGTCATTATGGCCTCTATGACCTTGTCCCTCCCGGCCAGACTTTTACTTTTTTGGACGGATGATGTAAAGAGTTTGTTTATCTCTTTCACGCGCCACTCCTCCTGCAATGCCTTAGCCGCGGTATCGGCGCGCGGATATGAGACCAGCATGTAGCATATGTAGACCTCTGAGGCTATGTCCTTGTCATAGGCCTCATGGAGCATCTCAAGTTTGGCGCGGTCAAAATGTGTCCCCAGATACGAGGAAGAATCCATTACTATTTTTCTAAAGGATAATTTTTGGGCCTCGGTTTTGTCGGGAGAACTTGAGGACGCCAGAAAATAAAATTTTTCAGAGCTCTCGGGAGGCGAGACAAACCACGCCGGCGGCGCGGCATGAAGGCCCGTGTGAACGGCGGAAAAAACCATCAGGATGAAGATAAAAAAACGAACTTTCAATTATTTTGTTCTTCTGGCAGGAGCTTTTCTTTCTCTTCTTTCCCGTATGAGATCCTTTTTCTGCTTTTCCCCGGCATCAAGTATTCTTTTTTCCCTGGCCTTGAGAAGCGCCTTCCTTTCCTTGATTATCTTCTTCCTGAGCTCACGCCGCCGCAACTGGTGTTTTGCCATACGCTCACACGACGAGCGCATATCCTCCGAAAGTTTTTTACTCAGCCGGGGTTTGGCGTAAAGGCTCACGCGGGCCTCCTGCATCTTTTTCACAATCTGCGCGCGCTTCGCGAGTTTGCCGCTTTTGTCGTAGTGCCTCACACCAACCTTTCCGTCAAAGACCGCCACGCGCGATTCCTCGCCGGCCTTCACGGCGAACCTTGTGCCTCTCACGGCGCAAACAGCCTGGGGCGTGCGCACCCTGTAGTCAAGGCCCTTTTCTATTTCAGAGAGCAGCTCACCCATCTCAAGATCAAATATCGCGCGCTTGAGATAGCTGTCCTCACCGTGAAGCTCGTCTATTTTAAGCAGCGAATTCGGCCCGACCTCAAAAATCGTGCCGTCTATCAGATAAATCTCACAGCTTCCGTCGGTAAAAGTTTTTATTATGTCACCGATTGAGAAGCCATCGCCATTGACGACGCGCGCCCATTCCGACGCGTTCTTT
This sequence comes from Elusimicrobia bacterium CG03_land_8_20_14_0_80_50_18, assembly GCA_002780705.1. Classification (GTDB taxonomy): domain Bacteria; phylum CG03; class CG03; order CG03; family CG03; genus CG03. Next base: position 1,530 of record PEUP01000059.1, on the reverse strand, counting down.
TTCAGCGACTTGACATCGCCGGAAACACTGTTGACGATGGCGGCGTAATCATCACCCGCTGAGGAGACAGCGCAGAACAAAAAGAGACAAAACACGATTCTTTTCATAGATTCCCCACGACGGCCCGTCACGGGGCGGCGGGCCGTACTGATAATATTCTTCAGGAATTTACTGAAGTTTATCCAGCAAACCCATCGCCGCTTCTTCCGCGGCTTTGTCCTTCATCTCTCTGGCTTTTGAGGCAAGGCCGTTGATCGCCCTGTTCCTGGCCTCTTTGTACTGCTGCACAGGAAGCTGAAAAAGAACGGAACAGTTATAAAAATATCTGACACCCGTTTCCGTCACCTCTTCCACTTTCTCGTAGTAGCT
>PEUP01000059.1:0-1128 GCA_002780705.1 Elusimicrobia bacterium CG03_land_8_20_14_0_80_50_18 | reverse complement strand
CCGAGATCCTCACCCGGAAGATTGGAACCTCTTGTGTTCTGGACAAATTCCGTCTTGGCCTTCGTCTCAATGGCCTCGGCGACATTCTTCATGGCCTCGGCTTTCGCCTGCCTCAAACCCACGGCGTAATCGCCCACACCCCTGAGGGTGCCGGAAAAATACATCGTCGTCTCATCCTCAAAAAAAGGCGCCACCACCCATTCGGGGGTTTTTGCGGAGCTTTTCTCAATAACCGTCTGGCTTCCGACGGGCCGCACCTTGGGGCCGCCGCAACCGGCAATCGCGAACACAGACACCATAACAGCTGACACAATCATTTTTTTCATCTAATCCTCCCGAAACGGGCCTGAGCCCGCTTCATCACACCCTGCGCGTTATTTCGCGCGGGTCACAATTATCAGATTCTTTTCCGCGTGCGGCACAACCGACACGCTGTAATCTTCCTGACCTTTAAAAAATTTCATGTTGAATGCGCTGCGGTTTTTTCTGCTGGTGGAAAGCTCAAAACCCTTCTCCGTCATGTTCTTCTGGTAAAAGAGCTTGATATCCCGCGCGACAGCGTCAGTTTCAATGATTTTTATCTCCATGCCGTCCGCGGTCTCCCCTAAAAGCAGAGCTCCCCCGGGGTAGTCAACGCCGGTCGCGGCGGCCGGAGCAGCGGAAGAGGCCGGAGCGGCGGCGGTTTTGGGGCTCTGTTTCGGCTGGACCTGCTGCAGCGCGGGAGCGGGTTTGAAAACAACAAATTTCAAGAGCGCGGCAATAACTATGACCGCCGCGGCCGCGGCAATCGGCACAACGGGCAAAGCTTTTCCCCCGCCCTGCTTGTTCATCTTTGCCATTTCTTTTTTCCCCGCGGGGATTTCTTCATATTTCTTAATCAGAGCGTCTATGTCTCCGCCATCGGAATCTTTTGACTCTCCCGCGGCCGGGCCGGAAGCCTGACTCGTGATGTCATCACCGGAAAATTTGTCCGCGGGCTCGGCAGGGCTCGCGCTGTCATATCCGGGGGATACTTGAGAAGCATTCTTCGCGGCAGCGCCATCCTGAGAAGCTGAACCGGCGGACTCGTACGGCGCGGGCGGATCATCGCTGAAAACAGGTGTCTCAACCGGAGGAACCGGCGGAATG
>PEUP01000049.1:2688-6813 GCA_002780705.1 Elusimicrobia bacterium CG03_land_8_20_14_0_80_50_18 | reverse complement strand
AGCGCTTCCGTGAATATCCGCAAACGCGACAAATTTAACAGTTTCCATCACTGCGCCTCCCTTCCTTTTATTCTTCCCCGCGCCGCTGTGGTCTCCTGATAAAATTCACATCCACTCAAAACCGGCGTCGCACAAATGCCGGCAATAACATAATCGGAGCAAATTTCGCCTTCATCAGGGGACTGCGCTTCGTCACGCAAATTTCACCCGGCATCGCCGTCGCACGAAAATCTATAAGCCTTTCCTTCAAATAATTCAGACATCAGCTCTATCATATCCTCATTGCCGGACTCCCATATCAACTCCGCCGCCCTGTCACGCATAAGAAAATCATCGCCTTCCAACAGACCTGCCAATATTTCGTTTACACGGGGGCCGCCGATTTTTGCCAATGCGCCCAAGGCCCAAAAGCATATCCATCTGTCTTTGTCTTTCAGCAATTCAAGTAAATCAGACTCGCGGATACAGCCCGTCTTTTCCAATGCAAGGGCTGCCTGGCGCCGGAACCAGCTTTCAGTGTGACTCAAAAAAAATCTCAAGCCATTGACAGCATCCTCTCCGCCGATTTCACCGAGCGCATCAATCATAGCAAGGATAAAATAAAGGTGGCGCTGTTGCCGCACTTTTTTTAATTCCTCAATTAACGGTTTCACCGCGAGCCTGCCTGTTTTTGACAAAAGTTCCAAAAGTCGCTTGGGACTATCCATGGAAAATTCAATCAGCGGCTTCACCGATTCCGCATATCCAAGTTCCGCAATTCCCTTTAATACCATAAAATATTCCCTGTCATATCTTCTCTCGTAATCTATCCCGTGACTTACCCCCATATTATGATAAACGCGCTCACTGAAATAAGTCGTCAGCGCTTTTGAGAACGCCTTGACTATGCGCTCTCTGTCAATTCTTTGCGGCTCAAGGGAAATACGCTTTAGAAATTCGTCTTCCTCCCATATATACGGTCTCTCGCCCAAAATTCTCCATAGCACTTCAGCCGCTCTGTAACGAAAGACTTCATCTTTGTTTTTCATTGCCTCACTCAAAGGCACCACCGCCTCCCGTCCGAATTTCACCAGCGCCTTTGCCGCCTTCATCCTAATGCCTGCATTCCCGCATCTCAATATTGCAATTATTTTTTTGAGCAATTGCTCTCTCGCCATATTCTGAAGCGTCCTACGCGCCATGAAACGCCTTTCCGCATCCTTGTTAACAAGTTGACTGCTCAGCCAGGCCATTCCATGGTGTTCATACATCAAAACCATATAAGACGAATATCTTTCAAGCTCATCTTTGTTCATAATTACAGCCCCGTATTCACAATATCAATATACCCTCCGCGAATGACATAATGCCGCACAAGTTTAATATTCTTTTTTTTAAACTCCCCCCCGAGCGTGCCCAGATACACGACGGATTCGCCATTCTCATCATCAATGAGCAGCGAACAGGAATTATAGTCTCCCATTGTTAAAAGCACAAGAGAAGCCCCTGCCTTAGCCGCGCTGTCCACTATTGTCTTGACTTCCACTTTTGCCCCGTATTGGAATATTTGCGCGCCGATGGCGCCGCAGACGGTCGCCCATGTCACCACTAAGCCAAAATGACACAAATAGAGGTCGTTGTACCATGTCTGCGCATTCAGCATAGATTCACTCTCGCGGCACCTTATTTTCACGAGGTCTTTATCGTATATCCCTGCGTTCATATCATTCTCCCGTGGTAGCCGCAACCTTTAGGTTGCGTTTTATTATGCGCGTGGTAAGCTGTCCCCCGCTTTATTATATCTCCCCGTATTCATTAGCGCCGTGAATGCTGTTATCGTTTGGCGACAAATTGACTCTGACCACCTTGCGGCAAAACGAGTTCAGCGCTGATATGTCACTTTCTTCGCAGGTGACAACCGCCGTCATTTCCTTCTCATTCATAACCCGTTTTGCCAGAGACTCTTCCACACACGCGTAGCCGTCGGTTATTATGAGCGCTTTTTTTGCTTTATGACTGATAAAATGCTCACAGACACAATTAAAATCCGTGCCGCCCGTAGAACATATTTTACCTTTCAGAAAATCATCTTTGGCGACTTCCACGACTTTATTGCTGAAATTGAACACTTTAGGGGCAAGATATTCACGGAGCTCCCCGAGAAGCGAATAAACAAATCGCAACTCATTGTCCATTGACCCGCTGACATCAACATACACAAAAGCTTCTTTGTAGGCGCGATAGCTTTTTCTGGCGCTGAAATAGGCGGGATAAATCCCGGCCGCGAATAAAGACAGCTCTCTGCGGCTTATGTCGGAAGAAGGGAAAACCGTCCTTTCCGACTCATGACCGCGGACGCCAAAAACTTCAAGCACTTTCTCAATCGCATTTTTCAACAGTTCATTCTTTGCAATCTGCAGTTCCGCCGCAGGTACGGCAGACAAGAAGTCATGCAGATCTGATTCAAACACTCTTTCACAATAGCCTCTGTTCTTTTGCCCGGAATGAGCAAGGAGCTCTTTTTTTATGGCCGCCGCAATTGTTTGCGGAATGAGAATCCCTTCCTCTTCCTCGCCGGCGCAAGGGCCGTGACTGCCCAGCAGGATAGTGCCTTTAATATTCCTCAGGGGGCTCTTTCTCCTGAAGAAATCGCCATATCCGTATATTTCATCCAGATAACTGTCGTCTGACTCTTTCGCCTTACCGTAAATTCCCGGAAGCCATAGCACCGCATATCTGTGAAGCGCTTCCGTGTCGGCGTAGTTAATAAGCGATTGCGGCCTGAGGAATTTGGCGGGCATTTTTTCTCCGGAATAAACATCTTTGAAGAAGGGCTCAAACATGGGACTGAGCCGGCAGATGGAAGCGTTGATTACGGCGTCGCGGGCGTATGCTCTGTAAATATCAGAATCCCGCTCTTTCAGATGGCCGAGCAGGTGATGCATTATCTCGTGCAGCAGCAAAGCGGCGAATTTGAGCGGCGTCGCGGCAAATTCAGCGGTGAATTCGGGATTCACAAACAAAATGTTATCCTGACCGACCTTCCCTATGGCCGCCGTCGGGAAAGTCCGGTCTATTTTAATTGTGCTGACCGAAAGGAAATCCGCCGCGGAGGCGACCGACACCTGCTCTATGATATCAAGCGCTTTGCGAAAAAGGCCTTTAATCCGAATGTTATTTTTGAGCATTTATACCCCTTTTTTTCAGTTCTTCCTTGTAAACGGGCCTGAGCGTAGTGACACAGCGTTTCATAAAGTCCATATAATTTTCCTCCAATTCGGGGGCGCCTGTCGTTGAACCGGCTTTAAAGCGGGCGTAAAGTTTACAGAGCGAGCGGATTCTGTTCATCCCTGCGGCCAAATATTCCGGGGAAAAGCGTTTCAAATCGTCCAGAGACCTGATCGCCACTCGGCTGTTATTCAGCTCCACCAGCCGGCTCAATCCCGTCATGATTGTTTCCGCCTCCGCTGTCGAAAACAGGGAATCTTCAATGAAGACAAAAGGCGCCAGCGCCACGCAGATAAGCGGCTTCCATTCTTCATCCGATAAAACATCGTCGAGGATTTTTTTCCGCCCGAAATTCGGCAAATCCTGACTGCAAAGCGCCTTCATGCGCTTAACAATGTCTTTTTCCAGATAGGAGTCAACAAACTCGCCTGACATAAACACCTGTTTGAAAGACAGATGAAGCGCCGAAATCAACTGCGCACGCCGCCCGGGATTGTCATCCAGCGCAATTTCGGGAATGAGGTACGGTATCACTTCCATGCATTCCGTCAATATATTTTCGCGGGAGCCGGCCTGCTGCACGACGGCAATGTAGGCCAGCAGAGAGCGCCTCATCATTGAAATCCTTCGGCCGTCCAGTTTGAGATTGTTTTCTTTTGCGAGAAGCATGCTGAGATTGGCGATGGAAAAAGCGATTGTGTCGTTCAAATCCCTGTAAACTTTCCGGTAATTGGCGGAGGCCTGTTTAATCCTGTCTTTAAAGTCCTGGTCACCGGCGCCGGCCTTTTCATTTTTTCCCATGTTGAACCAGGACCTAATGCAGGGAATACCTGCGGCGTAGCATGAATTAAAATCGTCCCAATCCAGGCCTATTATGCCCCCGCTTTTTCTGAGCGCCGGCGCGTCGTGTTCCGTTAA
>PEUP01000049.1:0-2646 GCA_002780705.1 Elusimicrobia bacterium CG03_land_8_20_14_0_80_50_18 | reverse complement strand
CGCGAATCTTCCTAAAAAAGCGGGGTCAAGTTTTTCGGTTGCCAGATATTCGTCCCCCGTGTTCATCGCCGCCCAAAGCCATGTCACATTCGTGTCCTGCCCGAAGAATTTTCTCTCGTAAACAAGCTCAAGCAGTTTGTTCTGCGTTGAAGGACGGCATCTGTTTATCTCGTCTATGAAAACGAATTCTTTGTCCGTGATGGATAACGGCGTCTCTATGTATTCAAATCTTCCCTCGGAAAGCGCCTTGGGATTCGGGAATCCCAGGTAATCTTCAAATTCCGCCTTGGACGCGTCCACCTTCCGGTATTTGACGCCCAGCGCGCGCGCCAGTTCCTCCGCGCAGTATGTCTTGGCTATTCCGTGCTTGCCTGTAAAAAGGGCGCTGTCTCCCGTGACCAGAGCGGCGAGAATCAGATTCTCTATCTTATCCCAGCCGTAAATAGGCAGGCCTGCTAATTTGCCCATTGTTAGTCCCCTCTCTCGCCCGACGGCGGCAAATCTTCTTCGTAAATATTCATTATCCCTCCACACCACAGTGTTGTGTTTTTCTCGCGCGATGTTTCGCTTACTATCAGCTTCAGGGGCTTTTTACAATATTCTATTATTGAGTCAAAACTTATGCACTTCTTTTCAAAGCCCGCCATCATATACACCGCAAATGTTTCCACCCGCGATAATTTTTTCACCCATCCGGGAACGCCGCTTAGATTTCCGCGAAAAAAGAAATATCTCCGCGATGAAAATTCCCCGTCCATTTTCTCCTGGATTTTTATAGCGAGGGAATGCATAACACTGCCGTTCCATGTCTCGGTAAGGGCCTTCACCCCGAGATAATTCGCTATCTCGTTCTTCAGCGCGGGAATATCAGCAAGCCTTATCTGCGGCAATTCAAAATTGGGAACAAACATAAAATTATCACTCAGCGGCAGTTCAATGCTGTTCTTTATACTCAGGTTGGCGAAGACATTTTCCTCTTCGTTAACGGCATCCGGCATTCGCCTGCTTATCCCCTCCCCAATAAGTTTCCCCAGGGCGCTGTAAGTTAAGTCTGGCCTGAAACCGGCGCCTTCATACTCGTAACTGAACAGCGCGAATGAGTCCGCCCCCTGAGGAATGACACAGCAATCCATCATCTGCGCTTTTTCTTTCCGGGAGAAGAGCCGGATTGTGTATGCGTAAAAACCGCTTGTGTATCCGCTCAAACGCTCTGTAAATTTCGTCAACTGTTCGTCGCGGGGGACACGCGAAGCGTCGCCGGAGGAGGCGACCAGCCCTCGCCGCAGTAAGACGCGAAGCTCATAAAGGTGACGCGCTCCGTCGGAGTTGCGCGAATTTGCTTTTACCGCTGCCCGTTCATTCATAATCCCGAAAAATCTCCCGAGGGTCAGAGAATGCCCTAAACTCAATTGTTGGCCGCCGCATTCAATTTCTTTAATGATTATCCGCTCCGGGGCGATGTTTCCCACCCGCCCTGTCTGCCACTCCCCGCAGGGCGCTTCGCTAATCGCAATTTTTGTTTCATTCATAACAGGCCTCCTTACCCCCTGCGATAATCCCCTTCGAGGGTGACCGTTCCGCGACCCGGCTTGCCGGAAGGCTGTCGTAAAGAGGCCGGAGCGTTTTTATGCACTCCTTTAAAAAAAGCATGTATTGTTTCGGCGCGAAAAAGGCGCAATACGGCTCGGGAGCGAAGTATGCGGCTATGCCAATGTCAAATGCGCGCATGCAGGCGGCGTGGTCGTCGCAGAGCTTATCAATAATTTCATCAAAATACTCGCTGTAACTGTCCATTTCATAATAATTCAGGGCGGCGGCGCTTTTTATATTTTTCAAGCCGTAAAGACCCGTGAATTTCACCAGGGATTCCACTTTTTTGCTGACATCCTCAATTTCGCCGGCGGAGAAACAGGAATTGTTCTTCAGCATAAAAGGCAGCAACGCGGACGCGGCCAAAGGCGCAATCTCTTTGTTAGCGAGAATATCACCCAGGAGCTTGCGCCTTGCATCATCCTGTACAGCCGGATTGCAAATCTCTTTTATGTTCCCGTAAAAATCATCCGGCGGGGTAAATTCAAAACATTTTCCTTTCTCAATGAAGGCCTCTTTGAAAATGTCGCCGAACCATTCCACTTTTTTCCCGTCGAGGCCAGGCAGAAGATAGGGAATGGCTTCACAGCAGGATGAACACGCGCCGGCCCCATCCAGTTCCCGGATTTCGCCTTTTGCGAGTTTAACCGCCAGATATGCGATAAGAGACCTTCTTATCATCGCCATTCTTCTGCCGTCAAGTTTTATCTTTCCTTTTTCGAGCATAATCTTGCAGAAACGCGATAGAGCACTGCTTATAATTCCGCTCGCCCTCCTTTCCAGTTTCATATATTTTCGCGGCACGATATCCGTCACAAATTTTTTAAGTTCCTCGTCAGGCGCTTTTTCCCCGCGGTTTTCACTGTCAGGCGCTTTTTTCCCGCGGGTTTCACTTCTCTTTTCAAATTTTCTGAGCGCCGGGGCGTCGCAGAAAGATTCTGACTTGCACACACTGATTATATCGTCCTCATTCATATCGGTGGTTTCCGGCGCGGGAATAATAAACGCGAATCTTCCTAAAAAAGCGGGGTCAAGTTTTTCGGTTGCCAGATATTC
>PEUP01000066.1 GCA_002780705.1 Elusimicrobia bacterium CG03_land_8_20_14_0_80_50_18 | reverse complement strand
AAAAACTTTATTTCTCATATCAATTACCTCCAAACCCTTCCCTTTTTATCTCTTTACTTGCAGACAGAACCCCCACCTACAATTCTTAAAAGGCGGGAGCCCCGTCTCTTCTTGCAGGAGGTGTGCAACCGGCCTGCCGTCAGGCAGGAACCCCTCCTGCAACGACTCTATTTGTAATTTGAATTTCTGGTTTTTTTGGGAAAAAAATTACCTCCGTCCCCATTTATACGCGCGGTTGATAAGATAAACTGCGGTTTTCGGCTTTAACTTTATTTTCACTTTGCCGTCTTTCGGCTTGTGCGTCGCTTTTTCATCTATTGATAAACAGTTGACGCTGTGTTCGCCGTTGATATATATCCCCGTCCCGTCGCTGTGAGCGGCTCCGTTTTTAACATATTCTTCTTTTGTCACGGCTTTGATCTCGCCCTTGACATTCAGGACATCCCAGAATTCTTCTCCCTCATTAATCTCAACAGTCCGATTGCTCGACGAGTTATTGACTAATATATAAGCTTTCTCATCGCCTAGCTCCCTTCTGTAAACAATGACATCGTTCGCGTCATCCGCGGAAACTGGATAGAACACGCCCGTCCTCATCACAGGATAAGTGTTTCGCACGGCAATTATTCTCTTCATAAAATTTTTGAGGTCTTTGTTAATTTTATAAGTTTTGTTTTCGTATTTGATATCGTCCCACCACATCGGCTTTCTGTTGTTCGGGTCGTCCGCACCCCACATGCCTATTTCGTCGCCGTAGTAAATAGCGGGAGCGCCGGGGAAAGCGAACTGAAAAGTCCGTATTAGTTTCAGCTTTTCATAGTCCTTTTTTGAAGGGCGGGAATTATCATAATCCCTGCCGTCGGCGTTCTGAAGGCGGTTGCGGGTATTATATTCCCTGTCCGGATTTTTAATCATTGAGGCAATCCTGTCGGTGTCGTGCGAATTCGTCAGATTGTACTGCGCGAAAACAACCTGCTGCGGATAGCGCACGGCGAGCTCCCTGATTTTCATATCAAACTCTTTCGCGGAAATCCGCGTATTTTGGTCAATAAAATAACCCACAAGCAGTTTAGCAAATTCGTAATTCATCACGGAGTCAAAAGTTTTGCCGTTATTGAGCCAGTCGGAAGCGTCTGTCCATATTTCGCCTATAGAAAGCGCTTCGGGATTACATTCCTTTACAACTTTCCGCCAATCTTCCCAGAAAGATTTTTTAACGCACATTGGCACATCCAGCCGCCAGCCGTCTATTCCCGTCAAAGCGCCGCCGGGTTTTTGCCATCTTTTCGTGATATTAAAAACAAATTCTTTTACCGGCGGGACAAGACCGTCTTCATCCTGATTAAATTCGGGTAAAGCGCCGAAACCCGCCCATCCCGTATATTCAAACGGCTCCCAAGCGGAAACCTTGTACCAGTCGGCGTATTTTGACGCTTGCTTATTCATTCTCAAATCCTCAAAAGCGAACATCTCCGTGCCGGAATGATTAAAAACGCCGTCAACAACCACCCGCACGCCGCCCCGGTGCGCCCGACTGACGAAATTAAAAAAATGTTTATCCGTCGGCGTAAAGTTCCATGTCGCAGGGTCATCCGTCTCGCCCTTAAGCGCAAGCAAATCCCCCCTCTGATAGAAGGTGTCGTCAATATGCCTGAAATCCGCGGTGTTATACTTCTGATAAGATTCGGCTTTAAAAACAGGATTAAAATATAGCGCCGTTATACCGAGATCCCGCAGGTAAGTCAGTTTCTCCTGAACGCCTATCATATCGCCGCCGAATTTTCTGTCCCACACCACATTGTAAAAACCTTGATTTTTTTCCTTGTTGGTCTGTTTGAACCAGTCCCATGAAAAAGGCAGAAGATCAAACTGCGGGTCATTAGAACTGTCGCCGTTGCGGAAACGGTCAACCATTATCTGATACCACACGACATGCTTTGCCCAGTCGGGCGTTTTTATGTAATCGGCAAAAGCGTCGGCGCTTTTGAATTCAACGGCGTCGGCGCGGCCGGCCGAAGCGCCGGTTTTACCGAAATATTTTTTCGCGTCGGCGTCATAGGCGCAGAAAACAAAACTTATATCGTTTTTCACCACATTGACATAGCCGACAAAATAATCAAACCTGCCGTCGCTGTAGAAAAGCGTAAGTTCATACTTTTCCTTCTCCGCGCCCTTGATCAGAAGTTCCGCTTTTTCTATATCATGCGCCGCCGCACGGAGAGTAAAACGTATCCTCTTATCCGTGTAAGGATTAAACCTCACGGCGTCATCCATATCAAAAAACAGCCCGTCTTCCCTTATTTTTCCGTCGCCGGTTTTTTCGTTAAACGTGACCTTATAAGCATCGCCGACCAAAAGAACAGAATTGAAACCTCCGTGTCCGTCGTCAATTTTATCGGGATTTTCCGGATCGCTCTTCCAGTCATTGCCGTTCACCACAAATTTGTAGAGATATTTCCCCTCGTCAAATTTCATAGTTTGCCGGTAAATGTCTTCGGCCTCAAAATATGTCATTTTGTGCGCCGTAGAGTTCCAATCGGCAAAATCTCCGGTCACATAAACAGCATCGGCCTTTACCGGGCTTTTATATTCAAAAGTGACATCTTCTTTCTTGGCGAATATCAGGGAATTCAATACAGCCGTAACGATCAGGACCCAAAGCAGTTTTTTCATGATTGATACCTCACCAAATCACATACCCAACAAAACCACACACAGCCAAATAGGCGGGGTTCCCGTCTGCAAAATATGCGCAACGTTCCGGTTACTCTATTGCGCAATGATTATAGGACCGACCCTAATCACATTATTTAATGATATGAAAACCCGTTGTATCCGTCAATGTGCAGTTATTGATTTTATACCGCAGGATCGCGAATAAAAAAAAATTAAAAGTTCTTTTCGTCCTGATTGGCGTAGCGGCCGGTGTATTTGGCCCTGCCGCTGAGTTTCTGAAAGATAAACTGGCAGATCTTTGTTCCCGGATGAAGCGCCAGCGGCATTGATGAAAAGTTTGTTATCTCAAGGCACTGCTTATTATCAATCCCCGGTTGTATGAAGCTTGCGGATATATGAACAAGAAGCCCCATCCTCGCGAAACGGCTGCGCCCTTCCAGCCAGCCGCTGATATTATCGGCAAGCGTTATTCTCTCAAGCGTTATTCCCAGAATCGTGTCGCCCGGCATGAGTATTATCCTGTCACCGGTCTTTATGTACACCTTCTCGGTGTAGTCCTCGTGGGTCACATCCTCGGTGATGTCAACGATGTCGCGGACTTTTTTGAAAACGAGAAATTCATTCCCCAGCCGCAGGTCCACCGAGCCCGGCCCCATCTGATCCTCATTGAAAGGCTCAATTTTTATGCTTCCCTGTTTTATCTCGTCAAGAATCTCATCTTTCGTCAGTATGCTCATATTTTCTCTCCCCGCGCGGCCTTAAGCCCGGCCATGATTTTTTCCGGAGTATTATATAAATTCGCGGGCAGAGTGTCCAACTTTCAGAGACATTTTGCCATAAGCAATCGCCCCGGCGATATCCGCCTTGCTGTCATTTCGAACCCGAGCAGGGTGAGAAATCCATGTCCCGGTGGCACAAGCCCGAAAACTATTTAGTTTTTTTCCGCAGCTGCTGTAATAAAACGAATTGCTTTCTTATTTTGGCAAATTCCCTCGCCTTCCCTTCCTGCCCGGACCAATCAAGTATCTCTTTCAGATTAAGGGCATTGTACTTTGCAACGAGCAAAGCTTGTTTCAGGCTCTGCATATCATCTCAGTGATAATACGCAGCGAGTCTGTCTTTTACACAATCTGCCGGAGAGAGGAGGTTCAGTTTTCCGGTTTCATAGAGGATTACCTTTTCTCCTCGGCCTGCGCCGGTTCATTGTCAGTTGATTCCGGTCCTCAGCGGAATAAAATTCCAGCACCCTGGCAAGCAGCGAATTTAATTCAGCCCGAAAAGGATAGCGGGGATTCAGTCCGTACAGCCGGGTTTTGCCCACAACACGGCTATACGCAATTCCGCCGGTTTCAAGTCTTTCCAATTGTTTTTGAATTTGATTAAGGTTGATTTTAAAAAACCGTGAAATTTCCCTCGCGTATCCTTCTTTGCGGGTGTACAAAAAAAGAAGAACCCTTTCCCTGTTTATTGAGCCCAGCAGCGCCTCAAGCATATATCCCCCTTCATAGGTCATATGACCTATATCATAGGTCACTGAAATACATTGCCGCGCCACAAGCAAGCTCTGAGCGCTACACCGGAAGAGAACCTATTTTTTGGAAAAGCGTTTGCGGCGGCTGTGGTCCAGGATTTTTTTTCTGACCCTTATGGCTAAGGGCGTCACCTCCATAAGCTCGTCCTCGTTTATGTATTCCAGCCCCAGTTCCAGCGTGAACTGCCTTGAGGGCGGGAGCTTGATAGCATCATCCGAACCGGCGGCGCGCATGTTCGTGAGCTTCTTGGTCTTGCACACATTCACGATGAGATCGCTCTCTCTGCTGTGGGCGCCGACAACCATCCCCGCGTAAACCTTGTCGCCGGGTTTTATGAAAAACACGCCCCTGTCCAGCACATTTGCTATACCGTAGGCGACGGCGACGCCTGTTTCCATGGCGACGAGCGCCCCTTTCACCCTGCCGGGCATCTCCCCGCAGTGCGGCGCGTATTCCAGAAAGCTGCGATTGATTATGCCCGTGCCCCGGGTGTCGGTTATAAATTCATTCCTGTAGCCGAGAAGGCCGCGCGAGGGAATGCGGAATTCCATCCTCGTGTTGCCGTCTTTTCCCGGCGCCATTACCAGCATCTCGCCCTTCCTCTTGCCGAGTTTCTCTATGACGATGCCGGCGTAGTCCTGACCCACATCTATAAAAGCCGTCTCAAAGGGCTCGCAGAGTATCCCGTCAATCTCCCTCGTTATGACCTGCGGTTTTGACAACTGGAGCTCAAAACCTTCCCTGCGCATATTTTCTATGAGTATGGCAAGCTGCAGCTCACCGCGGCCCTTGACCGTAAAACTGTCGGCGGCAGATGTTTTTTCAACTTTTATGCTCACATTGCTCTGCAGTTCCCTCTGCAGCCTGTCCCAGATACGGCGGGATGTGACATTCTTGCCATCCATACCGACGAAAGGCGCGTCATTAACCATAAACTCAATTGACAGCGTCGGGAGATCTATATCTATTGACGGGAGAGCCACGGGATTCTCGGGATCGGCTATGGTTTCGCCGACATCAATATTTTCCGCTCCCGCCACAGACACGATGTCTCCGGCGATGGCCTCTTCCACCTCTTTTTTCAGCAGGCCCTCGTAAACAAAAAGCTTTGTTATCGTGAATTCCGCGGAACTGCCGTCCCTTTTCAGCAGAAGAAGTTTCGCGCCGCGCCTGAGCGTGCCCTTGTGTATTTTGCCCGTGCCTATGCGCCCTATGTAATTGTCATATTCTATGGCGGATACGAGAAACTGCGCCGGTGCGTCAACATCGCCGACAGCGTCGGGGACGCGTTTTATTATTGTGTCCAGGAGCGGCTTGAGGTCATCCGACTCGTCGTCCGGCTGGTATTTGGCTATGCCGTCCCTGGCGGAAGCGTAAACAACGGGAAAATCAAGCTGTTCGTCATTGGCGTCAAGCTCCAGGAAAAGATCAAAGACTTCTTCCAGCACCTCTTCAGGCCGGCATCGCGGGCGGTCTATTTTGTTTATGACGACAACCGGCCGCAGGCCGAGCTCCAGCGATTTTTTGAGCACATATTTCGTCTGCGGCATCGGGCCCTCAAAAGCGTCAACGAGCAGAAGCACGGAATCGGCCATCTTCATTATGCGCTGCACCTCGCCGCCGAAATCGGCGTGGCCGGGCGTGTCCACAATGTTCACCTTATAGCCCCTGTAGGTAAAGGCGGCGTTTTTTGAAAAAATAGTTATGCCCCTTTCCTTCTCAATGTCGTTTGAATCCATCACCCTCTCGGCGACGACCTGGTTATCCCTGAAAACACCTGTCTGCCTCAGCATGGCGTCGACGAGTGTGGTCTTGCCGTGATCCACATGCGCGATGATTGCGATATTTTTAATTTTTCTCATTTTTTACTCAAATTAAAATTTGTGAAACTGGTGACGATATGACAGCATCCGCATTCCTCAAATCTTGGTTTGGAAAGCTGATTATATATAAATACGCGGAATACGCAAGCCTCGCGCGAGGCGGCGCCGGTCAATTCTTCTTTTTGCCGGCCTTATTGTTTTCGCTGGCAAATTTGTTACACAGCCCGGAAACAGTCTTTGGAAAAGGGGGACGGCCTTAACAAAATGAAAACGGGGAGGCGACGAAGCGCCTCCCCGCAAGCATTGCCGCCCGAGGGCGGAGGGGGCTATCCCCTTTTTTTACATCATTCCGCCCATTCCGCCGCCGTAACCGCCGCCGGGCATAGACATTTCCTTCTTTTCTTCCGGAAGATCCGTTATAAGGCATTCGGAAGTCAGAAGAATAGACGCGATGGAAGCGCCGTTCTCAAGAGAAGCCCTGACAACCTTGGCGGGATCAACAATCCCGGCCTTGAGCATGTCAACATACTCGCCTTTCTCGGCGTCATAGCCGTGTCCAGTCGCCATCTTCATCACTTCCTGCACGACGACGGTGCCTTCGGCTCCGGCGTTGCGCGCGATTTCTCTCATCGGCGCCTCGAGGGCTTTCGCGATGATGTTCACGCCCGTCTGTTCTTCGGGGTCGCTGCACTTTATGGCCTTCACCTTTTTGATTGCCGCAAGCAGCGTTACGCCGCCGCCCGGCACTATGCCCTCTTCCTGAGCGGCAATCGTGGCGTGCTTGGCGTCCTCAACCTTGAACTTTTTGGTTTTCATCTCGGTCTCGGTGGCCGCGCCGACTTTGATGACGGCCACACCCCCCGAAAGTTTGGCGAGACGCTCATTCAGCTTTTCCTTATCATAATCGGAATCGCTCTCCTCTATCTGTTTTTTTATCTGCTCAACCCTCGCGGACACATCTTTCTTGTCGCCCGAGCCGTCTATGATGGTGGTGTTTTCCTTGTCTATCGTCACCCTCTTGGCCTGGCCGAGCATGTCAAGTTTTGTCTCCTCGAACTTCATACCGACATCCTCGGATATGACCGTGCCTTTTGTCAGCACAGCGATATCGGCGAGCATCTCTTTTCTTCTGTCGCCAAAGCCCGGGGCTTTGACCGCCGCGCATTTGAGCACGCCGCGGAGCTTGTTGACAACCAGCGTCGCCAGGGCCTCGCCTTCCACCTCATCAGCTATGATGAGGAAAGGCTTGCCGGTTTTGGCGATCTTCTCAACAACGGGGATGATTTCCTGCATGGATGATATTTTCTTGTCCGCTATTATTATGTAGGGCTCATCAAGAACCGTTTCCATCCTTTCGGCGTCGGTGACGAAATAAGGCGAAATGTTGCCTCGGTCAAACTGCATTCCCTGCACCGTCTCAAGCACGGTGGATGAGGTTTTTCCCTCGTCAACGGTGATGACGCCGTCTTTGCCGACCTTGTCAATGGCGTCGGCTATCATGTCGCCGATTTCCTTTGAGTTGGCCGAAATCGTGGCTATCTGGGATATTTCTTCCTTGGTCGTCACCTTCTTGGCGAGTCTCTTGATCTCCGCCACGGCTACCGTCACAGCGCCATCCATGCCTTTTTTCAGATGAAGAGGGTTGGCTCCGGCCGTGATGTTCCTGAGACCCTCTTTGAATATGGCCTCGGCGAGCACAACAGCGGTTGTCGTCCCGTCACCGGCGACATCGTTCGTCCTGGAAGACACTTCCTTGACGAGCTGAGCGCCCATGTTCTCAAAAGGTTCGCTGAGCTCAATTTCTTTCGCCACTGTCACGCCGTCGTTGGTGATCGTCGGCGAACCGAATTTTTTGTCAAGAACGACGAATCGGCCCTTAGGCCCCAGCGTTATCTTCACCGCGGCGGCGAGCTGTTCAATGCCTTTCTGAAGCGACGCAAAAGCGTCGTGATCAAGTCTTAATTGTTTTGCCATTTTATTTTCCCCCTTAATTTATTTTACTTTCGCGATGACATCGCTCTGATCCATGTAAACATAGTCCTTGCCATCAAGTTTGACTTCGGTGCCGGCGTATTTGCCATAAAGCACCTTGTCGCCTGCTTTCAGTTCCATGGGAATGAGCTTTCCCGAATCGTCCCTCTTTCCCGGGCCCACAGACACAACCGTGCCTTTCTGCGGTTTCTCTTTCGCCGTGTCGGGGATGATAATACCGCTCTTGGTCTTCTCATCACCCTTCTCCTGCTCAATCAAAACCCTGTCTCCAAGCATTTCCAGATTCATAACCTCTACCTCCTGTTGTTATTCTCAGCGGGGAAATACCCCGTCAGACCTTCGGCCTGCCACCCCTTTTACAAAAAAAGGGGAAATACCCCGGCCTTTAAATCGACCAAACCCATTATGGTTTAGCACCAAACCGTTCCAGGTGCTAAATTACAAAAATGTGTTTTTTTTGTCAAGGGGAAAAAGGGGACGTCCTTAATATTCTGTACAGAAAAGGGAAAAGGGGAGGAAAAGGGGACGGGAAAAGGGGACGTCCTTAATTTTCTATATAGGAGGGACTTTCCAGTCCCGATTGATTGATGATAGCCCCCCCCTCTCTCCTACAGACAGGATTACAGTTTTGCACACAATTACGGGGTACTGTTAGAATATTAAGGACGTCCCCTTTTTCTTGTGAGGAGAAAGGCGGACGCGGCGGCGGTGGCCGGCACCGTCAATATCATGCCGCAGGTCCCCGCGAAAATACCGGCGATCAGGGCGGCAAACCATTCGGCGTTGAGCAGAAAAGACGCGGAATATGTGAAAAAACTCCGGCTCAGTATGAGGAAAAGCGCGCCGCCCGCGTAAGCGAAAAGAAGACTGCCCGACATTGACGCTATCACATCCCCTCCTATATTCATCCCCCTGCGGAAAAGCTTCGCGCGGCTTATCGCGGGATTCGCCGATTGTATTGACGACAGTGACGAGCTTATGGTGATGGCCACATCCATTATCACACCCGTCGCGGCAATGATGATACCCGCCAGAAACACACTCCCCGCGTCACGCGGAGCTATTTGCAGCGTACGCGAAAGATAATTCAGAAGCTGTATGTTTTCGTCGGAAAACCCCCGGGTTTTCAGCGCCGCCAGAAAGATATACGCCGTGAGGGCCGCTGAAAAGATACCGAAAACGGCTCCGGCTAAGGCCGAGGGCGCCTTTCTCCCCTTCCCGCAGACGGCGTAAAGCGTCACCAGCGAGATGATAAAACAAAGAAGAAGCGCGGAAGCGGCGGGAGGCGCGCCTTTCAGAACAGCAGTCACATACACAGCGAACACGGCAAGCAGGGCAAAGAACAGGGCCGCCAGAGCGCGGGCTCCCGAGACGGCCTTGAGCGCGATAACGCCGAGCGCGAACAGAAAAATGAGCAGAGCCAGCGGCCGGGTTCTGTCATAATCCAGCACCCCCGCGCGCCCGTCCTCTATCACGCAGAGCACCCTTTCACCGGCGAATAGTTGCACCCTAAAATTATAACTATCCAGGGGGTATTTTTTACCACGCGAAGAGAAAACAAACTCTTCATTTTCGCTTGTGACACGGCCTGTCCTGTATTCATGGAGGTCATCGGCGTCCTCGACAAAAGGATGCGCGTAAAAATCTATGTCCGGTTTCTCGCTCCATGAATCGGCAAAAACAGCGCAAGCCCCTAAAAGGACGCAGAGCAGTATTTTTCTCATCTCGAAAGGCATCAGGGCCTCCGCCTTTTTTCACGCCCCGCGAAAAGATAAGCGGCGGCGGCGGCCGTTGAGGGAATCGTGAATATAAGGATGAAACTCGCCAGAAGGCTATGGAGCGCTATGCCCGAAACGACCTCGTAATTTATAAACCTCAGAAAGGGCACGCGGCTGATCCGCGCGTTGAGAACAAGAGGGAGAGAAGCTCCGGCAAAGACGAATATGAGCGAGTTGATCATCGTCGCCAGCATGTCGCCGCCGACGGAAATACCTCTCCGGCAGAGCTGGATGGCGCTCATATCGGAGCGCTCGTCATGGAGCTCCTGAACGAAAGAGGCCACACCCACGCTCACATCAACAGCCATTCCCAGAGCCGCGAGCATTATCGCGGCCGAGGTGAGAAGAAAAAAATCCATTTCGGCTATACCGCCCGCGCGGGTCATCGCCGTTATCCTCCGGGCGCCCTCGGAATAAAAACCGCTGATGTGCGCGGCTTTCAAAAAAACAAAAGCCAGAAGCGAGGCAAGAATAATGCTTCCGGCCGTTCCGGCGGCGGCGGCGGCGCTTTTTTTACTCAGGCCTGTTATAAGGATGAGCGTGACTCCGGCGCTGATGACCGAAAACAAAAAAACGGCAGCCACGGGATTAAATCCGCTTTTCAAAACCGGCACAAAGGCCGAGATGAAAATAAAAATGTTGAAAGTCATTGCCGCCAGGACGGAGGCTGCGCGGCGGCCTATGACAGCGAAAAGAAGCAGAATAAAAGCCGCAAGGAAAAATATGAGCCTCCTTCCCCTGCTGTAGCCTTTTATCGCCACTCTCTCTATCTCTCCGGATATGCCGTAATCTATCTTAAGCGTTGCCTTATCACCCGGGCGTAGAACCGTGTTGTAAGCGGGATCATCCCACAGATAATTTCTGGCATGGACCACAGCGCCCCCTGATCTGCCGCTCAGGACAAGAAATTCCGTCTCTTCAATTTGGTGGTTGGCGCTCGACGGCGAAGACTTGATTAAGCGTCCGGTCACATATTCGGAAGATGCCCGTGAAGCTGATACGAATAAGAAAAGCGCGCACAGGAGAAGGTATAGGGTTTTGCTCAATTCAGCACTTCTTCGCGCTTACGGCTGGCAAGCAGTATGACATCCTCGAGCTCAGCCTTTGAGGCGGCGGCGGACCACTTCTTTTCAAAATCTTTTTCCTGCACTATTTCAGCGATGGCCATCAGAGCCCTGAGATAAAAATTCCTCTCATCGCCGCTGGCCACAATGAAAAACAGCGTTTTGACCGGCTCAGGGCTGCCGGGAAATATAATGCCTTTCCGCGCTCTGACAAGTATCATGGTAAAAAATTTTTCTCCGTCAATTATGATGTGCGGTATAGCCAGGCCTTTTTTTATAACTGTGGCCGATATTTTTTCACGCTCAATAAACTGGCCGTAAAGTTCCCCCGCGTCGCGTTTGAGCAGTTGCCCGAAAAGCAAAGACACTTTTTTGAACAGCTCATGCGCGCTCTGCTGATCCTCTATATCCAGGATCATAGATTCTTTTACAAGCCTGTCAAAGCGGTCTTCCATTATGCTGTCTCTCTCTCGCAGAACGCCTTTGAGCTCGCGGTTTAGAGTGTCCGTCTGTATCTGCCGGCCTATCACCCTCTCAACCACATGGATTAGCGCCGATTTTTTGGCCTCTATCCTGTAGGGATAGATCAGATACCACAGCAGAGCCGCCCCGAAAAACACAGCGCTGGATGTGATCGCAAACGCCCCCATGGACACTATGAGCGCCGCATAGATTAGTATACCGGCTATCGGCAGATAAGGGTACATGGGGACCTTCAGAACAGGCTGGTAATTGGGAAGCTTTGACTCCCTCATGATTATCACGGCCAGATTGGCGAAAATGAACAATATAATCATGGTGGAGGACGCAACCTTGACAAGTTTAACAATGTCAAAGGCGAATATCATTATCAGCATTGACGCGGATGTCAGCAGGACAGGCCAGTGCGGCACGCCGTGACGGTTGATCATTGTGAACATCTCCGGCAAAAGCTTATCCCTGCTCATCGCCAGGGGCGCGCGGGACGCCGTCATTATGCCCGCGTTAGCGGTGGAGACAAAAGCCATTACGGCGCCTAAAGTGAGAAGCGCCATACCGGGCGCTCCGGCAAAACATCGCGCGGAGCTGCTCAAAGGCGTGAGCGTGCCCTTCAGCACCTCCGCGTCCATAACCCCGACGGTCACGAAAATAGCCAGCACATAGATGCTAACCACCGCCGCCCAGGCCAGAAACATTCCAAGAGGTATGTTTGTCGTCGGATCTTTTACCTCTTCAGCTATGCTAGCCACCTTTGCGACGCCGCCGAATGACACAAAAACCAGTCCGGCCGTTGAAAAAAATCATGGGTAATCCGACATCAAAAAAACCTCTGTAATGGTCAAGCCGGACTTCCACGGCGCCGCGCAAAATATATATAACACACACGGCCGCAAGGAAGGATACCAGCCATATCTGATATTTCGCGACGAGATGCACACCCCTGAGATTGATAACAGTAAAGAAAACACAGAAGGCCGCGGCAATGAAATCCATCTGGAACTGCGGGGCATCCGGATAAATAAT
The DNA here is from genome assembly GCA_002780705.1 of Elusimicrobia bacterium CG03_land_8_20_14_0_80_50_18. Lineage (GTDB taxonomy): Bacteria > CG03 > CG03 > CG03 > CG03 > CG03. The sequence goes on along the minus strand of PEUP01000066.1, from coordinate 4,288 downwards.
GGTCAGGAAAGCCCCTATACCCACAAGAGCGAAAGCGCTCTTGCAGCTTAGGGAGAACCAGTTCGCCAGTCCAGCGAGGAAGCCGCTTGCCGCGCCCATGCTGCGGCTTATGTAAAAATAATCGCCGCCGGCTTTAGGCATCGCGGTAAGAAGCTCTGAAGTGGCGAACAATGTCGGAATGACAAAAATACCGGCCAGGACATAGGACAGAACTACGGCGGGCCCCGCCTTGGCGAAAGCGATTCCGGGCAGCACAAAAATACCGGAAGATATCATCGCCCCCGAAGCGATGCAGAAAACACCTCCCAGACCTATTTTTTTTTGCAGTTCCACGGCGTATTTTACAAAATTACAGCCGCGAAATCAAAGAAACATTCCATATAACGGAAAATGCCCCCCACGAAAATCGCTTTTTCGCTAGACGGAAAATTTTTAACGGATAAAAAATCTAAACCTGCCTGCCGGCAGGCAGGTTGCTTAATCCGCCATAGGCGTACTTCGCAAGGCACAGCTCCCTTTATACGGGGTCGTCAGACAGTCGCAATTCTTTACGATTTTTTCTCCTAAATTTCCCTGTATCGCTCCAAAGCGTCTTTTCGGGGGGTATTAAAGCGGGGAACGGATTTTGACTAACTTTTTGTAACGGGCGGTGGACTCGGTTTTCCTGATTATTTTTTTCATCATATCAACGCAGAGCACGGGATATTTGCCGGCGGATGTTTCGCCGGAGAGCATCACGGCGTCGGTCCCGTCGTAGATGGCGTTTGCTATGTCCGACACATCGCTTCGCGACGGCCTGGGGTCGTCTATCATGGACTCCAGCATCTGCGTGGCCGTTATGACGGGCTTCCCCGCTCTGTTGCACTTTTCTATCATAACTTTCTGCAATTCCGGTATCTCCCATGGGTCCAGCTCCACGCCGAGGTCGCCGCGGGCTATCATCACGGCGTCCGTTTTTTTAAGTATGGCGTCAAAATTGTTCACGCCTTCGGGATTCTCAATCTTGGAAATGATTTTTATGCCCGTGCCCCTGAGCCGGCCGCGGAGTTCCGAAACATCATCAGCGTTGCGCACGAAGGAATCCGCGATGTAATCCGCGCCGTGCCTTACGGCAAAAGCTATGAGAGGAATATCCGCGTCAACCGTATAAGGGAAATCAATGACGGTGTCGGGATGATTGACGCCCTTCCTCGAGCGGAGGATATCGCCGTAGAGCACTTCGCAGAATATTCTGCGGCCTGTCACCTTCTCAACTTTCATACCTATGAGGCCGTCGTCTATCAGCAGCCTGTCGCCTTTTTTGACATATTTGTGAAAGAGCGGAAACGCCACGGGAATGCCGTCGGCGGAATCTTTGGTAAAAGGCCAGCCGTTCTTTTCGCTCATGCCCGTTCTCAGAAGGATTTTCTGCCCTGTTTTGAGATTGACGGGAAAGGGTATATCCCCGAGCCTTATCTTCGGGCCCTTGATGTCGTATATTATAAAAGGCCCTTTGCTGATTTTACGCGCGGAAGCGATGATTTTCTCATGCTGATCAGCCGAACCGTGCGAGCTGTTTATGCGCAGGCCGTCCATGCCGGCACCGCGGAGCTCTTTGATCTTTCGCAGCGTCGGTGGGCCTATCGTGGCTATTATCTGTGTTCCGTCCATGAGCATAAAATTCCGCCTAACGCAGTTTTTTGAAGAGGCCCTTCGCCTTGTCTTTGACTTTATCGGCCTCTTTATCCCGTATCTCTTTTTTTCTGTCCTCTATTTGTTTTTCATAGGAATCCGCGACCTTATCGTATGACTGAGCTTTGCCGGATACCCCTTTTATTTTTGATTCGTAAGAATCTTTGAAAGCGTCCAGTGAGGCGAAGGCCGTCTTTTCATACCCGCCTATATACGCATCAAAACTTTCGCGGGCTTTTTTCTGCGACGCGGCGATTTCAGCGCTGATACGCTCTTTCACCTTCTTTGAAAGGACATTATCAAGATTTGACGAAAATTTTCCGGCGCCGCCTGTGATTGTGCCCTCTATGACAAGTTCCGGAGTTGCCCTTATCGCGTCAATGACGAGGCCCGTGACAAGATCTTTTTCATCACCGCTCACTTTCATATCCCTTATCCTGATGTTCAGATTCACTTCGGCTTTCGCGCCGGCCGGAGCGAAATAATCCAGATCAACATTGTAGATGCCGTTGAAATCATTCAGCTTGACATAGGGTATGGAGCCGGAAGCGCCCTCAAGCGGAAAATCGATGCCCCTGAAAAAAACCTTGCTTTTCTCCCCGCCCGGAGTCCTGTTGTCTATGACACCGGAAATTTTTATGCCTCCCCTGTTCTGTCTGCCTTCAAGCCTGAAAGTCGCCGGCTTTTCAGATTTCTCCGGCGATGTCCTGAAATTAACCAGCTCCCCCTCAAGAGAAAGCTCCTCTTTCTTCACCGAAATTTCCGCGTGCTTCAGATGGAATTTCGGAAAAAGCATGGATTTGAAAACCACATCGCGCCCTTTAAATTTCTCCTTCTTCGGTTTCGGCGTGGCTTTTTTCTTTTCCTGCTCTTTCATCTTCGCCATTACTTCCACACCCTTCTCTATGTATTGCGCGAAAGAGCCAGCCTTTTTGTGCAATATGCCCGACAGCATATCCTGGGTGAAACTCTGAAACTGGGTGCCGACCGGCACATTGAGCTGAGCCGAAACAAGTCTCCAGTCCGCTTCCCGCGCGGCGCTGATATCGTTTTTCAGTTTCTGTACGGCTTTTGTGTCGGCGTCAAATTCTTTTTTCACATTATTGGCGCTGTCAACGGCGGTTTTGATCACCTTTGAGTTGTCCCTCAATATCTTGAGCGCCGAGGCGATTTCACCCGCGGTCTCAAGGCGTGAGGTGTCTATTTTTTTTATCTCTCCGGCGGCGGCCTCCGCCTGCTTGAGCTGAACCGACACCTCGTCCAGTTTAGGTTCCCATTTGTTCTTCAGCTCATCCGCCTTCGCTGTAGCCCCTTCGGCGAGCTTAGGGCTTTTGAACATTACCTTCTGATTTTCAAAATAATCTGCGCCTACCGATTTGACATCGGCCGCGGCGAGAAGCGGCTTGCTTTCGGCGGCGCCTTCCTTCTCCGCGGAGACTTTCTTCACGGGCTTCTTCGCGGCTTCGCCCTCCGGCTTGTCTTTTTTAAGAGCGCCGGATGTTTTTCTCGGCGCTCCCCACGATACATCCTTTATTGAAGCTTCCTCTATCACCAGTCTCTGCATCAGCAGCGCTTTGACGGGCGTGTCCATGACCATACGGCCGGATTCAAAAAGATTGAACATGGGATTGTCCGCGTCAGCGACGATGATCCTGCCTATCTTCACCCGGCCTTTGATGAGGCTGATGTCAACTCCCGTGACTTCCGCGCGAGCGTTGAAGATTGTTGCCAGGACTTTTTCCATGCCTTTCGCCGCCACGGCGTCCATGCCAAAGGCGTAAAAAGCGGCGAGGCCGCCGAAGATCACTGCTATGGGTATGAAAAATTTCCAGCGCATCAGAGGGCATCCCCTACGCTGTTGGCCTTGTTGTAGAGTTTGACTATCTTGCCCACGAGAGGCAGTTTCATAAAAGTTTTGAATATTCTGGTCTCCGCCAGTTTATCCCGCACGCCGGCGCGGTAGCCTTTCACCATAAGGCGGAAAACAAAAAACGCGGGGACAAAAAGTATCAGGGAAATCAGCGTCGCGCCCATGACAACGGTGTTGTAGTAGCGGCTGAAGGGGACTATGGGCATGTTATAGAGTTCGGTGAAAAAAAATTCAAGGCCGGGCGTCGTGAGAACGGCGTATCCGACGCTGTCAAAGACGGGGGCCAAAGCCATACCGGCGAGCTTAAAGACCGCCATAAACACCGCCCCGGCGGCGAGATTGGAGTTTAGCACATACATCAGGACGAGTATCAGCCACCAGTGCAGAGCGGAAACCGGAATGATTCCCAAAATCATACCGAAAGTCATTCCCAGAGCGACCTGCCCCGCCCCGGCGTTGGAGTTAAGCGCTTTCAGGAACTTAAAAAAATATTTTATCAGAGGCATATATGTATTGTAGCAAAACCCTTAAATCATCGCAACTTTCATGGGGCCAGATTCCTGCCTGACGGCAGGGAGGTTGACATTTGACAACATCAAAAGCCGCGGACAAGCCGGTGAGCAGGAAGATTTTAATAAAGATGAAATGCCGCGGGCCCCGACAGCCGCCGACAACAGAAAAACTGGTCGCAATTGCTGAACGAAGCTCGAACCTATTTTGAACGAAAAATGCTTGATTAACTCCGCT
>PEUP01000095.1:4547-7614 GCA_002780705.1 Elusimicrobia bacterium CG03_land_8_20_14_0_80_50_18 | reverse complement strand
CGATACATGATATATTTAAAGGCCGCCGCAGCGCTAGCGCTGGGATGGCTCGCCGCCTTCGCTTTTGTTAATCTGTTGACAAGGGACCTGCCGGACATAGACATCCTGCAAGAATACTCGCCGCCCATAATCACAAAACTTTATGACAGGCACGGTAAAGAGTTTGCCGAATTCTATATTGAGCGGCGCGTCGTCACGCCTATCACTGAAATACCCGTTGATCTCCAGAACGCGATGCTGGCAATCGAGGACACAAGCTTTTTTCAGCACTGGGGCATCAATCCCAAGAGGATAGTCAGAGCTTTTATGGTGAATGTTGAGCGGGGCCGCATCTCACAGGGGGCCTCCACCATCACCCAGCAGTTGGCAAAAGTCATGTTCCTCACCCGCGACAAAACCATCGCGAGAAAAATAAAAGAGGTTTTCCTCGCCGTACAGCTTGAGAAAAAATATTCCAAGCAGGAGATACTCCAATACTACCTCAACCAGATATATTTCGGAGCGAGCGCCTACGGCGTTGAGGCCGCCTCAAAAGTTTATTTTGACAAATCCGTCAGGAACCTGAACCTCGCCGAGAGCGCTCTCCTCGCCGGGCTTCCCCGCGCGCCCAGCAGATACAGTCCTTTTAACAGCCTGAAAAACGCTTATCAGCGGCGGCAGATTGTGCTGAAGAGGATGCTGGAAGAAACAATGATAGACGAGGATCAGTATGTGGACGCTTCCGCCACGCCAATATCTATGCAGGTTATAGACGACAATCCTGAAACAGCGGCATACTTCAAAGAATATGTCCGCCAATATCTTGAAGATAAATACGGCTATAACGCCATATACAAAGCGGGGCTGAAAGTGTACACAACCCTGGATTATGAGATGCAGGTCATCGCCGAAGAGGAGCTGGAGGCGAGGTTGTCGGCTTTTGACGATGAGAGGGCGACTCAGATCCGGCGAGGAAGGGAAAAAGCGGAAGGTTTTGAAGTGACGAGTGAGATGGTAAAAGACGATCTCGGCGTCGAGAAGGAAAAATTGTCAATTTTTCCCCATGTGCAGGGCTCACTCCTGGCGATGGACCCGCGAAGCGGCGAAATACTTGCCATGGTCGGCGGCAGGGATTACGCCAAATCCCAGTTCAACCGCGCCGTGCAGGCGAGGCGCCAGCCGGGCTCCGGCTTCAAGATCTTTACCTACACAGCCGCCTGCGACAACGGCTACAGCGTCGTGAGCGAACTTGAAGACTCGCCTGTGGTCTATTTCCAGGAAGGTATTAAATGGAAACTCCTCTCGCGCACGACAGACCTCTCCGATCTGGATCCGCAATTCCTCATAAACATACCTCCCGATAAAATATGGATACCCTCAAACTACGACGGTGACTACGGGGGGAAAACCCTGCTTGTGGAAGCCGTAAGAAAATCCCAGAATCTCTGCGCCGTGGATCTCATTCAGCGCATCGGACCGGAGCTTGTCGTCAAATACGCCCGTAAAATGGGCGTGACGGGCGAGCTTCTGCCAATACCGTCGCTGACCCTGGGAACCGGTGAGGTCACGCTGCCGGAAATGGTGACGGCATACGGCATTATCGCCAATGAGGGCATCAAAGTGACGCCTTACGGCATAATAAAAATAACCGACAATTCGGACAAGCCCTTAGAGGTGAACGGCCCGAATCCCGAAAAATGCCTGTCGCCGCAGACCGCTTATATCATGAACTGGCTTCTCCAGAATGTCGCCGAACACGGCACGGGAGCCGGCACACGCCAGGTGGCGCGGCCCCGAGGCGGCAAAACCGGCACAACAAACATGTTCACGGACGCGTGGTTCACGGGCTTCATCCCCGAAGTGGTCTGCGGGATATGGACCGGCTATGACAATAACGCAAGCCTCGGCAAGAGAAAATCCGGCGCCGTAATGGCTGTTCCAATCTGGACGGCATTTATGAAAAGGATAACGGAAAGCAGGCCCATATCGGATTTTCACCCCCCCGCGGGCATAAACTTCGTGCCTATCGATAAAAATACGGGCAAAAGAGCCCTGCCGGATAATCCTGATGCCGTATTGATGCCCTTTATCACCGGCACCGAGCCGCTGAGATACAATTAAGAAGGAGGACACGTGACTGAAAAGATTTATAAAGACGGAATCAAAGCCGCCGTTTCGCTGATAACAATGGCCGGCAGAACAGCGCCGAAAGCCAAAGGAATGGACACAATCGTAATTAAGATACCAACGGCGGCCGAAATAAAAAAGCTAATAAAAAAGATGAAAGAAATCGGGAAAATACGCGACGCGACAGGCATTTCAAACTCAGACGCCATAATACTTATAGGGGCCTACGACAAAGACCGCGGCCTTGACTGCGGCTTCTGCGGGGGCTCCTGCAAATCACACAAAGGCCTCTGCGCCTACACAGGGATAGACCTTGGAATAGCCATAGGCTCAATGGTTTCAAGAGCCGCAGACATGAGGATAGACAACAGAATAATGTACACGGCGGGCCTTGCCGCTCTTAAATGTTCTCTGATGCCCAAAAATGTGAAAGCCGCCTTTGCCATCCCACTGTCCGTCTCATCAAAAAATATCTTCTTTGACCGCTAGCGCTATACGGGCAAGCGAACGGAGCGATTTCGCGTCCGGCTCATCCGCCGGGCCGCATATATCCGAGCCCACTATCCTGTGCTCCTTCTTTATTGACTCAATAATACTGACAACCTGGTCAAGAGACACCTTCCCGTTTCCCCAGTCCGTCGTCGCGTAAGCTTCCTCCAGCAGGTCCATGTCCACGGATATATAAACATCCTTTGTGGGAATATTGAGAGGACTTTCCATATTTCCGAGTCGCAGGCGCCTGAATTTTCCCGTATAGACGGAAGGCGCGTCGCCTTTCTGAAGTATGAGCGCATCTTCCGGAAAACGGTAGGAGTGATTCTCATAAAACCATTTTTTCTCAGTGTTTATGCCTATCAGGATGACTTTCTTTATATTTGGCTGCTCCATCATCGGCCGCACCCAGGAACCGCAGTCAAAAAGAGCATCTCCGCCGAGGCGGTAATCCGTGTGCGCGTCAAAC
>PEUP01000095.1:1271-4470 GCA_002780705.1 Elusimicrobia bacterium CG03_land_8_20_14_0_80_50_18 | reverse complement strand
AATCTTTGAGCAGAACATCCGGATATCGCAGAAGATTCCGGATCTCATCACCCGGGTCCACCAGCGCGCAATCCCCCGCGGAAATCACATTATTTTCAATCAGATAATCCCTCTGGGCGGCGGCGCCCGGCAAATCCACAAAAACATACGCGGCGTCTTTATCACCGGAGACTGTCCGGCGATGCCCCTTGACCGGATCATATTTCAAAACCTGATTTTTTCCATGGCCATCAAATCCCTCAAGGGCTTCAGCAAAAAAAAGGCCGCTCTTCCCCGTTTCTACAGCGCTTTTAACGCCTATCCAGGCCACGGACGGCAGATAGGCCGAGCGCTTGAAATTAAGCGCGAATTCTTTCGCCAGGTCATAACTCCGTCCGTAATCTGCCGCGGCATAGGCCTTGTGCAATAAACCCAGCTGACCCGCCTCGGCAGCGCCGTCCCCGAGACGCGGCGACGCGGAACAAAGAAAGCCCGTCACAAAGACAACAAGGGCAAGAGAGAGGTTTCTGATGAAAATCAATTAGAGCTGTCTTTGTAACGAAATATTCTGTCAGGAATCGGCGAAGATGCGCGTATGGCGCTCAGCGTTATCTCAAATTCATCTTCGCCGTCGGAGAACTCCACGCGTGAGGGGACATATATTCCGCCGGCCATGACATAATGGTATTTGACGCTTTCCAGCACATCTCCGTCGGCAAGCACATATATCTCGCTGATAAGCCCCCGCTCGTGGTCAACTATGATATCCCTGTCCCTGTCGCAAAAAGCGCAGTCGGAAGAAGCGCCAACCGAGGGCGATCTTTTTCTGCTGTACGCCTCCCACTGCTTGTATGCTTCTGGGGGCATTTGACCGCTCCGGGCGAGCTCGCGCATAAACTGCTTCTGGTGCTCTATAGGCGCAAGCTCCTCCGCGGAGGCCTCCCGCTGGCGTATGCTGACCTCATAATACCTGATTTTCCCGTCTTTGTTGTAATCTTCCGCCGGAGCGACTGTCACGGAGGCATCACCGAAATCTGTCATATCGCCCGCTATATGGCTGAAAACCCCGCCCATGCCGGACTGCGCCGCGGAACCGAGCGCGTAACCGTCCTTATCCACCGTAACAATACCGTCGGGCCCGCTGATCGCGCTCAGGCCCGCGCCCTCAAATTCATCCGGCCCCGTAAAATCTATCCGCGACATGGGCGGCTTGTAAAAAAATTTTCCCGTAAACATGATATCGCCGGACGGGAGCTCTTTTCTTGTAATAAGCGCCTGCATATTTTTGATTTTATCCGTGTTCTTCTTCACCTTAGAAAAAAGCTCCTCAACGCTCATTTCGTCGTCAGCGAAGGCCTGCGTGGAAAAAGCGACAAGCAGCGCGGACAAAACGCAAAGCTTAAAGCGCGCTTTCATTTAAATGCTCCGTATCAATACGGCACTTCCTCTATTTTCATACCCTCGTCCATTATTTTAGGCGTCACGAATATCACAACCGTTGTCCTGTTGTCAACGCTGCCGTGTGAGCCGAAGAGATATTTGAGAATGGGAATCTCGCCGAGAAGCGGCAGGCCCTGGCTGGTGTTCTGCTTGAATGTCCTTAGGAGCTTGGCGACGGCAACCGTCTCTCCGCTTCGCATCTGCAGAGTTGAAGACGCGTTTCTTGTGATAACCGCCGGCACTTTCGTGTTGGAGTAGATCGCTCCATCTTCCCAGTCCAGGTCGCTCACCTCGGCAAAAACGGAAAGCCCTATTTTCTGCTCTTTGTCGTCAATAACCGTCGGCACGATGTTCATTTTTATACCGTAGTCCTTCCACTCCACAACGGGCCCGTCCTGCGTTATAACGATATAGGGCATTTCCCCGCCCACCATGAATCGCGCGTTCGTGCCTGATTTTGTGATCATCCTCGGGTTTGCAAGGAGCCGGGCCGCGCCCTTACTCATCATTAGCTTGAGATCCCCTGTAATGGCGCTTAACCTCGCGAATTCGCCCACCCTGAATAAACTGGGCAGCTCCGGCATAACGGCCGGAACGCGGGCGTCCTGGGTGTATGAGATTTCGCCCATGTTTATGCCGTCCACCCATTTGATGCCCATCTCGCGAGCCTGGTTGTTTTTTATCTCCACGGCCTCAATGGCGATCTCAAGCAGTTTGGCCGGTTTTTTGTTGACCATATCCAGCATTGTCAGCTCGTCGGCGGTGGATTCGTCGGTGAGGCGCTTGGCCACCTGCGCGCGCGCCGGCGAAAGGACAGCCCCCATCATAAGCAAGACCATGATTTTGTTTATCATAATTATTTCTCCTCCCTTAGCAGGTTTCGTTTTATAAATTCAGCGTATAACGCTTTACCGTATAACGGCGATTTTAATCTTTTCGTCAACACCGCCTCCCCTTATGAGACATATATAAATTCCGCTGGCCACCTTACGGCCCTTGCCATTCCTGCCATCCCAGGGAAGTTCATACCACTGAGCGGATTGCATATAATTCGCCACAAGCTCATTTTGCGAAATTTCCCAGGTTTTTACAAGCATTCCCACCGCATTATAGACGGCTATCTTGACAGGAGCCGGATCCGCCATTGTCCATCTTATTTTTGTGGCGCCGTCCCTTGACATTATGAACGGATTGGGATAATTATTCGCCGTCGGCGGACTCTGGGCGCTTCCCTGTATTGTAACGGCCGTTGAGGAAAATTCGCTCCCGTTAATGTATATCTTCACATTGTAGATACCGTCGGGAAGCCCTACCGGCGCCCAAGCCACCGAAGTGGACAGAACCGCCTGATAAGTCGCCGAAGACAACTCCGCGATAAATCCGCCCGTGGAGGAAACCCTTATCTCAACCGTCGTGCTGGACTGATTCAGCGTAAAATTAATATCAAGTGAATCGGCTATGCCGTCGCCGTTGGGTGTGAATGTCACAGCTTCGGCGCCGTCTGAAAAAAAAGCATATTCAATAACGGCTTCGCAGTATATGGCGATTGAACTGCTGAAAAGCGAATAATGCGCCGGACTGCTCCCGTCACACGCGCGAATCCTGTAATAATAAGTAACGGCCGAGAGGCCCGAACCGCTGTGCAGCCATTCAAGAGTATCCCCCGAATCCACCGACACCTTGTTAGCACCCCATGCGCCGCCGGATGAACTTCGCCACTGTAACTCATAGCCCGCGAGGTCGTCGCACAAGGAGCCGTTCTCATTGAGCAGCGGTTTTT
>PEUP01000095.1:0-1236 GCA_002780705.1 Elusimicrobia bacterium CG03_land_8_20_14_0_80_50_18 | reverse complement strand
CCGAAAGTCAGTATGGCGTGAAGGCCCGGCGGCGTCGAGGGCGCAAGGGTATCGAGCGGGACCACCGCGTGTATATCGGTATTCGTGGATTTTGTCACGACGGATTCATAGATGTAATTCACCGCTTTCAGTCCGTAGTAATGTGTCGTGCCGTCCGTGAGGCCCGCGTCAAAATAAAAAGTCGCGCTTGCGGCAAGCCGGGTTGACGGCTCTACGCCGAAAACGGCCGTTGTGGAATTTTCAGTGCCGCGGTAAATCCATATCCCCCTCGGAGAATCCTCTATTTTCCACGATAAGCGCGCGCTGCGGCCTGTGGCGGGAGCGGTGACGGATATGTCATAGGGGGGCAGGACTGACACATCACTCACAAAGAGCGCGGCAGAAACCTGCCCGCTCAGATTATCGGACATATCCTGAGCCCGTATCGCGTAGAAATAAGTCGCGCCCGGCGAAGGAACGGCGTCAACATAAAATGTCGTCGCTGATAAAGCAATGTAGGAGGGACTTTCCGGCCCCGATGTGGATCGGTAAATATTATATCCTCTCAAATCGCCTTCGCTGTTAGCCGCCCAGGAAAGATTAACGGAAGCGCCGTAGCCCTTATCAAGGGCAGAGAAAGCTTCCACGGCCGACGGAGGATAAGAATCCAGCGGCCTGCCCTGATGAATATCCGTGTTGGTGGATTCGTTCAAATTAAAATCAAGCGCCCGCAGAATGTAGTAATACGTCGTCCCGTTCACAAGGCCCGTGTCCGTATAAGGGGCAGCCGTTGATGAAGCGATGTAGGAGGGACTTTCCAGTCCCGATGACAAATAGAAGGAACTTTCCAGTGCCGAGGTGGAGCGGTAAATCGTGACGGATGAAAAATCAATGTCCACCGGATTCGTCCAACTCAGCGTAAGCACGCCTCCCGTGGTCGGGGGCAAAAGACGCGTGATGCTTATAAGCGCCGGAGCCGCGGGCGGCGTTATGTCCGACGGGATTGCCGAAGCCGTGCTTGAAAGAACGCCCTCCTGACCGCCTTCATCTTTTGCAGAAATCCTGAAATAATAAGTGACGAAATTTGCAAGATTGGAAATTGTTGTAGCCGCAGGCCCTTGGCCTGCCTCTGTTGTTGAAATAAAACAAAAATAACTCACATCTGGATAAGTTGCTCTATAAATATTATACCCGGCAACATCGCTTTCAGAAGACGCCGTCCATGAAAGATTTATCTTCCCGCCCGTCTCTTCGTTT
>PEUP01000077.1 GCA_002780705.1 Elusimicrobia bacterium CG03_land_8_20_14_0_80_50_18 | reverse complement strand
GGCTGTTTCCCGCATCGCTTCTTCCGAGATTCCTGTTTCCGCGGCGGATTTCTTTTCTATGGCGGCGGCGAGTTTTTCAAGTTTCCGTATCAGCTCAAGCTGTTGTTTGAGATAGGCGCCGGCGGCCGGATCCGGTGCCGGAGCAGGCTTCGCCCCGGGCGGCGTAGCGGCGGGTTTGATTTCTTTTTCCGGAATTAGCGCCGGCGCGGGATAATAACCGAGGTCTTTCACCGTCGCGACCAGCTCTTTCAGCGTGAGATCGTCGGGGGAGAGGCTAAGCGCGCGGCTGAAGGCGTACGCGGCGGCGTTATAGTTTTCCTTAAAACTCATGTCCAGACCGAGTTCGGTGAGATAGCGGACCAGAGCCGTTTTTGCGCTTTCGCTTCCGCTCTTAGCGTATTCTTCTTCCGCAACCGCCACGGCCCCGGCGAAATCCCCCTGTTTATAGAGTGTTTCCGCTCTTTCGTTCGCGAAGGCCGGCTGAATAAGCGGCGCGATAAAAATGGCGATGGCCGCGGCTGTGGACTTGAGTCTGGATGAATCAGTCACTGAATATCTCGGCTATTTTCGCGCGCAGGTCTTTCATGAAAAAAGGTTTTTCAAAAACCGCCTTCACCTGAGAGGCGCCCGCGCCTATGAGTTTTGTTATGGCGGTTTTGCCGGTCATTATGATAATGGGTATTTCCGCCGTTTCCGGATTCCCGGCGAGTTTCCCTATTGTTGTTATGCCCTCCTGTCCGGGCATAATCATATCCAATATTATCAGGTCGGGTATATGGGCTTCGGCAAGCTCCTGACCGACAAGGCCGTTTTCGGCCTCAAGCACCGCAAAACCCTCATTTGATAGCACGCTCTTCAGCAGCATGCGGATTTCGGTAGAGTCGTCACAGACGAGAACGGTTTTTACCGCTATTTTTTTTGCCATTTTATGGTTTTCTCCTAAATCAAAACGCCGACGGCGGCAACGCGCTGCCGGGCCGCGGCGATTTTTCCTCTGCTGAAATCCAAGTCCAATTTTATATAAACTCATTTTACAAGTCAAATGGATTTGATATAATAAAAAAAGGGGGACGGAGGAAAGTCCGACTTTCCTCCGTCCCCCTTTTTTCTGTTTTGTGTTTTGGGAAGCTTATTATGAAACAAATAAAAATAAAAATCGGGGAAGGTGAAAAGCTTGTCGCTTCTCTTGAGAAGAGACTGGCGGAAATGGGCGTAAAGGAAGCCGTTATAGTTTCCTGTGTGGGGGCTCTTATGGATTTTGACCTCGTCACCATTCGTCAGGATTCTGATAAGATCCCGCCGGATCATTATCAGAAACACTTTGATATGAAAGCCGAACTCTTGGGAAACGGCAGTGTCACAGACGGCGCCGCGCATCTGCATGTGGTGTGCGGACTTGACGGCGGCAAGGCGGCCGCCGGCCACCTGGTTGAAGGAACTGTGACATATTTCGCCCAGATAATATTGTTAACGGAGGTGTGAGCTTATGAAAGAGTCCAAAAAGGTTTTTTCAAAAAAAATAAGTGTGGACTATGCTCCCGCGATGAAGGATTCCATAGGCGCGGAGGGCCTCAGCTCCGCCGATTTGAGGAAAATCGCTCCCACGGTGAGAGCCGCCGTAAAAAAACTTAACGCGCGGCGTAAATCCGGCGAAGTGGGCTTTGCGGAACTCCCGGGTGATTTGAAAAACGCCTCTGCCATCATCAGATACGCCGATAAGCTCAAAGGCAAATGCGGATGTTTCGTCGTTCTCGGCATAGGAGGAAGCGCGCTCGGTCCCCGGGCACTCATAGACGCCCTCACCCCGGCTTTTTACAATTTGAGAGATGCCGCTGGACGGGGCGGCCGGCCGCGTGTCATCATCGCCGACAACATCTCGCCTGAATTTGTGCAATCGGTTTTTGATATAGCGCCTCTTTCAAACACGGTTTTCAATGTCATCACGAAATCCGGCACCACGAGCGAAACCCTTTCGGTTTTTGCCGCGGCCCTCAAAGGCCTGAAAAAGAAGAGCGGCAAATCATGGAAAAAACATGTGGTGATAACGACGGACCCGGAAAAGGGCTTTTTGCGCGGGTTCGCGCGGGAACACGGCATTGATTCTTTTCCCATACCCGCCAATGTGGGGGGGCGTTTCAGCGCCCTGTCTTCGGTGGGGCTGCTGCCGGCGGCCGTGGCCGGGATAGATATCAAAAAACTTCTTAAAGGCGCCTCTGACGCCGAAAGAATATGTTTCGGCGAAGAGCTGCTGTCAAATCCCGCCGCTCTTTACGCGGCGGTGCATTATCTCTTCTATAAAAAAGGCCGCCGCATCAATGTGTTCATGCCCTACGAGGAAAAGCTCGCCACGATGAGCGACTGGTTCGCGCAGCTCTGGGCGGAGTCTCTGGGCAAGCGCGAAGACAGGAAAGGAAAAAATATTTTCGTGGGTCCGACACCCGTGAAGGCCAAGGGCGTAACCGACCAGCATTCGCAGCTCCAGCTCTACACCGAGGGCCCGCAGGATAAAGTTGTCACGCTTTTGTCGGTGGATGATATCGGCTCGTTCATGGTGCCGGATTTCGGGGATTTCGTTTTCGCCGGAAGGGACATCGCCGAACTCTTCAAGGCCGAGGAAGCGGGGACGGCTCTATCTCTTCTTGAGGCCGGGCGGCCCGTTGTTACAATAAAAATGCCGGCGGTGTCGGCCGGACATGTGGGCGCTCTGATGATGATGCTTGAGGCGGCCACGGCCATATACGGCGAGATGCTGGGTATCAACACCTTTGACCAGCCGGGCGTGGAATACGGCAAGATCATCGCTAAAAAGATCCTCGCGGGCGATTTCCGCCTTGACTCCGGAAAAGCAAAAAAATACCGTGTCTGAGATAAAACGATACAGCAAAGGCGCTCACAGTTTTGTGAAATGGGACAAGAACACCAAGGAGGTAAAGAAGATGAACCGCGAAGAAAGGAAGCTCCAGATAGAAATAGACAAGGATATACAGAAAGGCGTTTACGCGAACATGGCTATGATAAGCCACACAAAAGAGGAGATCGTTTTTGATTTCGCTTTTCTTCAGCCCCAGCAGCCCCGGGCTTCCGTCGCCAGCAGAGTGATAATGAGTCCCGCGCACGCCAAAAGATTCGTGCAGGCCGCCGCCGAGAACCTGAAAAGATACGAGAGTTCTTTCGGGGAAGTTGCACCTTCCAAAGAGAGCAAAATAGGCTTCTGATGGTATTCATACAATGGCTGGCTGTTGTTATGTGGGCGAAACTTATATACTATCTCTCAGATATCCCGGGAATAGATATGGGCCTGGGCATCTGGGATTTTTTTGTCAGGAAGTCGGCTCATGTGTTTGAGTTCGCTTATCTGACAGCGCTCATATATCTGGCGCTTGGAAATTCTGGCCGCGTCCGCTTGAGCCGCCGGGCTCTGGCGCTGATATCGGGCGTGGCGGCTTTCATCTATGCCGCCAGCGATGAGATTCATCAGTTTTATGTGCCTAACAGACACGGCAGCGCGGTTGATGTGGCGATAGACCTTCTGGGAATATTGATTGTGTGCCGGCTGATATTATGTAAGGATATTTTTCCGCATGTTCGCGGAATGACGAGGGGAGGTATGGCTAAGTGAAAGGACGACGAAGAAAGCTTGCTAAAGTTAAAAGACATAAGCTGAAAAAAAGACGCAAAGCAATGCGTCACAAAGCGAAATAAAGGTTTGACAGGCCCCGCCGCGGCGAAGACGGCAGCATCAGTGGCGCCTGCCTGCCGGCAGGGACGGGATTTTTATTGAAAACCGATATTATATTCATTGACGGAGAGGGCGAATCGCCGGAACCTGCCTGCGCGCCAGGGGCGTTTCGAGAGGCAGGAATTTCCGGTTGCGGTAAAACATCTTTTCTGCTGGAAAAATTCCATGAGCTGATCTCTTCCGGCACGGATGTTTCAAGGATACTCGTCCTCTGTCCCCTGTCCGTCAAGGAGCGTTTCATTGAAGCGGCTTTGTCCGGACGCGGATGCGGTGAACTTCACATTGACAGTTTTTCCGCTTTTGCCAAATGGGCTCTGAAAAAGAACAGCCGCCAATTCACCAAATCCTGTGACTTTACCATAATTTCGGGCAAAGAAGAGGAAGTCCTGTTAAAAGAAATACTTTCGGAGAAACTTCCCGGACTTAAAAAATTTTCCTCCCTGCGGCATTTCCGCGGATTCATTTCGGAGGCCGTTGATTTCATAGATTCCTATAAGATAGACCCCTCCGCAAAGCTCGCCGCCGATGAATTCGCTCTCATATCCGAATATAACAAAAGGCTGAAGGAAAGGAATCTCTTTGACCTCAGGGATGTGGAAAAGTGCTGCCTTGAATCCGTCTCATCCGGTGTTTTCAGCGGCAGTTTTGATTATATTTTTCTTGACGGCTGGGAGGATCTTAACCGCAGGGAGACGCTAATCTTCATCAGTCTTGCGGAAAAAGCCGCCGCGCTCAAAGGCCTGTATATCGCGGGGGATGCCTCACGGGGCATATATGATTTTCTCGGCGGCGACGCTGAATGGGCGAAAAAAGCCCTTGAGGAAAAATTCGCGCCTCACAGAAAAATTCTCAGCGCGGCAACGGCGCCGGAATTTGAGGTGCTGAGATTCCTGAGCGGTTATGACAGCGCCCGGTGGATACTCTCCGGGATAAAAAAACTTATTGAATCCGGCGTGAGCCCCGGGGACATAGCCGTTATAGCCAGGGACACGGGAGACGAGATAAAGCTGCTCGAGGACATGGCCTCATCCGAAGGCGTCCCTGTGAGCTGTCCGTCGGGAGCGCCATTTTTCAAACATCCGCAGTTTCTCGCTTTTCTGTCATTTTTGTATTTTACCGAGGGGATTGACGAGCAGGTCTCTTTCGCGGATATGCTGTCGCTGCCGATTTTCGGCTTGAGCGATTCGGATATTTACAGATTCCTTGAGGGCTCGCATAAGTTGAGAAAAGGCCCCGCGGACAAAGTGGAGGGTGTGCGCAGCGCCGCGAAGAAAGCGTCCCGCGCCGCTTCACTGACGAATCCGGCCAGGATAATGGCGCTTTATTCTTTCTGCGGTTCCGAGGATCTCGCGGGAGAAGACATCATCCTGAACAGGCTCTTCGCTAAATTTTTTGAGTATGCGGAAAAATTCCACAGCATCACCGGCGGAATGGCGTTTGAAACATTCCTGTCCCTCTTAAGCGACTCTCTCTCAACTTTCGCGAGAGCCCCTTATCTCGGGGATATCCCGGCCAGCTCGAAGTTGCTGACCGTGCACGAGGCCAAGGGCGAGCATTTCAAATTCGTTTTTATTACCGGCGCCGTCTGGGGCAAATTCCCCCGGCGCTTCAGTCCCGGAGTTTATATGAAAAAGGATGAGGATGAGCAGAAACATTATGACACGGAAGAGAAAATATTCCTCAGCGCCCTCGCATCCGGCACGGAAAAAGTGTTTGTCACCTTCAGCGGCGGAGACGAGGACGAGACGCCCTCTCCCTACATAGAGGAGTTTCTCAAAGACATCCCCGTTCAATCTCTCCCCGCGCAGGATACCTTTTCCATAGAGATGGAAATGATTCCCGCCGGCGGTTCGTCTTCCTCCGTCGTCCAAAGCGGCATGTTTTTTTCCGGCCATGAGGTCGAAAAGCCGGGGATATCGGTGTCCGGCCTTGAAAGTTATATGGAATGCCCCCTGAATTTCTTCATAGAGAGGATGATATCTCTTGAAACAAAGAAGACGGAAGCGGCTCTTTGCGGGACGCTTGTCCATTACATACTTGAAAAGTTTCACGCTGAATTTCCCGCGCCCGGAGATAATGCCGCAATGTCCCGCCGGATGAAAGAGCTCACGGACGAATATTTTTCCCCGAGCGCGGTGAAGGATTTTGAAACGCTTCACTCCGCCGGATGCTGGAAGGCCTTCTTCTATTTTTTTCTGAAGAAATACGCGGAGGAAGAGAATGTGTTTAAAGTCGTAGAGAGGGAAAAGGATATCATCGTCCCCATAGAGGGCATTGAGGTCACAGGACGCATAGACCGGGTGGACGCCGTAGAGGGCGGCTTTGAGGTCATGGATTACAAGACCCGCCCCGGCTCCAAATTCAAGAAAGTGTCGCTGCGCAATCGGATAGCAAGGGGAGAGCATCTGGCTCTGCCTGTTTACGCGCGCGCCGTTGGCGGCTGTCAAAAGATTACTCTGTTCTGGATAGCCGATTATGAGAAACCCGGGGATTATCCGCAGAAGGTGACGCTGGAGCTGACGGATGAAAAAACTGTTTCGGCGCTGGAAGGTATGAACGGGAAACTCAAAGAGGCCGCGGAGAACATAAAGCGGGGCGATTTTTATCCAGCCTCAAAATGTCCCCGCCGCGGCTGTCCTCACGAGGATCTTTGCCGCAGGATCAAGGGAGCCGATATATATGAAATGTGAGCTGACGGTGGCCACCGCCGGCGCTGGCACCGGCAAGACGACCTATCTGGTGAGCGAGTTCCTTGAAAAAGTTGAGTCGCTGAAAAGCGAAGGCAGAACGCTCAAAGACGCCCTCGGGGGTGTGCTGGCCGTCACCTTTTCCAGGAAGGCCGCGGGAGAGATGAAGGAGAGGATAATCAAAAAACTGGGCGATCCCGGGATGCTCCCCTTTCTGAACATTTCCACGCTCGACGCTTTTTGCGCGGATGTGCTGAGGGCTAATCCGTCCGAAGCCGGGATAGATTCCAAATTTGAGATACTTGCGGCCGGCTCTGAGCGCATATTTTTCAGGAAGATGATAGACAAGGCAAGGAACACGCTTCCCCTGGGAATGGTGTCGCCCCTTGACCTGCGAAGTGCCGGGGAGCTCTACTCCTTTATCACGCATCTGCGGCACAGTCTTATCTCGCCGGATGACCTGAAGGATTTCCGCTGGGAGGGGGAAGGGGATTTTATTCTCTTCATCCGCGATCTTTACAAACTTTTTGAATCCGAGATGAAAAGGCGTTCGGCGCTTGATTTTCCGCAGCTCCTCCTTGAGGCTTACAGGCTGCTTGACGGAGATAAAAAGATAGGGGATGCCCTGCGTGAAAAATACAGATTTGTTTTTATAGATGAATTCCAGGACACCAGCCCCGTGCAGATGGCGCTCTTTATGAAAATAGCGCCGCCTTTTCTTTGCGTTGTCGGGGATTTCAATCAGTCCATTTACGCCTTCCGCGGCGCGACCCCCGAAAATTTATCCAGCATAAAAGAAAAGGCCTGCAAAACCAAAAAACTGTCCGTAAATTACAGGAGTGTCAAAAGCGTGCTCGCTTTCGCCAACCTGCTCGAGGACAAGCTGAAGGATTATCAGAGGCTCCGGCCCCGCGATGACGCCCCTGAGGGTGAGAAAATCCGCATAGTGACAGCGGAAAGCAGGGAGCAGGAGGCGCTTTATATGGCGCGCGAGATCAAGCGGCTGAAAAAGGAAGAAGGCCTGAAGAACAGCGATTTCGCGGTGATATTGAGGAGCCTTAAAAACTCCGTGTCAGATTATGAAAAGGTGTTCAGGGACGAGGGGATAGCTTTCCTAACGGCCTCCGGCAGAGGATTTTATGACAGGGCCGAGATAAGACAGCTTGTTTCCATACTCAAATTTCTCGCCTCGCCGGGTGATGACAGCGCATTTTTTGAATTTCTCACGAGCCCCATGATAGCTTTTACGCTTGAGGATATTTATTCTTTCGCCGCCGGAAGGAAAAGAGGCGTGTCGCTTTTTGAGGCTTTTCTTGACGCCGCTGACAAGCCGGGCAGAGAGAAAAGGGAGAGAATAAGTTTTTTTCTTAAAAACAGGAAGTTCCCCGGTAAGGTTTCCATTCACAGATATGTGATGGCGCTTATTCTGGACTGCGGCCTGACCGAATGGGTGAAGGCCGATTTCGACGGCGTTTACCGTCTGCGGGCTCTGGCGAACATAAAAAAATTTCTGGATCTGGCCCTCAATTACGAAAAAACCTCATCCGCGCCTGTGCTTTCGGAGTTCATAGAATACATCGGCGGACTGGATCAGCAGGGGGCGGTGGAATCCGACGCCGCCGTGGATTCGTCGGATTGCGTGGATATAATGACGGTGCACAAGATAAAGGGGCTTGAGCGGAAAGTGGTTTTTGTGGCGAACATAACGCCCTCACAGTTTCCCGGTCGGAATAGTTCATCCGTTCCATGGGAGATCACGGGTAAAACTATCAGACGGCGCGAAAAGAAAAAAGGCCCCGCGGGTGAGATACCCGACGAGGAATGGCGTCTTTTTTATGTGGCGATGACCCGGGCCATGGAAAGGCTTTATCTTCTGGGCCGCCCGTCCAAAGGCAAATTGAGCGCCATGCTCTCTTTATTCCTGGACGGAGAGGGGGGCTCCTTCTCACTTAAAGAGGAATTGTATCCTCTTGCCGTTCATTGCCGGGCGGAGGGGGTTTTTGAGAATAAGGGAAAGAAGAAAAAAATAATGCTCCCCGTTTTTCGCGGGCACAGGGGCTATGAATATTTTTCCGAAGAGACGGTCATTGAAACTAAAATAAAAAAGGGTTTCACCGTCTCCGAGATAAACGGCTACAGGTTTTGTCCCCTGAGATACAGAAACGATTATATACTGAGAAAAAGCTCTGCCGGAGCCTCGGATTCCGTAAAGCTGGGAAATGTCCTGCACACGGTGATAGAACATTTTGATAAAAACCGCGGCGAAGAATTTTTCAGGGAGAGCATCAGGGAGTCTCTCCCCCCGTCTCTTGCCGTCTCAGCCGGTCTCATGGCGGATAATTTCCTCTCATCCGATTTCGCCTCTCCTCCCCTTATGAGAGAAAGCTCTTTCATCCTGAAATTCAAAGACACGCATATAAGGGGCGCGATAGACCGTGTGGAAAAAAATAAAGATTCCTATGAGATATACGATTACAAGACGGGCAGAAGGATGGATGCCTCTCCTTATGATTTGCCCATGAACATCTACGCTCTCGGATGCGAATCCGTTTTCGGACTGAAACCCGTTACTAAACTGGGGCTTTTCTTTCTTGCCCCGGGCAAAATCGTTGATGTTGAGATAATGGAGCGAGCCGCGCTCCTGAAAACATTGGGCGATATAACCGGGGGAATCCGCTCGCGCGATTTCCGGCCGCGCGCGGGCTCTCACTGCAGGGCCTGCCCCTATTCCAAAACATGCGAAGCCGCGACCCTGCCTGTCCAGCAGGCAGGAAAGGGGGGAGATGATGGAATGTAATATTGAACGCAACCTGAAAGACTGCAATTGTTCTTATGAGCCCTGTTCCAGAAAAGGCAAATGCTGCGAATGCGTTAGATACCACAGGGCCATGGGGGAACTTCCCGCCTGCTATTTTAGCGACGATGTTGAAAAGACTTTTGACCGCAGCATAGCGAGGTTCATTAAAAGCCGGAAATAAGCCGTTTTTTACCGGCAATCCCGGGAGTATCGACATTTGCCGGGAATCCCCCGGGAATATTTGCCTACACCGGAGACATTTCATATAATCGCAGTGCTATGAAAACATATAATGCGCCTAAAGGGACAAGGGATATTGCCGGCGAAGAAGCCGCGAGATTTTCCCGCGTTTCGCGGATTTTTGAAGAGTCCGCGAGGCTCTACGGCTATGGCCTCATCAACACGCCGATTTTTGAGGACACCGCTCTTTTTGAACGGACCATAGGGGGAGCCAGTGACATCGTGCAGAAGCAGATGTATACATTTTTAGATAAAGCGGACCGTTCCCTGACCCTGCGTCCGGAAGGTACGGCGCCCGTCGCGCGCGCGGCCATAGCCGGAGGCCTTTTGCGTCCTCTTCCCTGCCGTCTTTATTATTCGGGGGCGATGTTCCGTTATGAAAAACCTCAAAAGGACCGTAAAAGACAATTTTTCCAGGTGGGCGCCGAATACTTCGGAGACAAGAGCGCTTTTGCCGACCTTGAGGTGATTTCCTTATGCTCGACGGTTCTTAAAAAGCTCGGACTTGACTGTGAGTTGAAGCTCAATTCCATCGGCTGTTCCAAATGCAGGAGCGGCTACGAAAAAAAATTGACGGCCTTCGCCGAAAAAAAGATAGACGGGCTCTGCGATGACTGCGGGGAGAGACTTCGCGTGAATCCTCTCAGGATACTTGACTGCAAAGTTGAATCCTGTAAAAAGATACTTGCGGAGGCTCCCGATGTGAGCGAAGCCCTGTGCCCTGAGTGCGCGGATAATTTCGGGCAGATAAAGCAGGGGCTCAGAGACAGAAAAATCAGATTTAATGAGGATGTCAAACTTGTCAGGGGCCTTGATTATTACAACGGCTGTGTTTTTGAGTTCTACGCGCAGGGCGCGAGGGACGCTGTCGCCGCCGGAGGGCGTTACGACGGCCTTGTGAAATTGCTGGGAGGAGAGGATGTGCCGGCGGCGGGATTCGCGATAGGTGTGGACAGGGTCATGCCGCTCATTGATTTCAGCGCCGACAAACCGGATTACATGCTCGTTTCCGCCGGAGCCCCCATGGATGCGCTGGCGGCTTTCGCGGATGAGATAAGAGATGCGGGGAAGGTTTGTGTGATATCCTCAAAGCCGAAACTCAAAAACGCTTTGAAAGAGGCTTCGGCGGCCTCTTTTCGTTTCGCCCTGATAATGGGAGAGGATGAGATAAAGAATATGACGGTGTCTGTCCGCGACATGGAAAAAGGCGAGCAGAAAACACTGAGCAGAAAGGAGTTTTTAGAAAGATTATGATTTCAGAAAATTTGAAAGGCTTTAAATGTTTGAGATGCGGGAAAGAATTCTCGCTGAAGCAGGCGCGCTACCGGTGCCCCGGCTGCGGCGGGAATCTTGAGGCGGTGTATGATTACGCCCGAATAGGCAGAAACGCCGACGCTGTTAAAAAATCCGGCGAAAAGGGCATATACAGGTATCTGCCCTTTCTTCCTTTCGCCGACACGAAACTCAGCCCGCCTCTTCTGGTCGGCGGCACGCCGCTGGTAAAAAGCGAGAGGCTTTCCTCTAAATGGGGCATTGAACTTTTTTTTAAAGACGACACGAGGAATCCCTCGGCCTCGTTCAAGGACAGGGCAGGGGCTGTCGCTCTCACCGTTGCACGCGAGGACGGGCTGGACCGTATATCCTGCGCCTCCACCGGTAACGCCGGTTCTTCGCTGGCCTGCCTTGCCGCGAGCGTCGGGATGGATTGCATTATCTTTGTGCCCGAAAAAGCCCCTCAGGCCAAGATAGCGCAGCTCCTTCTCTTCGGCGCCAAGGTTTTTGCGGTGCGGGGCACTTACGACCAGGCCTTCGACCTTTGCGATTGCGTTTCATCGGAGCTTGGCTGTTTCAACCGCAGCACGGGCCTCAACCCCTGGACGAGGGAAGGCAAGAAAACGGTGTCTTTTGAGATAGCCGAAGATATGGGCTGGGAAGTGCCGGACTATGTTTTTGTCCCGGTGGGCGACGGCAATATAATAAGCGGCGTGTGGAAGGGCTTTCGTGAACTTTTTTACGCGGGTTTCACCCGGAGTATCCCCAGGATCGTGGCGGTGCAGTCTAAAAACTCCGATTCCGTCCATAAAACCCTTGAAAAATACAAAGGCAAAGATGTGTCGCCCGAAGAGATTGAGATAGTGAAAGTCAGCGCCACCACGATCGCCGATTCCATAAGTGTGGATGTGCCCCGCGACGGGCTGGCCGCCGTACGGGCTGTGCGTGAGACGGACGGTTTTTCGGTGGAGATAAGCGATGAGGCGATCATATCGGCCATAAAAGAGATATCCTCAAACACAGGACTGTTTCCGGAGCCGGCCGGCGCGACGGCATACGCCGGACTCAAAAAAGCTCTTGAAGACAGGAAGGTGAAAGCATCAAGCCGCGTGGTCTGCCTTGTGACAGGCAGCGGCCTGAAAGATGTCGCCTCCGCCCTCAAGGCGGCGGGTAAACCGGTAAGCGTTTCAACGGATAAAGATGAGACATTGGATATCCTCCGCGGAAGGTGAGCGAAATGGATGATAAAAAGGTAAAAGATGTCGCGTTGTCTCTCGGAAGCAATGTGGGGGATTCCTACCAGACACTCCTGAACAGTCTGAAAGACCTGAGCCTTTTCGTGGACGATATGAAGGTGTCAAGTTTTTACAGGACTGATCCCATGAACATGAAGTATCAGCCGGATTTTATCAATCTGGCCGTCGCCGGAAAAACGAGCGTTTCGCCCGGCGCGCTGCTTAAAAAAGTGAACAGTGTGGAGAAGAAATACGGCCGCGCCCGGGAAATAAAATACGGCCCCAGGACGCTGGACATAGACATAATCCTTTTTGGCGATGAGATCGTGAAGAGGGAGGATCTTGTTATTCCCCATCCGGAATTCCGCAAACGGCTTTTTGTGATAGAACCTCTCGCGGAGATAGTCCCGGAAATGAAAGATCCCGTTGACGGGAAAGAGCTGCACGAGATACTCAAGGAAGCCCGCGAGAGTTTCAGCGACAGGATTGAGAAATTGTGATAAGCGCTGTTTCGCCGAAAGCCGCCGCCCGCGTCTGTGACGCCGCCCGGAGCAGGGGAAAAACGATCGGGCTTGTGCCGACGATGGGGGCTCTTCACGAGGGGCATATAAAACTAATAAGCGAATGCCGCAAACAATGCTCATTTTTAGTTGTCAGCATATTCGTCAATCCCGCTCAGTTCGGCCCGAAAGAAGATTTCGCCAGTTATCCGAGGAATCTTAAAAAGGACCTGCGTATCTGCCGTGAAAACGGCGTTGACATGGTTTTTACCCCGTCGGTGAAGGATATGTATCCGCCGGATTTTGAAACCTTTATAGAGCTTGAAAAACTTCCCGGTCATCTGTGCGGACTGAAAAGGCCGGGCCATTTCAGGGGTGTGGCGACGGTGGTTTTGAAACTCTTCAATATTATAAATCCGGACATGGCCGTATTCGGCAAAAAGGATTATCAGCAGCTTACTGTGATAAAAAAAATGGCGCGGGATTTGAACCTCAGGCTCAGGATAAAGGGTGTTGAAACCGTCAGGACCGGGAGCGGTCTCGCCGTGAGTTCCAGGAACCGCTATCTTTCCGCTGATGAACTGAGACGGGCCGCGCTTTTAAGAAAGTCCCTTGAGGAGGGCCGCCTCATGGCTTCGCGCGGGGCAGCGGCCGCTGATATTAAAAAGAGGATACGGGAGATGCTCATGCCCGCCGGCGGAAAAATAGATTATGTTTACGTCTGCGACAGGGAATCTCTTGAGGATATAAAAGAGGTGAAGGGCAAAGCCCTCATAGCGCTGGCTGTGAAGATATGTCCTGCCCGTCTCATAGATAACATTGAGATACAGGGCCCCGCCAGGAGTGCGTCTAAAAAATGAGACAAAATATGAAAGAATCTAAAAGTATCGGTTATGAAAGCTAATCTGATTTTAACGAAAGAATACAAAAAATGGCTGGCGGAGCTTAAGCAGAAAGTCCGTAATACCCAACTCAAAGCCGCGGTCAAGGTCAACTCCGAAATGCTTTTGTTCTACTGGGATTTGGGCGCGGATATTGTCGCCAAGCAGGCAAAAGCAAAATGGGGTGAAGGGTTTCTTACTCAACTGAGCAAGGACTTAATGGAGGAGTTCCCCGGGATGAAAGGGTTTTCCAAGCGTAATCTTGAACTTATCCGTCAGTGGTATTTGTTTTATTCAGAAAACCGCTTAATAAGCCAACAGCCTGTTGGCCCAATTGCGAAACAGGCTGTTTCGCAATTACCGTCCGGAACAATCAAACGGCAACCTGTCGGCCAAATTGCCCTGATTCCATGGGGGCACAATATCGCCATTATTTCCAAATGCAAAAATACCGGAGAAGCGCTGTTCTATGTCAGGAACACTCTTGAGCATAACTGGAGCAGAAATGTTTTAGTGCATCAGATAGAAAGCGGCCTCTACAAGCGCGAGGGAAAATCGCTTACTAATTTTGCGATTACCCTGCCAAAGCCCCAGTCCGACCTGGCGCAACAGACACTCAAGAATCCGTATATTTTTGATTTTCTTTCAATACTGAAAGACAGAGTAATGGTGAAAAGGATATTGCGGCAGTGTGGGTATCCGCCGGATAAAACAAAAATGGCAACAGAATTGGTACCTGAGAAGGCAAATTATGATTTACTGTGATTGTGCGGGGCAGGGATAAAATGAATATAGGGAAAGAGTCTATAGGATTTGAAAGCAAGCTCTGGCTGGCGGCGGATAAGATGCGCAATAATATGGATGCCGCTGAATACAAGCATGTTGTTCTCGGGCTGATTTTCCTGAAATATATTTCTGATGTGTTTGAAGAAAAACACGAGATACTGCAAAAAGAATATTCTGATCCCAAAAGTAGGAATTACATCAAAAACCAGCAGGAACGCTATTCAACGCTTAATGACCCGGACGAATACAGGGCGGACAATGTTTTCTGGGTGCCGGCGATAGCCCGATGGGAGCATCTGCAAAAAAGAGCCAAACAGCCGGATATTGGAAAACATATTGATGATGCTATGGATGCCATTGAAAAGGATAATCCGAAGCTAAAAGGCGTCTTGCCAAAGAATTATGCCCGTCAGGGATTGGATAAGCAGAGATTGGGAGAGCTTATAGATTTAATAGGCAGTATCGGCTTAGGCGGAAAAGACGCGAAAAGTAAAGATATATTGGGACGCGTGTATGAGTATTTCCTTGGGATGTTTGCCGACGCCGAAGGTAAAAGAGGCGGGCAGTTTTATACCACAAGATGCGTGGTGCAGCTTCTGGTTAAAATGATAGAGCCGTACAAAGGCCGTGTTTTTGACCCCTGCTGCGGTTCGGGCGGGATGTTTGTGCAGAGCGAAAAGTTTGTTGAAGAAAGCGGCGGTAAGCTGAGGGATATTGCCGTCTATGGACAGGAATCAAATCAGACCACTTATAAATTGTGCGTGATGAATCTGGCTATCAGGGGCATTGAGGCCGATATTAAATGGAACAATGAAGGGAGTTTTCATCGAGACGCCCACCCCGAGTTGAAGGCTGATTTTATTCTGGCTAATCCGCCGTTTAACATGAAAGAATGGGGCGGAGAAAGTCTGAAAGATGATAAGCGCTGGAAATATGGAGCGCCTCCGGCAGGAAATGCTAACTACGCCTGGATCCAGCATTTTATATATCATCTCGCCCCAACCGGAATCGCGGGTTTTGTTATGGCTAATGGATCCCTCAGCTCAAATACTTCAGGAGAAGGGGATATTAGAAAAAACATAGTAGAGGCCGGAATCCTTGACTGTATCGTGGCTCTCCCCGGGCAATTATTTTACAACACAATGATTCCGGTTTGCCTGTGGTTTATTTCAAGAGACAAGAAAAATAACAGATTCAGAAACAGAAAAGATGAAACACTTTTCATTGACGCAAGAGAATCTGGCGAGATGATAGACCGCAGGCATAAAGAGCTGACTGTCGAAGATATTCAAAAGATTTCCGATACTTACCATAATTGGCGGAACCTGCCTGCCGAAGCTGCGGCGCAGGCAGGCAAAGACGGAAAATATGAAGATGTTCCGGGATTCTGCAAGTCAGCGACGCTTGAAGAAATAAGGAAACACGGGCATATTTTGACGCCCGGAAGATATGTCGGGCTTGAGGAAGAAGAGGACGATGGTATTGAGTTTGAAGCAAAGATGAAAAAGCTGACATCTGAATTAAAAGAACAGTTCAAAGAATCCAAAAAACTGGAAGCGGAAATCAAAAAAAATCTAAAAGGTATCGGTTATGAAATCTAAGAAAAAATCAAAAACAAATAGTTTGGTTTTGAAAAAGATGCCCTCGCAGGGAGTCTATGTCCGCATACGAAAAATAATAGAAGACGCGCGCGGAAATATCGCAAGGGCTGTCAATACGGAAATGGTAATAGCGTATTGGAAAATAGGAAAAGAAATTGTTGATGATGAGCAACAAGGAAAATCCCGCGCAGACTATGGCAGAAAGCTTCTTGAGGGTATTGCAAAGCGGCTAACAGACGATTTTGGTAAAGGTTTTGACAGCAGTAACTTATGGAATATGCGCAAATTCTATCAGACATATCCAATTCTCGACGCACTGCGTCGAGAATTAAGCTGGACACACTACAGAATACTGATGCGGGCCGAAAAACCGGAAGCCCGATCTTTCTATGAGATAGAATGCGTTAAAAATAATTGGTCAGTCAGGGAGTTGGAGCGTCAGAAGGGATCTCTGCTTTATGAACGGCTTGCTCTGAGCAAAGATAAAAAAGGTCTTTTGAAATTAGCCCGAAAAGGCCAGGAACTTGCGTCCTATGAAGACATGATAAAAGATCCGTATGTTCTTGAGTTTACCGGAATATCTCCCCAATCAAAACTTTATGAGAGTAAGTTAGAACAGGCGCTTATAGATAATCTTTCAAAATTTCTTCTTGAATTGGGCAAGGGATTTACATTTGTGGGCAGGCAAAAGAGAATCACATTGGAGGGCGACCATTTCTATTTAGATCTCGTGTTCTACAACACGATTTTAAGGTGCTATGTCATTATTGATTTAAAAATAGGCAAACTCGTTCATCAGGACATCGGGCAAATGCAGATGTATGTGAATTATTATGATCG
This sequence comes from Elusimicrobia bacterium CG03_land_8_20_14_0_80_50_18, assembly GCA_002780705.1. Lineage (GTDB taxonomy): Bacteria > CG03 > CG03 > CG03 > CG03 > CG03. Next base: position 799 of record PEUP01000077.1, on the reverse strand, counting down.
TGAAATCAAACAAAATGATGATAATCCTACAGTCGGGCTCGTCTTATGTGAAGATAAAAAAGATGCGGTAGTACGATATACTCTGCCGAAGGACAATAAACAGATATTCGCGTCACGGTACAAATTGTATTTACCCACTGAAGAAGAATTGGTACGGGAGTTAAAGCGCGAACGCTTATTTCTTGGTTTGAAGAAGCGTAATAAATAGATGTCTCATAATGAATAAACAGCAAACTAAATTCAAAGATACAGAAACCCGCCTGCGCTCAAGCTCCGGTGGGCAGGTAGGACAAATCCCAGAAGATTGGGAAGCAAAAGAATTAGGAAATATCTGTAATGTATTGATGGGACAGTCGCCTCCCTCAGCAACCTACAATACAGAAAGAGAAGGATTGCCTTTTTTTCAAGGGAGAAAAGATTTCGGTAACAAATATCCTGAAAAAACAATGTGGTGTTCAATGCCTAAGAGAATAGCGGAAAAAGATAGTGTTTTATTGTCCGTAAGAGCGCCAATTGGTGATGTAAATGTTGCAGTTGAAAAAAGTTGTATTGGTCGTGGGGTTGCTGCATTGTCAATGAAGAAAGGCGATAATGAATTCCTGTTTTACCTAATGAAACAGAATCAAAATATTTTGAAAAATACATTTGAGTCAGGTGGAACAGTATTTGGTTGTGTTAATAAAACCGGTCTATATAAATAGAAGTGGGTCTTCGTGTAAGTGAGTGGGTAAAAAATGACGTTTTATCGATATAAAAATGGCAATAAAAACTGAGTTACAAAAGGTAAGGGGTAAAAGTT
>PEUP01000065.1:17593-33326 GCA_002780705.1 Elusimicrobia bacterium CG03_land_8_20_14_0_80_50_18 | reverse complement strand
CGGAGATAATGTTGGGCTTATCCCCGATTGCTGTTAATGCGTGAGGAATAATGATGGAGCTGAATTTGCGGAAAGATCTTGACATAACCAAATGAATTGCCCGAAATGCCAAAAAGTTTTAGAAAACGGTATTTTTGCCGATGTCGTTTACCATAAGTGTAAAACATGCGGAGGGTTCTGGTTTGATAAAGATGAACTGAGGGAAATAAAGCAAAATAAGGACTGGTTCAAGTTGGACTCGGGGGTCGCCGGCGCAACGTCAAAAACCTATAAGGGCGAGCTAAAATGTCCCCGCTGCGACGAGAAACTCCACACCATAGAATATGCGCAGGAAAGCGGTATCAGGGTGGATGTATGTTCCGAATGCGACGGGTTGTGGCTGGACGCGGGCGAACTGAAGGCCATGCACGAGGAAAGCGCGGGTTGGATTGACAAACTTAAAGAAAAGGCGCAGGAAGAACTGATAGCGATAGAGCTTTTTTTGATAGAGGCGGGCAAGTTCTCGCCGCAGTAAAGCGTTGGCTATTTTGCAGTATAATGGAAAATAGTCGTGTCTGTCGCCCGGAGAAATTTATTCAGAGCTTATGGAATTGTTAAAAAGGAGTTGAAAAGTTATGAGCAAGATTTTAATTAAGAACGGCACTGTGTTTGACGGAAAGAATGTCAGGAAGGCGGATGTTTATATCAAAGACGGCAAAATTGACGCCGTGGCTTCTAAAATCAGAAGGTCCGGTGTAAATGTCATAGATGCAGAAGGCAAAGTTGTTCTGCCGGGTTTTATATGCGCCCATCATCATCTTTATTCAACAATGGCCCGCGGGATGGGGATTCCCGGAGTGCCTGCTAAAAACTTTCAGGAAGTTTTAGACAAACTTTGGTGGCCGCTTGACCGTGCGCTGGATAAAGACGATATTTATCTTTCCGCGCTTTACGCCCTCGGGGAATGTATAAGATGGGGAACAACCACGATTATTGACCATCACGAGAGCCAGTCTTATCAGAAAGGTTCGCTTGATACTCTGATGAAAGCCTGTGAGAAAGCCGGCATACGGACAGCGCTCACGCTCGGTTCAAGCGACAGATACGGGAAGGGTCTTGAAGGCGTTGAGGAGAACGAGAGATTTCTGAAGAAATTAAAAAAAGAAAAACATCCGCTGATACGGTGCATGGTGGGCCTTCACGCGGCTTTCACGGTGAACGATAAGACGCTCAAAGCTTCCGCGGATCTCGCGAAGAAATATAATTGCGGGCTGCATGTTCATGTGGCGGAAGCCAAATCCGACGAGGACGCTTCAGTCAAAAAATACAAAATGAGAGTTTTGGAAAGGTTGAATAAATTAGGCGCTCTCGGCAAAAAAACAATACTCGTGCACTGCGTTCATGTCAGCGGCAAAGAAGCCGCGCTGATAAAGAAATCCGGTTCAATCGTTGTGCACAATCCGGAATCAAATATGAACAATGCCGTGGGCTGGGCTGATGTGCTGGGGCTTCTGAAAAAAGGAATCCTCGTCGGCCTCGGAAGCGACGGTATGAGTTCCAATATGCTCCAGCAGCTTCGCTGCGCTTACCTTATAGCAAGACACGCGAATGCGGACCCGCGCGTGGGATTCATGGAAGCCCCGACGATGTTATTACAGAACAATGCGGAAATAGCTTCACGCATCTTCGGAGGATCGTTTGGCACAATAGCGAAGGGCAAAGTTGCGGACATTGCGATAATGGATTATCTCCCGCCCACTCCGCTCAATTCCGGTAATTTCCTCGGCCATCTGATTTTCGGCCTGGTCAACTCCCAGGTTGATACGACGATTGCAAGCGGCAGAATACTTATGCAGAACAAGAAGATTCTCGCTTTTGACGAGAAGAAACTTTCCGAAGCCATATCCAAAAGAGCTCCAAAGTTCTGGAAGAAATTCAACAAAGAGGCGGCAAGCAAAAAGAGCTGGAAAGTCTGAACGGGCCTTCGGCCGCTTCGCCGCGGTGGATTAATATTTCAGTGCTTGAAGACCCGGTAACCGGTGAAGAGCATTATCATGCCCAGTTTGTCGGCGGTTTTGATAACATCGTTGTCGCGTATTGAGCCGCCCGGCTGTATGATGGCTTTGATTCCCATTTTTTTAGCCAGTTTTATTGAATCGTCAAAAGGGAAAAATCCGTCAGTGGCAAGAACCATGTTTTGCTGTTTTTTTAAATAGTTACCGCAAATCTCCATGGCTCTCACCCTGGACTGCGAACCGCCGCAGACGGCGAGGGTCTGACCCCGCGAAGCTATGACAACAGCGTTGGATGTTGTGTGTTTCACAATCTTCCAGGCGAATTCAAGGTCTTTCATCAGGCTTTTTCCGGCTTTCTTTTTTGTCACCGCGCGCGGCCGGAAGGATGTCCGTGCTTTTTTTTCTGTGACAGTTCCAAAGACCGAGCTTTTGACTGTTTGCTCTGTGTGGCGAAGCGGAGCTTTGAAGATGACGGTTTTTTTGCCCCCCAGTATCTGAAGCGCCTCAGATGAAAAGCCGGGAGCCGCTATGCATTCCACAAATTTCTTTGACAGAAAAGCGGCGCAATCTTTTTCCACCCGTCTGTTGAATGCGTAAACGCCGCCCCACGCGCTCAGGGGATCGGCGTCATAAGCTTTTTTCAAAGCCTCAAGCGGCTTTTCCGCCGCGGCCGCGCCTGATGCATTCCTGTGCTTGATTACGGCGCAGGCGGGTTTTTTGAATTCGCTCACTATATTATACGCCGCTTCCATGTCAAAAATATTATTGGAGGACATTTGTTTTCCTGAGATTTGCGAGCACCCCCCGGCAAAGATAAGCGAAGCTTTGTCCGCGGGGTTTTCACCGTATCTGAGTTTTTGAGCGCCGGACGGTTCCCGTCCCGCTCCATAACGGGCGAGTATGGCGCTGTCATAAGCAGAGGTCAGGCCGAACACTTTCATGGCGAGTTTTTTTGACAGCGCGGATGAAACGAAACCTTTGTTCCGCACTTCTTCTATTATGCTTTTGTAATCGCCGCTGTCGCAGACAGGTATTGCGGAAGAGCAGTTTTTTGCCGCCGCGCGCAAAAGCGCTATGCCGCCTATGTCTATGCTTTCAGGCAGCTTGCCGAGTTTATAGGGATTGACGCAGACAAGGTCTATGTTTTTAATCTTCAGCCGTTCAAGCTGTTTCCGGTGAGACGCGTCGGACTTATCAGCGAGTATCCCCGCGAATATTTTTCGGCTCAAGGTCTTCACCCTTCCTGACAGTATTTCTCCACCCGGATCTGTGGCCGCCTGTCTTACGGGGATATTCCGTTCCTTGAGGTATTTGTAGGTGCCTCCGGTGGCGATCAGCTCGACGCCTTCCGAGATGAGAGCTTTGGCAAAAAAACTCAGGCCCCGTTTGTCGCTCAGGCTTATCAGAGCCCTTTTGATTTTTATGCCCTCAGCCGCTGAGGCCGGGGCCGTCTTAAACGGCATTCTCTCCGTATTCCCCCGTGCGAATCCTGACGGTTTCATGTATGTTAGAAACAAATATTTTGCCGTCGCCCGTCCGCCCGGTCTGGGTCGCCTCTATTATGAGATCAAGGGCTTTCTGGAGCTCGCTGTCCCTGACGACCAGTTCAAGTTTTATTTTAGGCAATTCAAAAAAGCTTTTTTCTTTATGCTTGAGTTCACCCCTTTGAAGGCCTATTCCCCTCACATGTGAAACGACCATGCCCCCTATATTGAGGGGATAAAGGATGGTTTTTACCCGTTCCAGGCGGTCGGCGGGAAATATGGCGTCTATTTTTTTCATGGAGCGAAAATCAGTATATGACTTTTTTCAAACCCGCGGTGTCCAGTATTTCTATTGTTCCCCGATGGCATTTGACATAGCGCAGGTCTTCAAGTTTTGAAAGCACCCGTGATATGACTTCACGCGACGACCCGACATTGTTAGCTATCTCGGCATGTGTGAGAGGAAAATTAATATGGATTTTATCGCCATTCCTCACCCCATATTGATCGGCGAATTCAAGAAGAGTGAAGGCCGTTCTTGAGATGACTGTGTTGTAGGCAAGGGAGCGGATTTCGTCGTCGGCCTTTTTAAGGCGCCCGATCAGTGTGCTGATTATCTTCAGAAGAACGGATATATTGCTTGAGGCGAATTCTTTGAAATCTTTGGCCCTTATGATGAGTATTCTGCATCCGGCCATCGCTTCCGCCGAAGCCGAGCGCAGACCGCCGTCGAAAATTACCATTTCCCCGAAGATGTCGCCTTTGTTAAGATAAGACAGCACCTTGATATGTCCGGCTGCGGTTGTCTTGTAAATTTTTATCCTGCCGGAGATGACGAAAAAAAGCATTTTGCCGGGCGCTTTTTCCGAAACGATGAGATTCCCGTTCTTAAAACTTTTCACCTCGCTTATGTTTCCGAGGCGCGCAAGATGATTCGCGGGGAGCGCCGAGAACACCGGTATTTTCTTGAGTATCTCTTTTTCAACCATGGCGCAGTTTAGCAAATTTTAAGGACTTCATAAACCTTCACCGCTTTTTGTTTGCCTTTTACCGATAACGGCTCCAGCAATTTTACTTCCACGATGTCTTTCACTTCCTGATAGGTTGCCTCAGATATCAGGATCTTGCCTGCGGGGGCGTTCTCTTCCAGGCGGGCAGCCAGATTGACATTGTCGCCTATGACCGTATAATCGGAATAACTTGCAGAGCCCATATTACCCACGACGACAAAGCCCGTGTTCACGCCCATGCCTATGCCTATTCCTTTCCGCCCCTCTGATTCCCACCGCAGGCAGAGCTCTTTCACCTTTTCCTGCATTTCCACGGCGGCCCGCACGGCCAGCTCCGCGTGATTGGGGAAATATTTCGGCGCGCCCCATATGGCCATGATCGCGTCGCCTATGAACTTATCAAGAGTGCCCTGGTACTTAAAGATTATCTCGGTCATCTCCGTGAGATACTCATTGAGGATATGCACGACTTCTTCAGGTTCCATTTTTTCGCTCATAGAAGTAAAGCCGCGGATGTCGGAAAAAAACACGCTGAGCCATTCTTTTTTTCCGTTCATATTTAACATTTCAGGATTTTTGATCAGCTCGTCCACGACTTGAGAGGAAACATAGCGCTGGAAGGTGCTTTTGATAAATTTCTTTTCTTTTTCCTCGGTCGCGAATCTGAAAATCGTGATCCCCAGATAAGAGAAGAGTCCCGCGCTCAAGGGGTAAAACATCGGCACGACAATCAGGCGCACAAAGAGAACATACGAGATAATGCCCCAGACCAGCATTGCAAAGGCCGAAAAAACCGCGCCCTGCACGGGTGAAAATTTCGGAGAAAAGGCAGTGATCAGCATACCTATGAAAACCACCATGAGAAAATCCGCCCAGGGCGGTGTGGCTCTCATAAAAGACCTGTCAACGATGTTGGCGAATGTGGCGGCCACAACCCCCACCAGAGGAAAAAGGGTCGAGAATGGAGTGGGCCGCAAATCCACGGTACCGGTTGCGGTGAGGCCCACAAAAAGAGCCTTGCCCGCCACATCTTTGAGTTTTTGCGCTTCGGGATCCGACCTGTAGGTGTCAATGACCTCCAGAAAGCTCATCGGATGATAGCGCTCAATGCCGCCCGGATAATTCAGCAGCATCTGGTTCCGCTCGTCAACCGGTATCCGGAAAGCGCCGTATTTGCTTTTTTTGATGTTGATGAATTTCCCCGGCTGTATTTCTATATCCGCGTTGTCAACGCCGAGATAATCCAGGGCCATTTTAAAAGCTATGTGCGGATATATTTTCCCGTTGTGGGCCACGACAAGAGCCACGCGGCGGGTCGTGCCGTCACTGTCAGGCACGGCGTTGGCGTAGCCGCTGCCGGCGACGGCCCCCGAAAAACGCGTTATCGGCAGAACGAGTTCAATGGCGTTGTAGAAACTCGCGTCAACTTCGCCGGGTATGGCTATTTTCTTGAGCAGCAGCTTCTGGAAAGGGTCCTGTATTTCTTCTGCCTCTCCTTTATCTATCATACAGAACATCGGTAAATAGGTTTTCAGTTTATTCAGCTGCCCCGCGAGCACATGGTCATCTTCGGGATAATTGTCCTTTTCGGTGAAGAGCACATCATACATGACCATGGCGGGATTATATTTTGAGAGGAGGTTAAGAAGAATGGCGTGGTAGCGCCGCCGCCATGGCCATCTGCCCATGGCCTTATCGTTGACACTCTCGTCGCCCATGCATATTATCTGCACTTTTTCCGAGGCGTCTTTTTCACCCCTGAGAAAAAAACGGAAATCCTGGGTCTTATATTCAAACACCCTCAACACTCCGAAGAAGGAAAACAGCGAAAATAAAAGAGTGACCGCCATGCCTATGAGGAGCGCGCGCAGGGTGTTTTTTTCTATTCGGATATTTTTAAAATCTATGTTCAGCATAACACATTATAAAATTATTCGCCGCCCACGACAACCTCGGGAAGCAGGGTGTCGGGCATTCCGTCGGAAACGGGGGCGCCCTGTCCATCCTTCCCGCAGGTGCCGTTGTCCCAGCCCACCTCTCCGCCGATATATTTTATTTTTCTCAGGAGCTCCGGCCCGTTGCCGGCAAGAGTGGCTCTTCTTATGAGCGGCCCGATGCTCCCGCCTTCAATAAGATAGCCCTCCGTCACCTCAAAGACAAAATCGCCGTTGGCCGGGTTGACCTGACCGCCGCCCATTTTTTTTACGAGAATACCTTTCCCCGCTTTTTTAAGGAGATCGCCGAAATCATATTCGCCGCCCGCCAGATAAGTGATGCCCATGCGCGGGATCGGTTTATCCTTGAAAGACGCTCTCCGCCCGTGGCCGTTTGATTCCGTTTTGAGGAAGAGCGCCTCTTTCCTGTCCGTCAGATAGCTTTTCAGGATTCCTTTTTCTATGAGAACGCTGCGTTTGGCCGCGATGCCCTCGTCGTCAAAAAGGTATGAGCCGTTTTTACCCGGGAGTGTGGGGTCGTCTATCACCGTCACCGCGGAGGACGCTGTTTTTTTGCCGATCGCCCCCGCGTAAACGGGTGAGATACCGTGCCTGACAGCGTCAGCTTCAAGAGAGTGGCCGATGGCCTCATGAATGAGTGTGCCGCCGGCCTCATTTTTTATCAGAACCGGCATAGGCCCGCCCGGGGCGCTCCCGGCGTCAAGAAGAGCCACGGCCGTGTCCAGGGCAAATTCGCTTTTTTTGAGGCAATTGTCCATAAAATCAACTGTTTGCGGCTCAACAGCCACAACGCTTGAAGAGAATGTTTCCTTTTTTGATCCGCGGGCGGTGATCACGGATATGAAAAATTTCATCCGGTATCTGTCATTCATCACTGTATTCCGTCCGTTGAATATCCCGAAGGCCGAGTCGCCCACCCCGAAAGAGATGTCTATGTTCTCCACGAGACCCCGCCCGCGCTCTCTGAGTGAGCCGTCAAGTTCCTTCAGAAAAAGTTTCATTTTATCGCTGTCAAAATCAGCCTCGGGCTCCCTGAGGCCTATTTCTATTCCTCGGGAGAGCAGCGCGTCCGCGAGATCCGGGGTGTACTCACAATTCTGTAAATGCGAAAAATCACCGCTGACCTGTCTGAATCCCGCGCCCTTAACGGCGCCGGTTTCGCTGTGCTTGACCTTTGAGAGCGTAAAAAATATTCCGGCGGTCTTTGAGGATTGGAAAAAAATATCGCGGAAATCACACTTGCCGTTGAAAAATTCTGTCACTATTTTGCCTTCATTTGTCATTGTTTCCTCTTTGTCTCATATTTTTTCTTTCTGTGCTGCTCAAAATATTTTGAAAAATTGTGACTGCCGTCGGCATCCAGCACAAAAAAAAGCAAATCTGTCTCATCCGGCTCCACCGCGGCCAAGAGCGCCGCGCGTCCCGGATTGCATATCGGGGCGGGCGGGAGCCCCCTGCGCCGGTATGTGTTGTACGGCGACTCAAACAAAGTGTCTTCTATGCTGAGCGGTTTCTGCCATTTGTTCAAAGCGTAACGGACTGTGGAACATGACTCAAGCCGCATTCTTTTTTTCAGACGGTTATGGAAGATGCCGGATATCAAAAATTTTTCATCATCACCTGCGGCTTCTTTTTCTATAATACTGGCCAGCACCAGCGCCTCTCGCGGGCTCAGCCCCACGGACAATGCCTTCTCCGATAAACGGATTTCCGACGCTGTTTTATCAAACTGCGCCCTGAAAATGCCGCATACGCGTTTGGCTGAATCTGAAGGCGGCAGAAAATAAGTTTCAGGGAAAAGCTCTCCCTCCAGTTTATTTTTCGTGACATGTTCTATAAATTCAGAAGCTCCGGTGATGCCTTCGGTCTCCAGGCGTTCGGCAATCTGTTCGGCGCGAAAACCTTCGGGAATCGTCACTTTGATAAGGAGGCCTATGCCCTTGTGCAGTTCCGCTATCACATTGAATACAGGAGCGTTTTTGTAGAACATATATGTGCCGTAGTGAAGAGTTCTGTCCATTTGTAATATTTTAACGGCGGCCATGAACAGCCGTTTTCTTGACAGCACGCCTTCGCGTTCCAGCTGTTCGGACAAAGCGCCGGCCGAAATACCGCGCGGGATCCGCACAAAAACGCTTTGCTCTCCGCCGGAGCTAATCCACAGCGCGCCGAGCAGAAGAATTGAGGCGGTGCGGGCTGTCATTCAAAAAACTCCGCGCTTTTCAGTTTATGCAATTCGCTTATGGAGAGAGCCGTGATTCCTTTGCTTCTGAAATAATTGAGTATGCGTGGCAGGGCCGTGATGGTCTGGGCCACGCCGCTGTGCAGAAGAATGATATCGCCGTCTTCGGCGGCAATGCTTTCTTCATATATCTTGTGCGCGGGCTTGTAGATATCGTCTGTGTTAATCGTCCAGAGAATTATCTCAAGGCCCTCCATGTTTTCAAGTGTGTCAAAATAATACCTGCCGCCCGGCGGCCGGAAATATTTGATTTTTTCCCCCGAGATGTTTTCCAGCAGTTTGGTGGTGGATTCCACTTCTTTCCTTATTTCTTCCGCGTTCAGATGGATAAGCCGCGGGTGGTTGTAGGTGTGGTTTCCTATCTCGCATCCGGCATCGCGAATGGCCCGCACGAGCTGCGGATATTTTTCCGCCTGTTTACCCACGAGAAAAAAGGTGCCTTTCACGGAATAGCTGTCCAGTATCTCAAGGATTTTTTCTGTGTAATAGGGATGCGGACCGTCGTCAAATGTTAGCGCGACTTTCGCGCCCGCGAAGGCATTGGCGGCAAACAACAGCATGAAAAACAGATTAGTTTGTCTATGGTGTAATGTCAATTCAGAGTTCCCTGATTTTTTTTATTAGGGCGGTCGTCGAGCGGTTTTTTCTGAGTTTTACCGTATGAACTTTTCCGCCGCGGGATCTGACGAACGGCGCTCCGACAATTTCTGATATTTTCCAGTCCCCGCCCTTTACAAGAATGTCGGGCTTTATTTTTTTGATGGCCGCAAGGGGCGTGGTTTCCTTAAACCCGAAGATGATATCAACGGGTTTCAGCGCGTTGAGCACCGCGGCACGCTCGGCAAAGCTGTTCACGGGCCTTCCGGGTTTTATGGCTCTCACCGAAGATGACTCATTCAGGCCGACGATCAGTATGTCTCCGAAAGCTTTAGCGTCATTGAGCAGTTTCACATGGCCCGAGTGTATGATGTCAAAACAGCCGTTTGTGAACACGACTTTTTTCCCGGCCGCGCGTGAGCGACTGGCCGCTTCCGCCGCCGCGGAAAGCTTACATATCATTTTCCAAAAGCCCGCAGAGCGTGTGCAATATCAGGGCGTGGGCTTCCTGTATCCTGGCCGTTTTCCGGGAGGGGACGGCTATTACGGCATTCGCGGTTTTTCCTCCGCGCAGGCCGGCCATGCCGGTCAATGCTATGATTTTTATTTTTTTTCTTTGCGCGATTCGGCAGGCCTCGACAATATTATCGGATTTGCCGCTTGTGGAAATAGCCACTACGGCATCGCCCCCGCTCCCAAGCGCTTCTATCTGCCGCGCGAAAATATTCTTATATGCGAAGTCATTGCCGATTGCCGTCAGAACCGAAGTGTCGGTGTTAAGGGATATCGCTGGCAGCGCCTTTCTGTTCTTTTCAAAACGGCACACGAGTTCGGCGGCAAAATGATTCGCGTCAGCGGCGGAGCCGCCGTTTCCGAATATCAGGATTTTGCCGTTTTTTTTCAAGACGCCTTTAATTGTTTTAACGGCTTTCTCTATAGCTGGAGCGCAGGTGTCCAAGTCTTTCAAGAGCGTCGCCAGTTCCGCTATGTTTTTTTTCAGCAGAGTCATTTCATACTACCTATAAAATCCGTGGTGTAGCAACCTTTTACAAAATTTTCATTCCGGAGTATTTTCTGATGAAGAGCTATGTTTGTCGTCACGCCTTCTATTTTGAGTTCAAGCAGAGCCCGTTTCATCCTTTCTATGGCTTCGGCCCTGTCCCTCCCGTAGGTGATTATCTTGGCTATCATGGAATCGTAGAAGGGCGATATTTCAGAGCCGTTCGTCATTGCCGTGTCCACCCGCACTCCCGGACCACCCGGAAGAATGAGTCTCTCAATTTTTCCGGCCGAAGGCATGTAATTTTCGTCCTCGGAATTGATCCTGCATTCCACGGCATGGCATATTTCTTTTACATCATCCTGGTTGAGCGGCAGGTCTTCTCCCGCGGCCAGGGCTATCTGCAGTTTCATCAGATCTATATCTGAAACAAATTCGGTTACGGGATGTTCCACCTGTATCCTGGCGTTCATCTCCATGAAATAAAAATCGTTTTTTGAAACGAGGAATTCAACAGTGCCGACCGTGGTGTAGTTTACCAGCTTCGCCACACGGCAGGCGGTTTCGCCGAGTTTTTTTCTCAGTTTCGCGTTTATCTGCGGCGACGGCCCCTCTTCAAGGACCTTCTGGTGGTTTCTTTGTATAGAGCAGTCTCTTTCGGGGAAGTAGAGCACTTTGCCTTTCTTGTCAGCGGCTATCTGTATCTCTATGTGGCGGGGGGCCTCAATATATTTTTCAACATAAAGCCCCGCGTTAGAGAAGGCGTTTTTGGCCTCAGCCCCCGCGAGTTCAAAGGCCTGCTCAATGTCTTTTTCACTGCGGACAATCCGCATGCCTTTCCCGCCGCCTCCGGCGGTGGCTTTGATTATCACCGGATATTTTATGGCCGCGGCTATCTTTTTAGCTTCGGCGGCATTTGCCACCACGCCTTTTGAGCCAGGTACAACGGGTATTTTTTTCCGCTTAACAAGGTCTATTATGTCAGCTTTCTGCCCCGCGAGGGCGATTGTCTCCGCCGACGGCCCTATGAAGCTCAGGCCGTAGGACGCGCATATCTCGGCGAAATGAGGATTTTCCGCGAGGAATCCGTAACCGGGATGAACGGCGTCGCATTTTTTAACGAGCGCGGCGCTTATTATCTGAGAAACATTCAGATAACTTGACGCCGCCGCGGCCGGCCCGATGCATATGCTGTCATCCGCGAGGCCGCAGTAAAAATTATCCTTGTCCGCCTCAGAGCACACGGCCACGGATTTGACGCCCATCTCCCTGAGCGCCCTTATGATCCGTAAGGCGATCTCGCCTCTGTTGGCAACCAGCACTTTCTTAAACATTTTCTTCCTCTACCTCAAAAAGCTTCTGTCCCCATTCCACGACTTCCCTGTCTTTGCAGAAGATAGCGGTGATCTTGAGGTCGGCCTCGGCCATGATCTCCTGCGTGATGCCCATGGAGTTCACCCAGCCCAGCTTTCCCCCCTTTTTCACCTTTTTGCCCACCGCGGCAAGGAGCGTGTTACCGTCGCTGATATGGAAAGTCCCGACTGCGGGAGATTTCAGGATTTTGCGGGAGTCACGCGCCGCCGCATTCTCAACGGCGACTGGTTCCGCAGCCGTGCAGGATGCGCTGTCTGTTTCCACTGTGTTCTCATCCTCGCCCAATATGACAGCGACGGGTTCTTTTTTGAGCACGATGTGCAGATCTCCCCTGCTGTATTCAAATTCGCAGACATCGGTCTCGCCAAGGACCTCCATTATTTTTTTCAGATTCAGTTCTTCGGAAGGGGCCGGCGGCGCGGATTTTGTTTTATTGTTCATTGACGTCTGTTAGATCCTTTCCAGGTATTTTCCGGTTCGCGTGTCAATTTTTATCCTGTCTCCCTCGTTTATAAAGAGAGGCACCTTTACCTCAAGGCCGTTTTGAAGTCTCGCCGGCTTCAGCACATTTGAAACGGTGTCGCCCTTGGCGCCGGGCTCTGTGTATTCCACTTCCATCTCAACGGAAGGAGGCAGCTCGACATCTATAATTTTTCCCTCACTCATGACAATAACCACTTTCATGCCCTCCACCAGGAATTGTTCACTCATACCCATAGAGCCTTTACTTATTTCGTGCTGCTCGTAGTCTGTATCCATGAACACGAGGCTGTCTCCCGATTCATACGAATAATTGACGGATGTGCGCGTTACTTCGGGCGATTCAAATTTTTCGCCGCCCCGGAAAGTCCTTTCAATAGTCGCCCCGCCGAAGACATCTTTCATCTTCACCCTCATTATAGCCGGCCCTTTGCCTGGCTTGTGGTGCTGAAACCAGAGTATGCGGTAAAGTTTGTCCGATACCTTTATGTAAACGCCGTTTGAAAAATCAGAAGTACTTATCATCCCAACACCCTCGCTTTGTCCTCCAGGACATAAACATCTTCAACCCGCACTCCGCCGACGCCCCTGAAATAGAGACCCGGTTCAAGAGTGAAAACCATCCCTTTCTCGAATTTTGCTCTTTCCCGGCAATTTATTGACGGCCACTCATGGACATCAAGCCCTATGCCGTGACCGGCGGAATGGAGTATGTTTTTTTCAAAACCCTGCCCGGCGAGATAGTCATTTATAATCCTGGCTATACCGCCTATTTCCGCGCCCGGCGCAATATGCGGCAAAGCCATATCCCGGGCTTTTTTCACCGCCCCGTAAGCTCTGCCCAAAAGAGTTTTTATGTTAAATAATCCCTTCATTCTCGTCAAGTCAGCGCAATAGCCCTTATATCGGACACCCATGTCGATGAGCGCCGTTTTTCCGCGGGCATATTTTTTGGCGCCGGGGCTGTGGTGAGGATACGCGCTGTTCGCGCCGAAAGCGGCGATGGGCTCAAACGACGGGCCCTCTGCCAGTTCGTGCGCGCGCGAAGATATGTAAGAGACGGCGTCTTTCTCGCTCATTCCGTCTTTCAGGCGCATTCCGGAGCACAGCGCCATGCTTATTTTTTGAGCCGCGTGTATTTTTATTATTTCTCCCGGTTCTTTCAATGCTCGAATCTTGGCGAAAAGAGGCTCCGTATGAACGATTTGACATCCTGTCATTTTCTTGAAGGCCGCCATTGATGATAGAGAGAATTTGGAAGGCTCAATGCCGGTTTTGCCCAATTTTATTTTTTTCAGCGCTGAGCCCGGCGCCTTCCATTTCTTGTCGCGGGGGTAAAGACTGTTGAGAAAGAGTCCTGCCTCGCCTCTGTGGAAGAGGAAATAAGCTCCCTCCGCCCGCATGCCTGTGAAATATAATATGTCCGAAGGGTCACAGCTCACAGCCGATTTCAGCCCCTTTTGTTTCAGCAGGCGCTCAAGGCGGGAGAGGCGGCCCCTGTTCATTTTTTCTTTAACAGGGAAACTATAGCCCTCAGCGCGAGCAGGTATGACTCGGCGCCGAAGCCGCATATCTGTCCGGCACACACCGGCGCCGTCATGGATTTGGACCTGAAGTCTTCCCGCGAGTATATGTTGGACATGTGCGTTTCGGCGAAGGGTATTTTCGCGGCCTCTATCGCGTCTCTTATGGCCACGGAAGTGTGAGTATAGGCCGCGGGATTTATCACCGCCCCGTCATATTTTTCATCCGCGTTTCCGATCTTGGAAACGATGTCTCCTTCGGATGAGCTCTGGTAGAAACTGACCTCAGCACCGAGTTCCGCGGCGAGCGCGCTTATTTTTTTGTTTATTTCCGCAAGCGTCTCAGCGCCGTAAACCGAAGCGTCTCTCTTACCCAGCTTGTCCATGTTGGGCCCGTTTATCACAAGTATTTTCATCTTTCCTCCCTTCTTCCAAATTATTCGTGTTTTCGGCAATCACATCAGAGGTATCCGCCGACGGCCGCTCAGGTATGCGCTTCGCTGCCAATTCGCTCGGAGCACCGTGTCAAACTCCTCGCTCATATGGCCCGCGCCGGATACCATCTGCTGTGCTTGGTCAATATCCCGATGCTGTTATTGCAGACTCATTATATAAAATTTTTTCAATTTCCGCCGCCGCCTCAGCAGCTTTCTTTCCGGAAACGCTGATTGTGACGGCGCCTTTTTTTCTCCACCAGATTTCCTGTTTTCTTGAGAGATGATGAGTTCTGAATTTTATTTTTTCAGCGGCTTCCGCGAGCGTAATTTCTCCCCTGATGTGCTCAAGTATTTCCTTATACCCTATCGCCGAAAAAGGCGGCGCGTTTTCCCTCACGCCCCTTTTTAGTATTCTCTTCACCTCGTTTACGAGCCCCTGCGCTATCATTCTGTCCACCCTCTCGTCTATTCTGCGGTAAAGCTCTTCTCTGGGCATGGACAGAAAGAAGACTTTGAGGTCCATGCCGGGTATGAAGTTTTTCGCCAGAGCTTCGCCGGGGGGCAGGCCGGTGACCCTGTGTATCTCAAGGGCTCTGGACACTCTTCTGGGATTTTTTTTATCAATGGACGCGTACATGGCGGGATCAATTTTTTTCAGTTCTTTCAGCTGTTCCGCCGGCGTCATCCCGGCGACTTCGGCGCGTATTTTCGCGGAAGAAGCTATGGGGGAGATACCCCCCTGAAGGGCGCTGATGTAAAGACCGGTGCCGCCGCAGATTATGGGTAATTTTCCGAAGCGTTTTATTTTTTCGGCGGCGCGCCCGGCGAGGATAACAAAATCTCCGGCTGAAAACTGTTTTTCCGGATCCCTGAAATCCACGAGGTAGTGTTTTATTTTTTTTCTCATGAACCCGGGGGCTTTGGATGTGCCGATGCTGAAATATTTATAAACGCTCTGAGAGTCCGCGTTGATAATCGCCCCCTTTGTCCTGACAGCCAGCGCGAAAGCCGTGTCGGTTTTCCCGCATGCCGTTGAGCCGGTGATGACGGGTATCACGGAAATGCCCGGCGGTTTCTTCATTCTTCTATGAATTTCAGAAAGGCGTCTGTGCCCACATCGGTGTCGGCGCAGCCGTCGCGCGAAAGCGGGAAGAACTGAACGGGTATCTTGAATTCGCCGCAAATTTTCTGGCCCAAAAACCCTTCCCATTCGCAGGCAACACCTATGACGGCGAGCGGCTTATCCTTTTCAAAAAGGGAGGGTATGATCTTGCCGCCTTTGAGGATATAGATTTTTTTGTATCCGAGCCGCGAGGCCTTTTCTCTGATTTTTTTTATCTTACAGGCGCCGCAGTCCGCGCAGATAAAAAACGGTCCCGATTCCTTGGCTCTGCATTTTTTGGAATTCCTCAGGCACTGTGGGATCAGTATCATTCTTTCGGCAAAAGGTATCTTGAGAAATTTTTTCCGGTTTTTTTTGTTTGCCGCCGCGACCCGTTTCTTATAGTTGTCTTTCATAATATGCCTAACATGCCGGGGGACGGAATCCCTGCCTGCCGGTAGGCAGGGAACCGCCGTGTCGGCGGTTTCTCCGCTGACTATTCCCTGGCGTTTTTACAGAATAAACATGCCGGGGG
>PEUP01000065.1:0-17557 GCA_002780705.1 Elusimicrobia bacterium CG03_land_8_20_14_0_80_50_18 | reverse complement strand
ACCGACTGAGCTACCCCGGCATTGGCTGAGTGTATAAAATTTCTGATTTCAAGTCAAAAAAAGGAACGGAAAAAGGGGACGTCCCCTTTTTCTCTTTTTGGTATTTGCCATTTGTTTTCAATTTGGCTATAATGAGCGGTGAAGTTTTGACGGATTTAAAATGGAGATTGTAATTAATGGCAAAATTGCCCGAACTTAACATAGGCGATTTGAATATTCCCGTACCCATAATACAGGGCGGTATGGGTGTGAGAGTGTCGCTTGCGCGTCTTGCCGCGGCCGTCGCTAACGAAGGCGGTGTCGGCACGATTTCCGCCGCCCTCATCGGCGGGCTGAAAAGCAATCTGACGCTTGATGACAGCACAGTGGCGGACATCAAAGAACTGATAGCAGAATTAAGAAAAGCCTCCACTCTCACGACAGGCGTCATAGCCGTGAATGTGATGGTGGCCCTGACAAATTATTCCGCTCTGGTTCAGGCCGCCGCTCAGAACGGCGCACAGATAATTGTAGCCGGCGCAGGTCTTCCCCTTACACTCCCCAAACTTGTGGAAGGCACGAAGGCGAAAATTATTCCCATAGTCTCTTCAGGGCGCGCCGCGGATCTGATCTGCCGGACATGGCTGAAAAAATATGACTGTTTGCCCGATGCCATAATCGTGGAAGGCCCCAAGGCCGGCGGACATCTGGGTTTCCATTTTGAAGAACTGGAGCCGGAAAGCGCCATGCCGGATCTTGGAAACATCGTCTCCGATGTGGTACAAGTCGCCGCGCAATACGGTAAAAACAAAAAAATACCCGTCATCGCCGCCGGCGGCGTGACCACAGGCAAAGATATAGCCGCCATGCTCAAGCGGGGCGCTTCGGGAGTGCAGATAGCCACAAGGTTTGTGCCCACTTATGAATGCGACGCTTCGGATATTTTTAAAGAGGCCTATGTCGGCGCCAAAAAAGAGGACATAACAATAATCAAAAGCCCCGTGGGAATGCCCGGCCGCGCCCTCAATAATGATTTCATAAAACGCGCGAGGAGGGGCGAGGTGAAATTCAAATGCTTTTACCAGTGCCTCAAAACCTGCGATCCCGCCAAATCACCCTATTGCATAGCGGATGCTCTCATACAGGCCGCTGACGGCAATCTTGCCGAGGCCGTTATTTTTACAGGCGCCAACGGCTGGCAGACAGACAAAATCGTTTCGGTGAAAGATGTTATGAAAGAACTCGTAACGGAAGCCGAAGCCAATCTATAATTTTTCTATTCGGAAAGCAGAAAGTTTATTTTTTTCTGCAGTCTTTTTCCGTGTTGCGCAAAGATTTGCCGCAGGCGTTTTCTGTCTAATTTTTCCGCCCAAACCCGGATAATGCCTTTTATGTCTTCAATGTCCTGATAGCTTCCGGCGATAGCCTTCATCAGTATAAGGTCTTCGGCCGACGCTACGCGGAGAGTGTTTTTGAGAAAGCTTATCTCCCGGGCGTTTTTGAAAACATCATGGCTTATGCCGCGTATGCCCGAGAGGAGTTCGGCCCTGTTGCCGTATCTATCATTTATTTTTATGACTCCGTTGACAGGATCGTCACGGCCGCCTTTCCTGAATTCGGCATCCAGCCCCTTTTTTTTCAGAGAGATGAGCAGGGCATTTTCTTTCCCCTGTTCAATCTGAATCAGGGCGTCGGCGTCAAGGCTTGCGCGGGGAAGGCCGTAAACCGAAACGGCGGCCGCTCCGATGAGAATGTAAGGTGTGTTTAACTTTTCCAGCTCGTCAATAACATCCAGCATCAGGAGCAGTGACTCGCCGTAGTGTTTAGCGCGCAATTTTCAAGCCCCCGTTTATTTTTTTGCTGACTGAAAGCAGGGATATGTTACGGGACAAATTAAAAAACGCGTTTAAGCGTTCGTCCGGGCGTTTTTTCCGCGCGGCTGATATGAGCTCATGTTTAAGGCGCCGGCGGAGCCGCTCGCCGTTTTTTTTCCTTGCCCATCGTGTTGTCGCGGCATGGCAGGCGATTTCAGATTTTTTTTCCGATGTCAGATTCCTCCCCCGGGCCAGCCCGCCTTTTCTGCCCAGCGCCCTCGCCATATCGCTGAGGCCATCTTCTCTTTTTTTATTCGCGTCCATATTCATATTATATGCTTAGCGCTAAGCATTGTCAAGTATCTTTGTGTCCGGTTCATACGCCGCCGGTTGGTGCGTGCGTGGCTTATTTTGTGTTGCTGATTTTTGCCCATGAATCGCGCAGGGCGGCGGTTCTGTTGAAAACTGTTTTTCCCGGCCTTGAATCTTTGTCGGCGCAGAAATAGCCGGTTCTGAGGAACTGGAAAGTCTCGCCTGGTTCGGCCCCGGCAAGGCAGGGCTCACCGACGGCTCCGGTGATGATTTTGAGAGAATCAGGATTCAGCTTTGAAACAAAATCATCATCGCCGCTCTCAGGTTCGGGACTTGCGAAAAGATGGTCATACAGCCTTATTTCCAGAGGCGCCGCATGCGCGGCCGGCACCCATTGGAGTGTTCCCTTCACCTTTCTTCCGTCGGGGGAATCGCCGCCCCGGGTGGCGGGGTCATAACTGCATCGGATTTCCGTAATTTTTCCGGAAGCGTCTTTCGTGAAACTTTCGCATTTCACATAATAGGCGTGTTTGAGCCGCACCTCTCTGCCTGGCCCCAGCCTGAAAAATTTTTTGGGCGGGTCTTCCATGAAGTCCGAACGCTCTATGTAAATTTCTTTTGAAAACGGCACCTTTCTGGTGCCGGCCCTTTCGTCGTCGGGGTTGTTGACGGCTTCAATCTCTTCGTTTTTGCCGCCGGGGTAGTTCTCTATCACGACTTTCAGCGGTTCCAGCACGGCCATCACGCGCCTCGCGCGCCGGTTCAGGTCTTCCCTGACGCAATGCTCCAGAAGGGCGATGTCTATGGTGCTGTTTGTTTTAGCCACCCCTATCCTTTCACAGAAATCCCTGATAGATTCAGGCGTATAGCCCCTTCTGCGCAAACCCGAAAGAGTCGGCATGCGCGGGTCATCCCAGCCGCTCACATGATTTTCTTTAACGAGCCGCAGGAGTTTGCGCTTGCTCAACACCGTGTGTGTGATATTCAGGCGGGCGAACTCTATCTGTTTCGGCGGCATCAGTATTTCCAGCGATGAAAGTATCCAGTCGTAAAGAGGCCTGTTGTTCTCAAACTCCAGCGTGCAGATGGAATGCGTTATGCCTTCTATGGAATCTGAAAGGCAATGGGCGAAATCATACATGGGATATATGCGCCATTTGTCGCCTGTCCTGTGGTGAGACGCCCTTTTGATGCGGTAAAGAGCGGGATCCCTCATTGTGATGTTGGAATGAGACATGTCAATTTTCGCCCGCAGCACTTTCGCTCCGTCGGGATATTTCCCGTCGCGCATTTCATGAAAAAGTTGAATGTTCTCATCGGCGCTTCTGTTTCTGAAAGGGCTGTCTTTCCCGGCTTCGGTGAGCGTGCCGCGGTTTTTCTTTATTTCTTCCCCGCTCTGATCGTCCACATACGCGAGCCCTTTCCTTATAAGCGTTTCGGCATAGCCGTAAAGCTTTTCAAAATAGTCCGATGTGTAAAACAGCCGCTCACCCCAGGCAAAACCCAGCCACTTCACATCCTCCATAATGGATTCCGTGTATTCGGCGTTTTCCTTTTCCGGATTGGTGTCGTCAAAGCGCAGGTTGCAGAGACCCTTGTATTTCAGGGCTGTTGTGAAATTCAGGCAGATGCTCTTGGCGTGGCCTATGTGAAGATAGCCGTTCGGTTCCGGCGGAAAGCGCGTGTGCACCTTTGAGCCGTAAAGGCCCTGTTCAATGTCTCTCTCTATTATCCCGTGTATGAAATTGGACGGCGCCGCGCCCGCATTTTTTTCTTCCATTTATTCAACTCCTAAATATTCGTGAAAATCATTCAGCTCATTCTACATGCTATCCCCTTTTTTTTCAAGGCAGGCTGAATATTGTCTGTATCATCAGGGGCCAGTTCTCTGAGCCGGTTGTAAACAGTATGTTTGACTTTTGCCGTCGGGGGAGAGCGTCTCTCCGACGGTGATTTTGCCACTTGACAGGTATTTGACAGTTTTGTAGAGTTATGTCCGCGGACCGGTAAATTAACGGTCCGATATGTTCATTGAAATTATCTGGAGGGTTTGATCCTGGCTCAGGATGAACGCTGGCGGCGTGCTTAACACATGCAAGTCGAACGAGAATCTTTCTAAACAAAGCTTCGGCCGAGTTTAGAGAGAAGAAAGTGGCAAACGGGTGAGTATAACACAGATAACCTCCCCTTTGGCGAGGGACAACCCACCGAAAGGCGGGCTAATACCTCATGGTAATAAGTTCTTACGAAGAGAATTTATTTAAAGGCTTCGGCCACCAAAGGTTGGGTCTGTGCCCTATCAGCTTGTTGGTGAGGTAATGGCTCACCAAGGCTTAGACGGGTAGCCGGGCTAAAAGGTTGGCCGGCCACACTGGAACTGCGACACGGTCCAGACTCCTACGGGAGGCAGCAGTGGGGAATATTGCACAATGGAGGAAACTCTGATGCAGCGACGCCGCGTGAAGGATGAAGGCTTTCGAGTCGTAAACTTCTTTTAAGGAAAAGAAAGGCCGCCGTAAGGCGGTTTGATCTATCCTAGAATAAGCAGTGGCTAATTACGTGCCAGCAGCCGCGGTAATACGTGAACTGCGAGCGTTATCCGGAATTATTAGGCGTAAAGGGAGCGTAGGCGTTTTACTAAGTTCCTGGTGAAATCTTCGGGCTTAACCCGAAAATTGCTGGGAAAACTGGTAAAATTGAGTTAAAGAGGGGAGAGTGGAATTCCTGGTGGAGCGGTGAAATGTGTAGATATCAGGAAGAATACCAATGGCGAAGGCAACTCTCTGGCTTTAAACTGACGCTGAATCTCGAAAGCGTGGGTATCGAACGGGATTAGAGACCCCGGTAGTCCACGCCCTAAACGATGAATACTAGATATCGGCGGTAACCAATCCGTCGGTGTCACAGCTAACGCGTTAAGTATTCCGCCTGGGGACTACGGCCGCAAGGCTAAAACTCAAAGGAATTGACGGGGACCCGCACAAGCGGTGGAGCATGTGGTTCAATTCGATGCAACGCGAAGAACCTTACCTGGGCTTGACATGCTAGTGCTACCGGTGGAAACACCGGGTTTTGGGGTAACCCGAACGCTAGTACAGGTGCTGCATGGTTGTCGTCAGCTCGTGCCGTGAGGTGTTGGCTTAAGTGCCCTAACGAGCGCAACCCCCGCCTTTAGTTACTGTATGCTCTTCGGAGTATGCTCACTGAAGGGACTGCCCGATAAGGGAGGAAGGAGGGGATGACGTCAAATCATCATGGCCCTTATGTCCAGGGCGACACACGTGCTACAATGGCCATCATAACGAGTTTGCGATACCGCAAGGTGGAGCCAATCTCTTAAAAATGGCCTAAGTTCGGATTGGAGGCTGCAACTCGCCTCCATGAAGTTGGAATCGCTAGTAATCGCGCATCAGCCATGGCGCGGTGAATACGTTCCCGGGTCTTGTACACACCGCCCGTCACACCATGAAAGTCTGTTGTAATGGAAACGGCTACTTGCTAGCCGTTAAATTACGACCGGTAATTGGGGTGAAGTCGTAACAAGGTAGCCGTACGGGAACGTGCGGCTGGATCACCTCCTTTAAAAACCTGAAACATGACGTTGTTTCGGGAGTGCTGGAGCGAACAAAACCCTCCGTTCGCTCGTCAAGGAGCAGTACGAATAGGGTAGGCATTGCCTACCCACAGGCAGGAAGCGTAACAGGAACGCGACCTGCCGATAAAAAAAGGGCCTTTAGCTCAGTTGGTTAGAGCGCTGTGCTGATAACGCAGAGGTGCGTGGTTCGATTCCACGAAGGCCCATACGGGGATGTAGTTCAGTTGGGAGAACGCCTGCTTTGCAAGCAGGAGGTCGCCGGTTCGACCCCGGCCATCTCCATAAGTTTTCGAAAGAAAATTTATGGAATGATCGGCGCGGTCGTTTCGGCCCCACAAACAGTTCCCGGATAAACAGATCTTTGAAATGAATCTTTTCGGAATAAAGTGATATTCCGTAGAAGAGGATGTGTGGTTGAAGTAATCGAGCAAGACCGAATATACGGTCAAGTTATCAAGAGCACACAGCGGATGCCTTGGCATCAGCAGTCGAAGAAGGACGTGGCAAGCTGCGATAAGCCCCGGGGAGGAGCAAACTTCCTTTGATCCGGGGATTTCCGAATGGGGAAACCCCCCGCCTTAGGCGGGATCATTCAGGAAAAGCGCGCGCAAGCGTGTATACCTGTCTGAAGGCAACCCGGCGAACTGAACCATCTAAGTAGCCGGAGGAAAAGAAATCGAACGAGATTCCCTGAGTAGCGGCGAGCGAAACGGGAACAGCCTAAACCGTTCCGGCGTGACAGCGTGTACGCGTTGTCGGAGCGGGGTCGTGGGACCGGATGTGCCTGTTGTACATAACAGGCGTGCAGTAAAAAAACATTTGTATAGCGGAATCGCCCTGGAATAGGCGTACCATAGGGGGTGACAGTCCCGTACGCGAAATACGAATGTCTTCATTGTCCGGCACCCGAGTATCACGGGGCACGTGGAATCCTGTGAGAATTTGTCCAGACCATTGGATAAGGCTAAATACTCGCTGATGACCGATAGTGAACTAGTACCGTGAGGGAAAGGTGAAAAGTCCCCCGAGAGGGGAGTGAAATAGTACCTGAAACTGTGATGCTTACAATCAGTCGGAGGACTATGCCCGGATGTTGTTCCGCTTCGGCGGGACAATATGAAGGGAATGTCTGACGGCGTGCCTTTTGCATAATGAACCGGCGACTTAATGTCAGCAGCAAGGTTAAGTCCGTAGGGACGCAGCCGTAGCGAAAGCGAGTCTGAATAGGGCGATTTAGTTGCTGGCTTTAGACCCGAAACCAGGTGATCTATCCATGGACAGGGTGAAGCGATTGTAAAAAGTCGTGGAGGCCCGAACCCACTTCAGTAGAAAATGGAGGGGATGAGCTGTGGATAGGGGTGAAAGGCCAATCTAACTTGGTGATAGCTGGTTCTTCCCGAAATGCATTTAGGTGCAGCCTGATAGTTTAAGCTTTGGGGGTAGAGCACTGGATAGTGTAGGGGCCTTACCGGGTTTCCGAAACTAACCAAACTCCGAATACCATTGTGTACACTGTCAGAGTGAGCCCGCGGGGGATAAGCTCCGTGGACGAGAGGGCAACAACCCAGACCATCTGATAAGGTCTCTAATATTAGCTAAGTGTCAAAGGATGTGAATTCGCTCAGACATCCAGGAGGTTGGCTTAGAAGCAGCCATCCTTTAAAGAATGCGTAATAGCTCACTGGCCGAGTGGATTCGCGCCAAAAATTCCGGAGGCTAAGCTAATAACCGAAGCAGTGGATTCTGAATTCCTTCGGGGATTCAGTCTGGTAGGGAAGCGTTCTGCGTGTAGGATGAAGGGATACCGTAAGGAGTCCTGGACGAAACAGAAGTGATGATGTCGGTATAAGTAACGATAACTGCTGTGAGAAACAGCGGCGCCGAAAACCTAAGGTTTCCATGAGTAAAGTTAATCTGCTCTGGGTTAGTCGTTCCTAAGGCGAGGCCGAAAGGCGTAGTCGATGGGAAACAGGTTAATATTCCTGTACCACTATTAAACGTTTGTACCTTGGAGAGACGCAGTTGAGGAGGTCATCTTCCTGACGGATTAGGGAGTATTCGCCGCAAGGCGGATGGATCTGCCGAAAGGCAGAGAACTGACTGAATGGACTGCCAGGAAAATCTCCTTCAGGGAGGATAATAGTGTGCGTACCGTAAACCGACACAGGTAGGTGGGATGAGAATTCTAAGGCGCTCGAGTAATTCCCCGTTTAGGAACTCGGCAAATTGACCCCGTAACTTCGGAAGAAGGGGTGCCCCTGTAGGGGCGGATGGAAGGTATAATGTAATAAGGGCGGACATCTTCTTCGTGGAGATGGAAACCTGGACTTACATGTGCCGGAAATCCGTTTTGAAAGGGCTGCAATAACCAGGTCCATGCGACTGTTTAACAAAAACACAGGTCTCTGCTAAGTCGTAAGACGATGTATAGGGACTGATGCCTGCCCAATGCCGGAAGGTTAAGGGGAGGAGTGCAAGCTCCGAACCTAAGCCCTGGTGAATGGCGGCCGTAACTATAACGGTCCTAAGGTAGCGAAATTCCTTGTCAGGTAAGTTCTGACCTGCACGAATGGCATAACGATGTGGACACTGTCTCAATGGGGAGCTCGGTGAAATTGTGTTACCGGTGAAGACGCCGGTTACCCGTACCGGGACGGAAAGACCCCGGGAACTTTACTGTAACCTATCATTGGATTACGGAATATTCTGCGTAGGATAGGTGGGAGACTTTGAAACTTCGGCTTTGGCCGGGGTGGAGTCAACCTTGAAATACCACCCTGAATGTTTTGTGATTCTAACCTTGACCCGTGAATCCGGGCAAGGAACAGTGTTAGGCGGGCAGTTTGACTGGGGCGGTTTTCTCCTAAAGAGTAACGGAGAAGTCCAAAGGTCACCTCAACCCGTATAAAAGCCGGGTGTTGAGTGCAAAGGCATAAGGTGGCTTAACTGCGAGAGAGACATCTCAAGCAGATACGAAAGTAGGGCTTAGTGATCCGGTGGCTCCGAATGGAAGGGCCATCGCTCAACGGATAAAAGTTACCCCGGGGATAACAGGCTTATCTCCCCCAAGAGTTCATATCGACGGGGAGGTTTGGCACCTCGATGTCGGCTCGCCGTATCCTGGGGCTGTATAAGGTCCCAAGGGTTGGTCTGTTCGCCCATTAAAACGGCACGCGAGCTGGGTTCAGTACGTCGTGAGACAGTACGGTCCCTATCTGGTACGGGCGTAGGAAATTTGAGGAGAGCTGTCTCTAGTACGAGAGGACCGAGATGGACAAACCTCTGGTGTACCAGTTGTTCCGCCAGGAGCATCGCTGGGTAGCCACGTTTGGACAGGATAACCGCTGAAAGCATCTAAGTGGGAAGCCAACTCCAAGATAAGATTTCCCTGTCTAAGTCTTTGGCCTTCGGGTTAAGGATCAAGGCAATAAGGTCACTGGAAGACTACCAGTTTGCCGCAAGGCAGTCTCTGGTTCGCTTCGGCGGAAAAGAGACGATAGGTGGTAGGTGTAAGGCGAGTAATCGCCGGTTGAGATGCCCTCGGGCATTGAGACCATTACCGACAAGTTTAGACTTCGGTTTGGATGAGAAGGTAATGAGCCGAGCCATACTAATAGACCGAACGACTTGACCGTATTATTCAGTCTTGTTCATACGGTCGAAGACAGAGCGCCGCAGGCGTTCTGTCTCTGACGAACTTCAACTTTTTTTGGCGCCTATAGCGAAGGGGCAACACCCGTTCCCATTCCGAACACGGCCGTTAAGACCTTCAGTGCCGATGATACTGTGTTTACTCACGGGAAAGTAGGGCGGCGCCAAAATTAAACCACACATCCTCTTTGATTCATTTCAAAGAACTGTTTATCTTTTTTCTCACAAAAAATACAGAAGCTGTTTTACCTTTTTATCAAAACACTGTTGCCGTGAGAGTTCAGCTTTCCGGCGAAGGTGATGGTTTTTTAGCCGCGCTTTTTTTGACAAAAAGCAGGATGAGCGTTGTTTTCTCATCCATTGTTTTTATGGGCACGGCTTTGACAGAGACTTCCCTTCGCGAGGCGGAGGGGAAATACACCGAAACTTCGGCTTTTTCTTCGCCGGATCCCGCCACCCTCTCAAGGAATTTATTGAATTCTATATTTTGGGCGTGTTTTACGACGATATCAAGCGGAAATGAGCGGGTTTCAAGATTCCATATTTTTTGAGCCGCCGGATTCAGTATAGCCGTATTCTCTTCAAAGTCCGCAAGTATGACGGCTTCGGATATATTCATACTGATGCTCGCGAATGCTTTTCCGGATTTTGCCACATTTTTGGCCCGCAGCCTGTCGTATTTATTTATGTCCTTGAAGAGCTTGCTCAGTTTCAGAGTCAGCATATCCAGCTCGTCATGTATTTTCTCAGGGAATTCCGTTGTAAAAGAGCCCGAGTCCGCCAGCTGAATCTGCCTGTTGATTTTTGAAAGTTTTTTGGAAAATGAGATAAGCAGAAAGATCAGCCCTGCCGCGACTATCCCGTCTGATACTGCCACGAATATGCGCCCGCTTGTCCTGTCTGTAAATAAAATATCAGGGATCAGGGATGAAAGAGCGAGCAGGACAAGTACGATCAGCGTGTTGCGGTAGAGATTTTTCATGTAAGCTTCAGAGATTTTTTATATCTTTGTCGGCGCCAGCCACGATTATTATGTCGTTTTCGTCAAAGTAGGTGTCCGGGTCCGGCACGGTGTTGATCTCATCTTTCACTGTTCTTACACCTGTTGATTTGTCTATATCGGGCGCACTCCGCTTTATCGCCACAATGTTGATCTTATTTTTCTGTCTCAGGTTGAGCTCGGAAATTCTTTTTCCCACGAATTTAGCGGGCACATTTATCTCGGCCATTGAATGGTCATCGCCAAGGATCACTCTCTTGAGGATTCGCGGCGCTATTATGGCGTTTGCGATTTCTTTCCCCATTTCATTTTCAATTTCAATGATACGGGTGACGCCTATGGCTTTCAGTATTTCCGTCTGCATGGGCGTGACGGCCCTGCTGAAGATAGCGGGCACGCCGATCTTTTTCAGAAGGATGGTTGTCAGGAGGCTCGCTTCAACATCCTCTCCTATGGCCACGCAGGCCAGATCCACATCGCTCAGGCCTATGCTCCTGAGCGCTTTTTCGTCGGTGGTGTCGCAGGCGACCGCGAGAGTCACATACTCTTTCAGTTCCTCCACGCGGTCTTTTTCACGGTCAACGGCTATGACCTCCACCCCGCTTGACGCAAGCGCCTTTGCCAGGGCGTTGCCGAAACTCCCTAAACCCATTATAGCTATTTGTCTCATTTGTTCATTACCTCCGGATTTCTCCTATATTTTATAAAGCAAAGCGGAAATTGCAAGGAGGAAAAATCATTGATCATCCCAGCAGCACGCGTTCGTTTGCATATGACACCTCCACCCGGGGTTTATCGCTCATGGCCGCAAGGGCTATGGTCAGAGGCCCCAGCCTGCCCATAAACATCACGGCGATGATGACATGTTTGGAGATATCCGACAGCTGTCCGGTTATGCCGGTCGAAAGCCCCACCGTGCCGAAGGCGGACACCACCTCAAAAATAATGTCTTCAAAGGGCAAATTCTCCGTGTAAAGGATGACCCCCGCGGCGCAGCAGATTATTATCCCGGCGTACACAAGTATGGCCGCGGCCCTGCGCTCAAAAAATGGCGGGATGGTGCGTCCGCGGATTATGATTTCCCCGCGGCGCCTTATGTGGCATATTGCCGTCAGAAGGATTATGGCGAAGGTGACGGTCTTGATGCCGCCGCCGGTGCCCCCGGGGGAGGCGCCCACAAACATCAGGCTTATCGCCGTGAATTTACTGAAGGGTTTAAAAGATGCTGTGTCAACGGAATTGAACCCGGCTGTTCTGGATGTGACGGAGAGGAAAAACGAGTTGAGCCATTTGCCGCCGGCGCTCATATCCTTCATGGTGTTGCTTCTTTCGCCTATGAAAAAGAGCAGCGTTCCGCAGAAAAGGAGAGCCGCCGTAACGCCGACGGCCAGATGCGTGTGCGCCTTAAACCTTCTTTTTTTGCCGGACAGGCGGTTGAGCACATCAAGCAGCACGACAAAACCTATGCCCCCCAGAATGATGAGGGTTGAGAAAACCATCAGCGCGCCCGGACTTCCGGCGAATAGTTCCACACTTGAATCAATGAGCGAGAATCCGGCGTTGCAGAAGGCCGACACTGAATGGAATACGGCCATTTTAACGGCTGCGCCCGCGGCGTAAAACTGCCGGAAACTGAAAAACAGGAAACCCGCCCCTATGATTTCGGCCGCGAAGGTGAAGAGGAGCAGGAAATTCAGTATTTCTCTCGCGCTGCGTATGCTGTCTTCGTTGAGGGCGTCTCTGAGGAGCACCTCCTGCGTTTTTGATATTTTTTTGCCGAAGGCGAGAAAAAGCGACACGGAAAAGGTCATCAGGCCCAGCCCGCCGAGCTGTATCAGAAGAAGGATAACTGTTTTGCCGAAAAGCGTAAAGCCCGAAACGGTGCTCCTGACTATCAGCCCCGTTACGCAGGTTGCGGATGTGGCCGTAAAAAAAGCGTCAGTCAGAGAGATGCTCTCTCCGGAGGGAGTGGAAACGGGCAGCATCAGCAGAAAAGTCCCGACGGCAATCGCCCCTGCGAAACTCATTATCAGCGCAAGGGCCGGCCTTTTTGCGAACAATATCATAGCCAGATTTTACAATAAGGCAAAACATAAAACAAGAGCTTAGCGTGAGAGCAACAGTATATTTTTTTGGATGCTTTCTTTTTCGGGGCATTCAAGTTCCACGGCCTTTTCCCATGCTTTAACGGCCGAAGGAATATTGCCGCTGAGATAAAGAGCGTTGCCGAGATTGTTATAGACCTCGCCGTAGTGCCTGATACGAATAGATTCCCTGAACATATTTATCGCGGTGGGATATTTTTTCTGGTTCACATAGAGCATTCCGAGGGCGTAGGCCGTTTTGCCGGATGTGGGAGAGAGTTCGTGCGCGCGAAGCCACGAGGCTTCGGCTCTTTTAAAATCCCCCGCGGCGTAGCTGTCGTAGCCATTTTTCCGCAGAATATCAGAGCTAAAATCTTTGGCGATGATAAAGAGGAAAAACAAAGATAGGCCAGCCAGCGCCGCGCGCAGTGGGGCGGACGGAAAAAGAAGGACGTCCCCTTTTTCTTTTTCACCGAAAGAAAAAATGAGAGGAAGGAACATCAGTGAGGCGGGAAGTTCCATGGGGAAATTTGTGACCGAATCCAGCATAAAAGCGATGAGGGCGGCGAAAGCGTGGAAGTTTTTTTTGCGCAGAAGCAGTAGAGCGGAGATCAAAAGCCAGAGGTATGCGGCCGCACCAGCCAGGCCCGACTCGGCCATTATCTGTATATAGTCGTTGTGTATTTTGCTTTCGGAGGTGGACTTGAGCTGAAAATCCCGCTTGACCTTATTCTGGTAAAGAGCGAAATTGCTTTTAACGCCTCCCCATCCTGCTCCAAGGACGGGCCGGTCTTTCAATATTTCAACGCCCACCTTCCATTTGAAAAATCTCTCTCTGACGGACATCTCCTTTGAAGATATGTCCGTGGTGAAGAGCGCGGCGATGATAATCAGTAAATGCAGGGGGAAGAGCAATGCGGGCAGGGATAATTTATTTTTCCCCTTCTCTTTGAAAAAAAAGAGGGCGAGCAGGGGAATCAGCGCAAGTATGCTTCCGGCGGTTTCGCTGAGCAGTATAGCCGCATAAGGAAGCGGTGTCAGGTATCGTTTATTTTTCTTTTCCGTCCAGTATATGAAAAGCGGAAAACTGATAAGAAGATAACTTGAAAGGAAGTTCGGGTTTCCGAGGGTGGAATATACTCTTCCGGCGAAACTGCTGTTCAGAGAAAAAAGAAGGAAGTATATTTTCTGGATAATGGCGATCGCGGAGACGCTGATTACAGCGTAAGAGAGGAAATCCAGGGCTTTTTCTCCCGTCTTTTCATCTATGAAAAAATAAAGGAGGAGAATGCCCGCTGTTCCGGCAAGTTTCAGGGCGAAGACGCTGATATTTGAGCTTGAAGCCAGAGAAAGAAATATAAGGGCGAGAAAAAACAGGATTCTCAAAGAAAGCGGGCCGCGCCGTATACCCTGTCCGCCAAGAGCTTTGACGGACACATAACATAAGGCCATGGCCGCGAGCAGATTCTTGACAAGGTAAGGGTCCAGCCCCCAGGGGTTGACCGCGAGAGGAACGAGCAGAAAGAGCAGGGGTATCAAGCTTGCTTAAGCCACTTTTTTATTGTCGCGGCGTGTTTGGCGATGATTCCCAGGGCCGCTTTTTTTGTCGGAGCTTCGCAGGAGAGATTGAAGGCGGCCCTGTCGGATGAGGGCATAAACAGGATCCAGGAATTTCTTTCTATGACTTTTATCCCGTCAACGAGTTCGGTCTTCGCCGCGGGGAAAGCCTCCGAGAGTTTTCTCATGAGAAGGCCCTTCTTCTCCCAGGGGCAGTAAACCGACCGTTCTGAAATTTCAGGGTCTTTTATTTTTCCCGCCACATCGGCAAGCGTTACTCCGAGTTCCGAACAGAGCTCAATGATCTTGCAGACGCTGAACATGCCGTCAAAGCTCGGCTGAAATTCGGGGAAAATAAAACCGCCTTTGCCGTCTGCTCCGAAGATTATGTTTTTTTGCTGGCAGGCGCTCATCAGTCTCTGGGGCGTAGCTCCGGAGGACAGGGGCTCAAGTCCGTATTTCCGGGCTATTTTTTTCGCCTGTATGCTGCAGTTGACGGGCAGGCAGACTGTTCCTTTCTTTTCTGACATCCCGATGAGGGTAAGCACCGTTAGAAGCGCTTTCTGCGAATGAATGCGGCGGCCTTTGCCGTCCACGAGAAAGATTTTTTCCCCGCCCACATCAAACATAACGCCGAGGTCGGCTTTCACGGATTTCACCACATTGGCTACGGTTTCTGTTGACTGTTCAAATTCTTCGTGGGTTTTGCTCGTGCGCTGGGGATGGAGAACGCCGTTCAGTGATATGGTTTCTATTTTCAGGCGGCCGAGTATTGACGGAAAAATGAGAGAGGCCGGGGAGAAAGCGTAGTCGCAGACTATCTTAACGCTTTTTTTCCTGATGGCGCTATCGTTGAGATTGCTCAGGAAACCTTCCCTGTAATATTCGGAGGCTCTCGGGGGAAGCATTATGTCACCGACTTCGTCAATGCCGGCGCGGCTTATGTCGTCCTTGAAAAAAGTCTGTTCTATGGCCTTTTGTTTCGCGGGAGACAGTTCGCAGCCGCTCTCGTCAAAGAAGAGTATGTCAATGATGCGGGAGTCAAAAGGGGACATCCTCACATGTATTCCGCCGGCTTCGCCTTCTTTGCCGCTTTCGTAGCGCACGACGGGAATGGGCATTGTTCTGAGGTCTCCGACTTTCACCCCCGTGGAGATGAGCCCCGCGATGATGGATCTTTTTATCATTCTTGAATTCTGGTTGGCGTCGCGCGATGTCAGAACATAGCTGCCTTTTCCGACCTTGTCCCCGAGAGCCGCGCCGAGGCGCGTGGCGAATTCGGGTGTGATTTCTATGTTCGCGAGGCCGTTGATGCCGTGACTGCCGAAGAGGTTCCTGGAAAATCTGTCCGACCAGATCACGGAGCTGTTGACAAAGGCGCCCGCTTCCACGGTTTTCTGCGGCCAGACTTTGATGTGGGCATTGAGTGACGCGCCCGCGCCTATGGCACAGTCATTGCCTATGACCGCTCCCGGCGCGCTTTTAACATTTTCAGCGATATCCGTCCCGAAACCCACTATGGTTTCCTTGATGTCGCAGTGATGGCCGCAGCCCGAGTTTTTTTGAAGAACGCTCCTTGATATTTTTGAATGTTTGCCTATGCGGCAGCCGTTGCCGAAACAGGAGTCGCCGATGGTGGTGCCTTCTTCAATTGTGACATTGTCGCCGAAGATTGCGGGGCCGTCAAAGCGGATCTTTTCAGGCAGCGCCGTGTTTTTGCCCAGCCATACAGGGAAACCGTTCCTTTCCGTTTTCCGGGCGTTGATGCTGAGTTTGATTTTGCCGGCCATCGCGTCGTAATGGCTGTTGCGATATTCGGTGAGATTGCCGACATCTTTCCAGTAGCCCGGACAGATGTGGCCGAAAAGGCGCTCTTTGTTTTCAAGAAGAAGCGGAAAGAGGTTTTTGGAAAAATCCATCTCCCTGCCCTCCGGGAGATATTTGAAAATCTCAGGTTCAAAAATGTAGGTGCCGGTGTTGATGGTGTCGGAAAACACTTCCCCCCATGTCGGTTTTTCAAGGAAACTGGATATCCGGCCGTCTTTTTTGGTGATCACTATTCCGTATTGCAGAGGATCTTCAACGCGCGTGAGTATGATGGTGGCGAGGGCTTTCCTTTTTTTATGGAAGGCCACGGCTTTTTTTAGATCAAAGCCGCAGATGACATCGCCGCTTATCACGAGAAATGTGCCTTTCATCTTTCCCCGGCAGGTGCCGGCGGCGCCAGCGGTGCCGAGGTCGGCGGCGGGTTTGGAGTAGCTCATTTTTATTCCGAATTTTCTTCCGTCACTGAAATAATTCTTTATTGTGTCGGGATGGTAGTAGAGAAGGGAAGTGATGTCAGTGAAACCGTTTTCCTTCAGCAGATTAACCACATGCTCCATTATCGGTTTATTGGCGACATCTATCATCGGTTTCGGTGTGGCTATGGTCAGCGGCCTCAGTCTTGTGCCGAAACCGCCCGCGAGAATTATTGACTGCATGAATTACCTCCGTTGATTCATATCAGAAACGAATACGCGTCTCGGCCGTCGTTGTTTTTGTGGAATTCCCCTCAGCGTCGTAGTTGCGTCTGGTGACGATGAGCATGGTGACATTCGGCGCGACGCTGTATCCCACCTTCAGCGCCAGTATGGCGTTTTCATCCACCTTTTTTATATCGTCCCATGTGCGGGCGCCCTTTTTATCGTAATCCGCCTCCAGCGTGTAGTTGGCGAGGAATGGCATTTGCGCCATTGAGGCCGAGGCTATGAGGTGAGGATAAAAGGGGTCGTCGCGTCCGACGGTGTTGTAGTTTTCATAAGAGGCGCGGAAATCCAGTATTCTGAAAAATGTGAACCAGGCCTCTATGTAGGGCCCGACTCTGACGGGCTCTTTTGTCTTTCCCCAGAGCTGACGCACGGCCTTTGTTGTTGATGATGCTGAAACATTGTATTTTTTCCAGCGGTCGATATCATAAAAACCGTCAAAGTATCCAGGAATAAAATTGCTATCAATGGCCCGGTATTCACTCCTGAAATTCAGGAAAAATATTTTCCCGCTTAAGCCCGCGCTTTTGCCGATTCCGCCGTCAACAACCGAAGTTGAGCGGTAAACATCGCCCATCCGCATTTTGGCTATGTCCCCATACACGGCAGCGTTGAAATACTTGAAATTAAGCAGAGGCAGTTCCGCGTCGGCGCCTATTATTGTCACCGCGTCCTTTGGGGTTTCAGAATCGGAATCGGGGTCTCTGTCCGTGCCGGCGGAAGCGGCGAGCTTCAGATTTCTGAGTAGCGGTATTCCTGTCTCCAGCAGCGGCCGCGTATAAAATCTTCCGCCTATGACATCCGCTCTTGTCACATCGTCCGTCATGGCCTCAATGCCCCATTTGTTTCTGTCAAGTTCAAGTTCAAGCCCTATTTTTCTGACATTGGGATATCGCGCCATGTTTGAATAATTGTTCACGATGAAACCGTGGCCGATGGAAACCGGCCTTCTGAATCTGCCGATGAGAAAATAAAAAGGATCCTGCCCTTTGTGCCCCCAGCGTATATAATCTATTTTTTCGGGGTACCTTTCCTTT
>PEUP01000032.1:7497-25000 GCA_002780705.1 Elusimicrobia bacterium CG03_land_8_20_14_0_80_50_18 | reverse complement strand
GTTTTCATACATTTATTCGCATGAAAATACAGTGCTTTTAATTGACGAGCCGGACGCGCACCTTGAGATTTTGAGGCAGAAAGAGATTTTTGATATTTTAACGCGCGAAGCAAAAAAAGAAAATTCGCAGGTTATAATTGCAACACATTCCACATCTGTATTGCAAGAAGCGGCGGAAAAAAGTGATATAGTTGCATTTATAGGTCAACCCCATATTGTGAATAATAGTTCTCAACTGGCAAAATCGCTTACAACTATTGGCTTTGACCAATATTTGCTTGCAGAACAGGAGAGATGGGTTTTATATTTAGAGGGTTCAACGGATTTAGCGATTTTGCAATCCTTCGCAAAAGTTTTGAATCATCCGGTGTCGCAATATTTAGAAAAACCATTCGTAAAATATATTACCAATTTACCGAATGAAGCGAGGGAACATTTTTACGGTTTGCGCGAGGGAATTAAAGATTTAAAAGGAGTGGCTTTGTTTGATAATGTAGCAACCGAATTACAGCAGAATGATTTGATAGAAATGATGTGGAAAAGAAGGGAAATCGAAAATTATTTACCCATTCCCGAAGTTATAGAATGTTATGTGTCACAGCCTGCCGAAGATTTATTTTCTCAACATGACGCGCCGTTAATGAAAAAAATAGTAGAAGATGAAATTCCGCCTGCGGCTTTAAAAGATAAAACTCATTCATGGTGGACCAAAACTAAGATAAGCGATGAATTTTTAGATAAAATATTTGAAAGATATTTCAAAGAAAGAAGCATGCCAAATTTAATGAGAAAAAGAGATTATTATATCCTGGCATCACTTTCTCATCCTGATGAATTAGATCAGGAGATTAAGGAAAAACTCGATATTATTTACGAAATTGCGAAAAGTGTTTGATAAATATGAGTAAACTCGCTATCAAATGAAAAAGAACGATAATTGGTCTCAGATAATTCTGTATCAAACAGAGGATGGGCAGGCAAAAATACAGGTCAAGCTGGAAGATGAAACGGTCTGGCTTACGCAGGACCAAATGGCGGAGCTGTTTGACAAAGGCCGCTCAACCATTACCGAACATATATGGAATGTCTTCAAAGAGAAAGAACTTGACGAAAAATCAGTATGTCGGGAATTCCGACGCACTGGTTCTGACGGGAAAGATTATGCTGTAAAGCATTATAACCTGGATGTAATTATCTCCGTCGGATACCGGATAAAATCACTGCGGGGAACACAGTTCAGGATTTGGGCCACACAACGCCTGAAAGAATATATCATCAAGGGATTTACAATGGATGATGAACGGCTGAAACAGGAAGAGTTAAAATCTTTGCCGAAGAAAAAGAAACGAAAAAATGGTTGAGAGTTAAATATGACTAAGAAAAAATTTCCGCTGGCGAAATGCAAAAACCAGAACCCTGCCGCGCCGGCCATGCCTCACGAAGGGTGTCGGGCACGCAGGCAGGCCGGCAGGCGTCCCGGATTTCCTCAAATTGTCATTTACCGGACAGAAGACGGACAAACAAAACTTGAAGTGCGGCTGGAGGATGAAACACTCTGGTTGACTCAGGCGGCCCTGTCCGAATTGTTTCAGACAACGGTAGCGAACATAAACATCCATTTGAAAAGCATATATAAAGAGGAAGAACTCCGGCAGAAAGCAACTATTAAGGAAAACTTAATAGTTCGCAAAGAAGGCACAAGGACAGTTAATCGTAAAGTTCTTTTTTATAACCTGCCCGCGATAATTGCCGTAGGTTATCGCGTAAACTCGACGCGCGGAACGCAGTTCCGCATATGGGCTACAGAAAGGCTTAACGAATATCTGGTTAAGGGTTTTACCATGGATGATGAACGCCTTAAGCAGGGAACAAATATCGGCTCAGACTATTTTGATGAACTGCTTGAGCGGATCCGAGATATACGGGCAAGTGAGAAACGCTTTTATCAGAAGATACGGGATATATATAAGCTGGCGGTTGATTATGATCCGAAAGCGGAAGAGACACTGGAGTTTTTCAGTATTGTTCAGAACAAGCTTCATTTTGCAATTTCACCAAGGAAGTGGCGGATAAACTGGCACTTGAACAGTATGATAAATTCAATGCCCATCGCTTAGAATTGGAAGCAAATGCCGAAATATTAGCCGACGACGAAGAATTGAAGAGAATAGAGAAGACAGTCATCACCAAAAAACTCCCGAAGAAAAAGAAACGAAAAAATGGCGGAGAGTAACAGGATAGATGAAAAATTATCTTTTGAAAAAGAGAAAAAGGACGGCGGTGATGGAAGCGAACTGCCCGATCCAGAAGATGAACATCCATTTGATAATTTCAGCTTTTGTTTCTGCAAGCCGTCTTTCAAATCTCTCTTCCAGCGCGGCCATGCGGTTATCAAACTTATTTTCCGTTATGGCGATGCGGCTGTCAAACTTAGTTTCCGTTGCGGCGATACGGTTATCAAACTTATTTTCCGTTATAGTGATGCGGTTTTCAAATTTTTCCTCGGCCACGGCAAGGATATTATCGTTGAGAATGCCGACAAGCGCTTCAGCGCCGTCTCTGCCGAGCTTTTCTCTCAAAATTTCAGGTACCGCTATTAATGTCATAAAAAACCTCCTATGCGGTATTGTAGATTGTTTGAAAAATATTGTCAACCCCGAGCATGCCGGGCGGCGTTATTCGTAGTCGCCATCGTATTTTCTTTCATCTTCATCAGGGGCGATGAACGAGGTTTTGTATGTTTTGCCGTCGGTGACGAACCGGATGGTGCCGTCTCTGTCGGTTCTGTAAACGAGTGAGCCGTAGCTTTCCAGCGCTTTTATGGTGCCCCTGTGGGGATGGCCCCATGTGTTTTGGCCGACACAGATAACGGATATAACGGGCTGGGCCCAGTCCATGAACCAGTTGTATGTCAGGGAATTCTTGGAGCCGTGGTGAGACACCTTTAAGAATGTGCAGAGGAGATCATCTTTGAATGCCCGCACTATTTTTTTGCCCGCTTCTTTCTCGGCGTCACCCGTGAAGAGAAAAGAGACATCTTTGTAGGTGAGCTTGAAAACTATGGAGTTCTCGTTCACAGGGGACTGGCCGCCCATTATGTAGTTTTTCGGGGGGCTCAGCACTTTGATCTCGCAGTCCTTGTCCCAGTTGAGGGTGTCTCCGGCGTGCACCTCTATCAGTTTTATGTTTTTTCTTTCCGCTATTTCCATTATCATTTCATAGTCCGCTTCCGAAGCGGGGAAGCCGGAATCAACAAGGGTGCCCACGCTCAACTCCTTGACGACCGGCCTGACGCCGCCTATGTGATCGCTGTGGGGGTGGGTCATGACGATGTAGTCTATGTGTTTTACGCCCATTTTTTTGAGAAAGGGGACGACTATGGTCGTGCCGGCGTCAAATGGGTTCCAGCCCACGCCTCCGCTTCCGGCATCCACCAGCACCGTCTTGCCGTTGGGGAGCTGTATGAGTGAGCAGTCTCCCTGTCCGACATCAATAACGGTCACGGTGAGAGTCTTTTGCGGCGTTTTCGCCGGGGCGGCGGCCAGTCCCGAAGCGAAAATCGCCACGGCGGCGCAGATTGATATAAAACGCTTCATGCCTTAGTGTAGTAATTTAGGCGCGGAAACGCAAAGTTTCAGTCCCGCCTCGCCGGATGCTGAAATGTTTTATGCCGTCTCGCGCGACATTTTCCTGCGGCGGAATTCGCAGCAGATGGCGGCGCAGGCGAGCGCGGCGTTCAGGGATTCCGCCTCTCCGAAAGAGGGTATTGATATCTTCACTGCGGCGAGGGATTTGAGCTCTTCGGGAACGCCCTTTGACTCGTTGCCTATGATTATTATTCCCTGAGCTGAGAGTTTGGCCTCGTATATGCTCACGCCGTCGGTCGCGGAGGCGTAAACCGTTATTCCGTTATTTTTGGCTTCCGAGAGAAACGCAAGAGGGTCGGTGTAGTGCACTTTTACTCTGAAGGCCGAGCCCATGGCCGCGGCGATTGCTTTGGGGTTGTATATGTCGCAGGTGTCGGAAGAGCAGACGACATTTTTTATGCCGAACCAGTCCGCCGCGCGCACGATTGAGCCCATGTTGCCGGGATCGCGTATGCCGGCAAGAGCGAGTGTCAGTTCATTTTTAAGTTCTCCGACGGAAAGCTTGTGTGAGGGTTTCTCGGCGACGGCGAGAATCCCCTGGGGCGTTTTCATGGAGCTCATTTTCGCGAATTCGCTCTCGCTGACCAGGTTCAGCGGCGCTTTGATATCGTCAAACTTCCGCACAGCGTAAACGGAGCGTGTTTTAACGCGCGACGCGAGGAGCTCTTTGACCGCCTTGAGGCCTTCCGCGACAAAGAGCCCGTGTTCGTTTCTTTCCTTCTTGTTTCTGAGGGAACGGACCATCTGCATTTCATTTTTACTCATTATGGAGGATTGTATCACAAGAGCAGGCCTTCGCGCAAACGCCCGGCGTGGTATCCGGAAAGCGACTTCCCGGCGTGGTATCCGGAAAGCGACTTCCCGGATACCGTGTGTAAGCGTATAAAAACCGCGGGGAGGAGCTATTGCAATGGCTTTGTCAATATGATTTAATTTCAGCGTCGGAGGAAACGATGAAATACATAGACATTGATAAATGGAAGCGGAAAAAACATTTTGAGTTTTTCAGCGCGATGGATTACCCTCATTTCAGCCTCTGCGCGGATGTTGATGTGACGGCCTCGCGGGAATATGTGAAAAAAGACGGTCTGTCTTTCTTCAAGGCGATTCTCTATATGGTCACTGCCGCCGCCAACGCCGTGCCGGAGCTCAGGCAGAGAATCCGGCTCGGGCGGGTGGTGGAGCACAGGGCGGTTCATCCCTCCTTCACAATGCTCATGGAAAATGAGGTCTTCAGCTACTGTCTGGTTGAATACACGCCGGATTTTTCCGAGTTCGCGAAGAGGACGGCTTCCGCGATGAATGACAGGGCGAAGAATCCCGGAATAGACGATCCTGAACGCGACGACCTGCTTTATGTCACATCCATACCATGGGTTTCTTTCACAAATATAACGCATCCCATACACATGCATCCGGCAGATTCGGTGCCGAGAATATCGTGGGGAAAGTTTTACAAGCGCGGCAAAAAACTTCTGATGCCTCTGTCTCTGCAGGCGCATCACGCCCTTGTTGACGGCCTTCATAGTGGCAGGTTTTACAATCTTTTGCAGGATAAACTTAATAAACCGGATGAGGTTTTGGGCGGATGAATCCGCATTACTTTATAACGCACTGCTCCAAAGAGAAGTCGCGCGCGGAGGGTGTAATGCCGGCTTTGAAGCGCTATCTTTCGCCGCACGTAGAATATGTTTACAAGCGGGCGCATATCGCGGGTTGCGGCTTTCTCATCTTCTCCGGCAAATACGGTTTTTTAGAAGCGGACGAGCCCATATCATACTACGACAAACTGCTTACGCGCGATGATTTCGCCGCAATGTCGGAGAAGGTTGACGCGCAATACAAAAAATACGCTTTTGATAAACTCAGCTTTTTCCATCTGGACATAACAAAAGATCCGAAGCTGGCGCTGTACAGGGAGTTTATGGAGAGCTTCGCCCTGCGAAACGGCATTGAGGCCGAATTTCAAACGATTGATGTGTGAAGCCGGAGCTGCGCGCCGGCTTTCCGTGGGTATTTCATAACGCGCGAATCATAAATGTTGCAATAAGTCACGAAATGTTGCATCCGCCGCAGCTTTTGCGAAGGAGGAGTCAACCCCTGGCACCACTTTACAAATGCGGATTTTGTGGTATAATTCCAACATGACGAATCAGAACACGGCCCCGAACGCGTTGATAATCCTTGCCGTCGCTTTTCTCGTATGGTTTATGACACAGACCTTCAAACTTCTCGTGGTGCTTGTGAACGAGAGGCGTCTTTCGCTCAAAACATACGGCGCGACGGGCGGAATGCCCTCCACGCACGCGGCCGTGTGCTCGGCTTTCGCGATGGGAAACGGGATGCTTTTCGGTTTCACCTCGCCGCACTTCACGATGGCGCTGATGTTTCTGGTGGCGGTCGTGCACGACGCCGTCAAAGTGCGCACGGCCATAGCCGACAACACCAAGACGATGAAGAATTTTCTCGCCAGCATCATAGAAAACGAATACGGCAAAAAGATAATGGAACTGGAGGAGCTGGAAAAAACTCTCAACGGCAGACCCGACGCCACGACTCCCTCGGCGCTGCGGAAGATCAGAAGGACAAAAAGAGAAATAACGGACCTGAAAAGACTGGAGGTCGTCCTGGGCCACACATTGTTTGAGTCTTTCGTAGGGCTCGTCTCAGGCAGCCTTATCGCCTTCGTGTACTACCGCTATTTTTACAACGGCGTTTATTAAATTGGTCAAATTTGCTATAAGTTTTCATATATGAAAAAAGGCGTATTCATCACTTTTGAGGGCGGCGACGGCTGCGGCAAGTCCACTCAGGCGGGGCTGCTGGCCGGGGCTCTCAAAAAAAAAGGATATCAGATTGTCAGGACGAGGGAACCGGGCGGGTCGCTTTTCTGCGAGCATCTGCGCAAACTGCTGCTGGATCCCGATCACAAAGTTTTCCCTCTGGCCGAGCTCATGCTTTACGAGGCCTCGCGCGCCGGTCACACCGCGGAGGTGATCCGGCCGGCTCTGGAAAAAGGGAAAGTTGTTATCTGCGAGAGGTATTCGGACGCCACCGTAGCTTATCAGGGTTACGGAAGAGGTCTTAACATGAAGGATCTTCGTCTCATAGACAGGGTGGCGACAGGCGGCCTCAAGCCGGATGTGACGCTCTATATGAAATTTCCGTCGGGAAATTCGCTCAGACGGATAAAGAGAAAAAAAGACAGGCTTGAGCTTGAAAAGGCCTCTTTTCATAAGCGGGTTGAGGAAGGTTACAGGCACATCTGTGAGCGCAATAAAAAAAGGGTCAAGGTCGTGGATGCCGCGGGAACCCAGAAACAGGTTCATGAGAGGATCCTCAGAATTGTTGAAAAGTGTTTGAAAAAATAAACTGCCCCCCGGCTGTATCCAGAACTCTTTCCGCTCAAATCACAGGCGGCACGGCAGCCGGGTCATACATATTCGCCGGCCCGGACAGGGAAATCAAATATCAGACAGCTCTGGAATTTGTGAGGCTCCTCAATTGCGGCTCTTCGCGCTCCTCCGGATGCCTCTGCCCGTCCTGCCTGAAGCCTTTGCCGCAGACTCTCTTCTGCAGCAAAAAACCGGGCTGCGAGGCGAATCCGCCGCCCTGCCATCTGTGCCTGAGCCGCGACGGCAAATCCAATCAGGATTTTCTGCTGGTGACTTCCGACAAATCTCTTGGGATAGATCCCGCGAGATATCTCATACATTTTATGACGAGAAAGAGCGCTCCGGGGGTCTTCAAGGCCGCGGTGATAAGAGAGAGCGAACTCCTGAGTCCCGATGCGGAGAACAGCCTCCTGAAGATTCTTGAGGAACCGCCGCCGAATTGTCTGATAATACTTATAAGCCCGGCGCTGCATTCTCTTCTGCCCACGATACGGTCAAGGTCGCAGCTCTTGCGTTTTCCGCCGCTTGAGAGCCATGCGCCCATCACCGAGTCTGATATGGAGACATGGCGCAGGCTCGCCCGCTTCAGGGACGGCGGAAGCTGGAAGGAGCTCTTCGCCGAGTT
This sequence comes from Elusimicrobia bacterium CG03_land_8_20_14_0_80_50_18, assembly GCA_002780705.1. Lineage (GTDB taxonomy): Bacteria > CG03 > CG03 > CG03 > CG03 > CG03. The sequence goes on along the minus strand of PEUP01000032.1, from coordinate 17,333 downwards.
AAAGGGCTTTCATGATGTCAACGCGTCTAAAAACAAGACGGCCGCCGCGGCGCGGCGCGAAAAAACTCACGCTTTCATAGAATCCCTTCTGTATGAGGCGTCGGCTTTGATGAGGGAAAAGCCATCCGATCGGCTCTCGTATGAAATAGAATATATGCACGAGTGCTGTCAAATGCTGAAAAAACAGAGGATGCCGAATGTTGTTATTTCAAGAATGCTTTTCAAGGGCATTCCGTCTTTTCTGGAGGGGAAGTAAAATGTTAGCCACGGTTAAAGTGATGCTTCTGAGAGACAGGAGCACGGGCTCATATCTTTGCGGAGAGGTGCAGGCCTCCCCCGGCGACCACGTGCTGGTCAAGACCGAACACGGCAAAGAAGCGGGCATATGCCTGTCAGCCCCGGAGCGCGCGCCGGATTCATGGAAAAACTCGCCCCATCTGCTTAAAAAGATGTCGGGCGAGGATATTAAAAAAATTAAAAAACTCAGCGATGACGGAAAGGCGGCTTTTAAAATAGTGAACGAGCTCGTGGCCGCCCACGGCACGCCGCTGAAATTGTCCAAGGTCTGCTACACTTTTGAAAAGAGAAGGGTGTTCGCTTATTACACGGCGAATTCAAGGGTTGATTTCAGGGCGCTCATCAAAGACATCAACGCGCGTCTGCACTCCCATGTGCAGATGGTGCAGGTGTCGGGAATAGAATGCGCCCGCATCATAGGGGGGCTCGGCGTGTGCGGACGGCCTTTCTGCTGCACGCTTTTCGGAAAGAGCCGGGGAAAGACTTTCTCCCGCGCGAACCAGAAGGCCATCGGGCCATGCGGAAAAACGCTCTGCTGTCACCAGATCAAGGAGTGAGATTGTGCCGGACAAGACATATTACATCACCACCCCGATATATTACGCCAACGCGCCCCTGCACATAGGCCACGCCTATTCCACCGTCGCCGCTGATGTGGCGAAGAGATGGCAGGCCCTCAGGGGCAGAGAAGTTTTTATGCTCACCGGCATGGACGAGCATGGGGAGAAAATATACCGTTCATCCGCCGCCTCGGGAGTGAAACCGCAGGACTGGGTTGACCGTTACGCGGATGAGGCGAAAAAACTCTGGGCTTTTATGAATGTTTCCTGCGACGGTTTTGTGCGCACGACGGACAGCGCTCACAAAGAAACGGTGAGAGAAGTATTCCGGAGACTGCGCGCGAAGGGGGATATTTACGACTCCGAATACGAAGGGCCTTACTGCGTGAGCTGTGAGACTTTTTTCAGCGCCCAGCAGGTGAAGGACGCCGGAGAATGCTGTCCCGACTGCGGCAAAAAAATAACTGAGATAAAAAAAGAGAGCGCGCTTTTTTTCCGCCTTTCATCCTACGGCGGAAAGCTGCTTGATTTTTACAGAGCCAATCCGGATTTCCTTGAGCCCCCCGGCATGGCGAACAAAACCATAGACAGCGTCACGCGGGGCCTTAATGACCTCTGCGTCACGAGAGAAAGGGTGTCCTGGGGCATTCCTGTCCCGGGTGACGCGTCAAAGACCATTTATGTGTGGTTTGACGCTCTTCTGAATTATTTGTCCGCTGCCGGATTTCCGCATGATATGGGGCTTTTTCATAAACTTTGGCCGGCGGACTGTCACATCGTGGGCAAGGAGATATATTATTTTCACAGCGTGATCTGGCCGGCCATGCTCATGGCACTGGAACTTCCGCTTCCTGAAAAGGTCTACGGCCACGGCTGGTGGACGCTGAAAGACGACAAGATATCAAAATCAACCGGCAATATCGTTACGCCATACGAGGTCTGCGAAAAATTTCATCCGGACATTCTCAGATTTTTTTTCCTCAGGGAGATGCCTTTCGGGACAGACGGGGCATTTTCCATGGAGCGTATCGGGGAAAGATACACGGCGGATTTGGCCAATCCCCTGGGTAATCTTTTTAAGCGGACAGAGGTGATGCTTGAAAAGTATTTCGGGGGGAAAATTCCTGAATCGGGTTCTTTTGACGAGGCAATACTCCAAAAGCAGAAAGAAACGCTTGAAAGTTTTTCGCGTCACATGGACGCGCTGCGCTTTCACGGAGCTTTGAACGCCCTGTGGGAACTTATTGACGCGGCCAATCGTTTTATAGAGGAGCAAAAGCCCTGGGTTCTGTACAAGGAGAAATCGCCAAAGCTGAATGATGTTTTGCTCACGCTTTCGGGCTGTCTTGAGTTTGTGACGGGGCTGCTCTCGCCCTTCATGCCGGTAAAATGCGCCGAAATGGCCGCCCATATTGACTGGAAGATACAAATGCCCGAAGCGGGCTCCGCGCGGAAAGGCCGTCCCATACCGGGCGGCGCCATACTTTTTCCGGCGGTGGAGAAATAAGGAGAAGAAAGATGATGAAACTCAATGAATTCATAAAAATAGGACGCGCGCTTTTTGATGAGCAGATAATACATTCCACCTCCGGCAACATAAGCGTCAGGGACGGGGATTCGTTTTACATCACCGCGCACGGCGCCTACGCGGCAAACTTGAGTTCGGACAGAATAGTCAGGGTTAATATAAAAGACAAGAGGAGGGATGCCGGAGCTTCGGTGGAAGTGGATGTGCACAGGGCCATATACCGCTCTACATCCTACGGCGCGCTGATACACGCGCATCCCATCTTTGCCACGGTTCTGTCATTTGACAATGATGTGATAAGGCCCATTGACGCGGAGGGCTCGTTTTATATCAGTGAGGTGCCGGTGATAAGCGCCGAAAATGCCATAGGCTCCGAGGAAGTTGTCATGAAACTCCCTCCGGTCATAAGCAAGGTCCCGGTGTGCATCATAAAAAAGCACGGCTCGTGGGCGGCGGCGGCGGATCTGGCTGAATGCTATAATCTCACATCCGTTCTTGAAAACGCCTGCAAAATTTTATACCATAAACAAATGCGGTAGTTGTAACGGTTCCGCGGAATTATGCCTGATTTCAGTCTGATAAGAAATTTGAGGAGGAGAATGTAAATGGAAAATCCTATAATAGTTTTGGCGGTGATCGCTGTGATTTTCGGGCTGATTAATACGGCGCTATGGTTTTTTCTGATCAAAAACGACAAAAAGCCGGCCGCGCCCGCCGGCAGAACGAACGGTGTGCAGAATGCGGTGCTCGCGTCGGAAAAACGCATGCTCGACACCATAACCAAAATGCTGTCGGCGCTTAAAAGCGGCGGCGGTAATCAGTCCCCGGTTGACACCAAGAAAATAGCCGCGGAGCTTGCGGAGGGTTTGAAAGGGCAGTCTCAGGAAATAAAATTGCCGGAGCTCGCGGGATTAAAGAAGACCGGCGAGGCTCTGTCCGGAAAAATAGATTCAGTGGAAAAAAGCCTGAAAAGTATCAGCGGAGAACTGCTGAAACAGAAAGATTTTGTTGAAGCTCTTGACGGGCATATTGTCCGGATGGAAAGGTCCAAAGCATGAAGAAAACCGTCCTCGGCACGATACTGGCGGTCAACACCGTGCTGCTTTTGCTTGCGCTGAACATTCTGTACCAGGAATCTTTCTCTCCCATTTCCGGCGTTAAAATAAAAGAGACACGCCCCGCTGCGAAGGAATCCTCAAAAGAAACGAAAGCTCAGCCCCTAGAAAAAAAGGAGACGCCCGCTCCCGATAAATCGGATCCCGCGGCCTACATATCCATCAATTCGGTTCCCTCATCCGCGAAGGTTTTTATAAACGGTTATCATAAAGCTCAAACGCCCGCTTCCATCAAGGTTGTTTCCGTCACCGAGGTGCCGCGTCAGTTTTCGATTAAGCTTTTCAAAGAGGGCTACTACCCATGGGAAAAAATGATTACTCTCACACGGGGCAGCACAAAAGAATTTTCGGTTAATCTGAAAAAAAAGTAATTAATGTCGCCGGGAATACGAAAATTTCTGCTTTTTATGCTTTTCTGCCTCTGCGGCAGCGCACAGGCCTACAGTATTCTTATAGACGCCTCAGACATAACTGCCGAGCATGTGCCGGACGCTATTAACTTCATTGCCGAAACAAGAGACATCCCCTACAGAATAGTGCTTCCGGACGCTATGGAAGCCTGGGAGAAGAGGATAATATGCGTTCTGGCCGAAAAATCCGAATTCTCCGTCGTGGCGTCATTGAGCCCGAATGTGTGGATGAGGGGCGTGATGACCCTGGGGGTCTCTGATTTCAGGGATATTTTGGCAGGCAGTCTGATGAAACACTCCCGGTTGAGCGGCGTGGCGGCCGATGAAATATTTATAGGCCCCCAGACGCCGAGTGACGAATGTTTTGATATTTTAGAGCGGGCTGGCATTAAAACCGTTTTTAACATTGGTGAAGGCGGTGTTTTTAAACACGGCCCCTCCGCGGTAAATCTTGTTTCATGTTATGCGCGGCAGGATCTGCTCAACGCTCCCGCAAAGCCGCTCTATTACAAAGCCCTGTCCTTTGACGGCCTCGCGGAACAGCTTGCGGAAAATATGCCTGTAAAGGCCGAGGGCGCCGAGCCGGAGGTTTTTTCAGGCGCCGGCGGCATTGTGCTCAGTGAAATAAATTTAAAGATGTGGGAACATTTCGCCGAGGCCCGGAAGAGGCTGGAGAGATACAAAAATTCCGGCCGCGCCGATAGGGACATGCTCTCCTCAGCCCTGGAAAAAGCGTACAGGATTGAAGACATATCCAACTGGACAGGCGAAGCGGCGCTGGAAGATGTGTTCTATGCGGTCGCAGGCATTTATGAGGACATAGGAGAATCTCTGCCGAGAAACTATGCTTCTATAGCGGGAATGCTGTTTGACGAGCTCAGAGAGCTGCCTATAAGCGTATCCGAAGATTTTTTCATCTATACTCTTTCTTCGGAAGACGGTTATCTGGTTTTGGACGGGAGTTTTGCAGCGCCTGTTTCGAGCTCAGCGCCGCTGGAATTCTATTGGTGGAATCCCGCGGCGGGTTATTCCACGCGCCGGTCTCTTAGCGGCGGAGATATCAAAACCCCGGCCAATTTTTGCGTCTCAATCGGAGATAACAGCGCCTTTTACAGAGCAGGGCAGAATGAATGGGAAAGAATGTGGAGTGTCCCGACGGTGACGCGCAGCAGTCACTCTTTTTCTATGAGCATGCCGCTGACTTTTATGCAGCTGGCGGAACGCACGAATATATCTTTTTTTATCAGCCTGTCCACATCTGTCAGCACAAGGGCTCTGGCTGCCGCGCTGCCTGCAAGTTCCGTGAAAAAAAAGTGGCTGGATCCCGTCGGTGACGCCAAAGGGCCCGGCTGGTATGTAATGCCGGACGGCACAGCGCCGGGGATGTGCGACATAATGTCTCTGTCACTGAGACAGAGCGATTCAAAGGCCGATTTGCAGTTTTATTTCGCCGGCCCAATTTCAGGCGACGGCAGGCACAGCGGTTTTGACCTTTACATAGACATTAACGGCATAAAGCAGAAAGGCGAGTCCGCCGCGCGCAGGGGGCTCAACGCTTTTGTGCAGGAAAGCGCTTATTGGGAATTCTGCCTGAGGGTGTCTTCCGGGTCCGCGAAACTCATAAGCGCATCGGGTTCCCGTCCTATCCCGGTCAAATTTGATTCGTCACTCAGGATAGCAAGCGTTTCCATTACCGATTTTCCGTATGATATGTCAGCCTGCGGCCTGACCTTTGCGTCATATATGCTTGATGAAGAAGGCGAAGTCCTTGAGGTAAAACGGGAGAAGGACGACCTGCATCCCGGCGGCGGCAGGCCTGAATTAAAATCGCCCAATGTTTTTGACATTATAACGCCGGGGTCTCTTTCGCAGAAGCGCGCGCTGGGCGATTATCTCAAAAAGAGAGCCGCCGTAATCCCCATCCTCCCATGAAGGGGACGGTGCTTGACATTGTGACAATAGCATATAGCGGGTGTGCGTGAATATGATAAGGACTATGTAAATTATGCGGCGTGCAAGATTGACATATGAGGGCGCTTATCACCATGTGATGAACAGGGGTATTCTCGGAGAAAAAATATTTCCCGATGCCGGAGCGCGGAATAAATTTATAAAATTACTGGGCAAGAAAGCGGCTTCCTCAAAAATCAATTTGCTTGCGTATAGTGTTTTACCCAATCACTATCATCTTGTGTTACAGAATAGCTCAGGGCAATTATCCAGTTTCGTTAAAAGATTAGCGGGGGCATATGCTATATACTATCGGGCGCGTTTCGGCGGCAAAGGATATGTTTTTCAAAACCGATATAAATCAACGCTGGTGCAGAAAGATAACTATTTGAGGAGGATTGTAATCTATGCCCTGATGAATCCGGTGAAAGCGGGTCTGGCGAACAATCCATTTGATTACGAATGGTCAAGCGCTAAAGAGTATTTTTCCGGTGGGAAGCATGGAAATATAACTAACCGGCAAATTGTCGAGGACATATTCGGCAACAAAGAAGCGTTGAAAAAGGCGTTATCGGAATACGACGGCAAAGAAATGGATGTTCAATTTACCCGCGTAGGGCCCGTTCTGGGAAACGATACCTTTATTAAATCAGCTTTTAGCAAATTTGACCGTAGAGCGTCGCAGGACCAAATTGAACGGCGTAGAGAGAAGGATTATATCTTTGATTCTGCTGAATCCGTTGTCAATGAATTTGAGCGGGAAAATGGAATCAGTTTAGACGGATTAGATGTAAAAACAAGGGAAGGCGAAAAATTAAGAGCGAGCCTCTTGGTAAAGTTAAAAGATTCCGCTGGTCTGAGATATAAGGATATCCAAAAAATACCGATTTTTAAAAACATGCAGGTGTCATCAATGGGAACTATTTATAAGCGCGGCAAAGGATTTAAAAAATGAAGCGCTATTGTCACAATGTCAAGCACCGTCCCCTACTGTATGTGATTTTTTTTCTGGCGCTGGCTTTTCTTGTAGATGTAAGGCATTACCGTCTGAAACTTCTGGCACTGGAAACGGGGGCGCTTGTTTTTCTCTCGGCGGTTCTTTTTAACGCGAGCCTGAAAGCGAAAATAATCTGGCGCGCAAGCGCCATGGATAAATGGGTGCTGTTTTATTTCCTCTATGTGCTGGCGCGCTATATAATTTGTCCCGACAAGAATGTGGCGCGGATGGAAATGGAGAAAAACCTGCTCTGCGCGGGAATTTTCTTCGGGGCTGGTCAGTTTATTTTACCGTCCGAGAAATCTTTAATACGCAGGACATTCGTCGTCACGGCCTTTCTCGCGGCGCTTTACGGTCTCTGGCAAAATTTTGGTACGCCCATAGGCCCGATGCGCGTACCGAAGATATCACCGCCTTACGCGACTTTCGGCAATCAGAATTTTTTCGCCGCCTATCTTGTGCTCGCCCTGCCTTTTGCCTTCGCGCTTTTTAGGGAGAAAAGCGCGTTCTGGAAAATATTCGCCGCGGCGGCTGTCGCCGTGTTCGCGCTGGATTTTTATTACATCAATGCCCGCGGCGGCTATGTGGGAGCTTTGACGGGCATTTCCGTTTATCTTATCGCTGTTTACAGAAAAAAAATTCCGTCTGTCAGGACGCTCATTTTAGCACTCGCCGCCGCGGCGGCTCTGGCGGGTTATCTGACGCGCTCTTTCTGGATGAGGGACATGGGGCGTCTGCTGATATGGCGCGACACCATCACGATGGCCGTTAAAAATCCTCTGGGTGTGGGACCCGGGGCTTTCGCGACGTGTTTCCCCGATTACGCTTCGGAGGGACTCAAAAAATTATATCCACAGAAAAAATTCATAGTGAATTTCGCGCACAACGAATATCTGGAAATTTTCGCGGAACTGGGTTTTCCGGGAATTATATTGTTCGGGATGCTCATCTTCACTTTTTTCAGGAATGTGAAAGACCCCTGCCACAGCGCCGCCGCCGCGGGGATTCTGGCGAATAATTTGTTTTCGGTCAACATGAGATTTATAATCAGCGCGGCCATGCTCTATTTTATTTTCGCTCTTTTTAAGGCGGAAAATTCCGGAAATAAAAAGCTCTCGTTGAACAGCTCAGTTTTTCACCGCCTGCTGCCGGCTCTGGCGGCCCTGCTGATGTTGTTTCATTTTATTCCCGCCATGATCCGGCCCTTCAGGGCGCTGAAGGAAACCTCGTTGGAACCGGATTTTCACGAAGCGGTGAAAGACGCTCAAATAATGACGCTGAAAAAAAAGCTTTCCGATAACCCCGATGATTATGACGCTCTTTATAAAATTGGATGGCTTTATTCCAAACAGAAGAACTGGAAGCCCGCGGCGGATGCTTTTATCAGGGCCGCGCAGCTCAGGGCCTCTCCCGGTTTGTGGAACAACATAGGGAATATTTTCTTTTCCACAGGTAACCGCCCGAAAGCCATAGAGGCCTATAAAAACGCGTTAGCCATTAATCCGGACATGGTGGATTCTCATTTCAATCTCGGCTACACATATTTTTACGAGGGGCGGCTCAAAGAGGCCGCCGCATCTTTCAGAGAAGTGCTCAAAAGGGATCCGGATAACGCCAAGGCTATCGTTATGATGGGAAAAATGAAAGAATAATGAGGGTGAAAAAAATGACAAAACTGGAAGAAAGGATTTTGCGCGCCAATTATGAGCTGCCTCCCGATGTGTCCGCCGCCATCAGGAAGGCCGGGCAAAATGAAAGCTCCGCGCGGGGCAGGCAGTTTCTGAAACTCATAAGCGAAAACATGGCCATCGCGAAGAAAAAATCTTTTCCGCTCTGCCAGGACACCGGTATTGTTTCTTTTCATCTTCCTATGCCTCTCGGTCATGCCTCACGAAGGGGAGCGGGCGCGCAGGCAGGCAGGCAGGCTCGTCCCTCCGACCCGGGGGTTTTGAAAGAAGCCGTGAGAAAGGCCTACCGGCTTCTTAGAGATTCCCAGGTGAAGATGCCCCTCGCCGGAAAAATTGACAAGAGAAATTTGCCGTCGATCAATCCGGCTCCGGCGGGTTTCACGCCGTCATTCCTCATCAGGGGCGGGGGCGCCATGAATTGTTCAGGGCTTATAATGGCGAATCCATCGTCTGACAAAGATTCTCTCTCAAGGGTGATCGCGGATTTTGTCATTTCAAAAGCTCCGTATTGCTGTCCTCCGGTCTTTGTGGGCCTGGGAATCGGGGGAGCTCCCCAGGATGCGCTTATCACATCCGAGAGGATGCTGCTGAAAGATCAGCGCCGCGCCATGTCGGTCATGGAGAAGCAAATTTGCGCTATGATAAACAAAAGCGGCATAGGCCCGGGCGGCTGGGGTGGCAAAAACACCGCGCTTTGTGTTAGAATAGGCGAGCTCCCGAGGCACATCGCAACGATGAGCGTCGGGATTAGCATGTCCTGCTGGTGCCTGAGGAAAGGAAATATCTGAAAAGAATTTATGAAAGAACCGGACAACACTGAAGAGCTGACGCGGCTTAGAGCGGAAAAGAAGCGCATGGAATCGCTTCTCGACTTCGGCCACAAGCTGTCTTCCCGCATACTGGACCTGGATGATCTCCTCAAAATGATAATGGCCGAGACCCGCGAGATACTTGGCGCCGAACGCTGCACCGTTTTTCTGAGGGATTTTGACAACGACAGCCTCTACAGCAAGATAGCCGACGGCCTGGGCTCGCGTGAGATCAGAATACCGCTGGACAAGGGTATAGCGGGGGCTGTGGCCAGGAGCGGCGAGATAATAAATATCAAAGACGCCTACGCCGATGACAGATTTGATACCGATGTTGACAGAAAAACCGGCTATGTGACAAAAACCATTCTCACCTGCCCGATGAAGGACAAAATGGGCGAGAGCATAGGCGTTTTTCAGGTGCTGAACAAAAAAGAGGGTGTGTTCGACGGGGAAGACGAGAGAATACTGCTTCTTCTCGC
>PEUP01000032.1:0-7455 GCA_002780705.1 Elusimicrobia bacterium CG03_land_8_20_14_0_80_50_18 | reverse complement strand
AAGACCGGAGAGGCCATGCTCCTTTTCGCTCATGAGCTTGAACTGCTGAAATACGCTTCGTGGATGCATGACATGGGCAAGATCGGGGTGAGGGAGTGCATACTCGCCAAACCGGGTAAACTCAGCGCCGAAGAATTTGAGCAGATAAAAAATCACACGGTTTTCACACGCGAGATACTCGGTAAAATACATTTTAAGAGAGAATTCCGCCAGATTCCGGAGATTGCCGCCTCGCACCATGAAAATGTTGACGGGAGCGGTTATCCCCGCGGGATTAAAGGCGCGGCGATACCTTTTTTCGCGAGGATAATCGCCGTGAGCGATGTGTTTGACGCGCTGACATCAAAGAGGCATTACAGGGAGCCGATGCCGCTTCTGGGCGTGCTCAATATTTTAAAGGAAGGAACCGGCGCCAAATTTGATCCCGTCTGCGTCGGCGCTTTTTTTAAAATCAGTCTCCTTGATATCGCGCGGGGCATCAATCTTGAAAAAGCAGAAAATTTTGTCATTGTTTCGGAAGACGCTGAGCTCCTGAAAAAATACAGTCTGGAGGATTTCTACAGAGTGATTTTATCATCCGAGTTCAGCCCGGCGCAGAGCAGTGTGGTGGAGGCCTTCTCGAAGTATTATGGAAAATAAACAGACGACAAAATACGCGCCGGGTTTTGAAGATGCGATTTATAAAACATGGGAAGAGTCTAAGAAATTCGCCGGAACTCCCGACGGGAGAAAAGCGTTTTCAATAGCCATTCCGCCGCCGAATGTGACCGGGCGTTTGCACATGGGCCACGCCCTCAACAACACTCTTCAGGATATTCTCATCCGCTCGGCCAAACTGCGGGGTATGAATGTAAAATGGGCGCCCGGCACGGATCACGGCGGGATCGCCACGCAGAATGTCGTGGAAAAGGAACTCGCCAGAGAAGGGAAAAACAGGCTCGACATGGGCAGGGAAGAGTTCCTCCGCCGCGTGAACGAATGGAAACAGCTATATGGCGGTTCCATTCTTGAACAGTTAAAAAAACTGGGCTGCGCCTGCGATTGGGACAATATACATTTCACAATGGATGAGACCTGCTCCCGGGCGGTCACGGAAGCTTTTGTCAGGCTTTATGAAGAAGGCAAAATATACAGGGGCCATCGTCTCATCAACCACTGTGTCCGCTGCGGGACGGCGCTGTCCGACATAGAGGTGGAGTATAAGGACGAGATGGGCAAACTCTGGTATATAAGATATCCCGTTGCCGGAGAAAAAGGCAAATGGCTGGTCGTGGCCACCACGCGTCCGGAGACGATGCTGGGCGACACGGCCGTGGCGGTCAATCCCGAAGACGCTCGGCTGGCCGCTTTTGTCGGCAAGACGCTGATACTTCCTTTGACAGGAAGGAAAATCCCCGTCGTGGCCGACAGCGCGGTGGAGGCCGCCTTCGGCACCGGAGCCGTTAAGGTGACGCCCGCGCACGATTTTACGGATTTTGATATAGGAGTCCGTCAGAAACTCGCGACGATCAAAGTGATAGACGAGAAGGGGACGATGACCCCGCTTGCCGGCGCTGAATTCGCGGGTTTGAACAGATACGAAGCGCGAAAAAAAGTCTGCGCGATGCTGGAAGAGCAGGGCTTCCTTGAAAAAACAGAGGAATTGAAACATTCCGTATCGGTGTGCTACCGCTGCGGCGAGGCGATAGAGCCCATGCTGTCACTTCAGTGGTTTCTGGAAATGAAAGAGCTGGCCGCTCCGGCGATCAAAGCTCTTGATGACGGGCGTGTCCGCTTCTATCCCGGACACTTCCAAAAACCTTTTCTGAACTTCCTCGGGGAGATAAGGGACTGGTGCCTTTCGCGCCAGATATGGTGGGGGCACAGGCTGCCTGTGTATTATTGCAGGGACTGTCAGTCCCGTTCATCGGGAGAAGAGGCCGGCGTCATAGTGTCCGCGGAAAAACCTTCTAAATGCCCCGTCTGCGGAAGTGCGGATATATTTCAGGACCCGGATGTGCTGGACACATGGTTTTCGTCGGGGATGTGGCCTTTTGAAGTCTTCGGCTGGCCGGAGAAGACGCCCGAGCTGGAATATTATTATCCGACTTCCGTTCTTGTCACAGGGCACGAGATACTTTATCTCTGGGTCGCCCGGATGCTCATGATGGGCATTAAATTCGCGGGAGACATTCCCTTTTCGGATGTTTACATACACGGCATCGTGCGCGACCGTCACGGGAAGAAAATGTCAAAATCTCTGGGTAACACCATAGATCCGCTGAAAGTGACTTCCAAATACGGTGTGGATAGTCTCAGGTATTCGCTCACAAAACAGGCCGTTCCGGGCCATGACCTGCTCGCGGCCGAAGAGAATTTTATCGCCTCAAGGAATTTTATGAATAAGATCTCAAACGCCGCGGTCGTTGTGGAACGCGAAGGCTTCGAAGCCGTGGTTGATATGGCAAAAGCGGAATCTTTGGCCGACAGATGGATAGTGTCCGAATTCTCCTCTTTTATAAAATCCGCGGAAGATGCCATAGATTCCTACGACCTCGCCAGATACGCGCGGGTGATGTGGGAATTTTTCTGGGGTTCTTTCTGCGACTGGTATCTTGAGATATTGAAATTGCGTTCCGGCGGTATCTCCGCGGGGATTGTCCGAAGGATATTCAGGGAAACTCTAATCGTGATGCATCCGGTCATCCCTTTCATAACGGAAAAAATCTACGGGCGGATCAAAGGCGCTGATGATCCGTCAAGCATCATGGACTGCGCCTGGCCGTCAGCGGAAGTTTCTTTTCCCGGCGCCAGAGAGGATATGTCCGCGATATTTGAGCTCATTCAGGGCCTGCGCAACATCCGTTCGCGGCTTGCCATACCCGCCTCCGCTCCTGTGCGGATAATCGTGGATACAGAGGAAGCTTTCGCTAAAAAACTTTCTGAGGCGGAATATTTTATTCTGCCTCTGACAAGAGCTGAATCTCTGGAATTCGGTCCGGCTCCCGGCAGCGGCGCCGCGAATTTCGCGACGCCCTTTCTCAAATGCTCTGTGCCCGTTTCGGATATCATTGACATAAAAGCGGAGAGAGCGCGCGCGGAGCTGGAGATAGAAAAGATAGAAGAACACACGGCAAAACTTGAAGCGCTGCTGACCAACTCTAATTTCATAAATTCCGCGTCAGCGGATGTGGTGGAGCAGAAAAAAGAGCTTCTGGCGAATTTCAATTCAAAAAAAGAAAAAACCGCCGAATTCCTCAGGTCTCTTGACGCGTGATGAAGGCAGCGCTATTTCTGTTTACATTTATTCCGGCTCTTTTGACAGCTTCGGCCGCGGGTACGGAGAGAGAGTCGCTCAACAGGGAGAAATTCCGACTCACATGGCAATATCCACGGCCCTTGACGCCTGCGGAGGAATACCAGACCGGTATTCTGAGCAGAAAAATAAGCTCATTCTCAAACTTGCTGGATGAAATTCTTTCGCGCAGCGGCTCGGAACGGATCAATGTTTTTATCGGGACGGGAAGCAAAAACTTTTTTGACAGTCAGAGAAAAACGCTGTTTCTTGAAGGAGGTGCCGCCTTTGATATAAAAAAATCCCTTAATGTCCTTAGCGCCGGCCTTGGTATTCCGGCTGATTATTTGGGGCTCAGGGATTATTTCGGAAACCCGATTCCGTACAGAGGCGCTTTCCTGGCGCTTTTTCAGATGAACGGAAGATTTTATCTTTCGGAAGAAAGAAACGGCAAATCGTCCGTGCTTCTGGAAGAAAGCCAGTATTTCAATCAGCTCCAGTCCGCCGGGGGACAGCTCATGGCCTACAGGCTACGAAACTCGCTCTGGTTCGTCAACATAGGCAGGAAAAAGAATTTTCTTTATTACAGCGCCGATGATCCGTCTGTCTCGACGAGTTTCGGCGGAGATCTGTTTTTAAAGGCCTTTGACAGCGACGGTAAATCCTGCGCTATTGCGGTTGTCTCAGGTGATAAATCGCACATCCTGCACGGCAGGATTTCGGGTAAGCCTGAAATTCTCTTCGCGGATCTCCCCTATGACATAGACAGGATATTTATTTCCGGCGACCGTATCGTATTTTCCGCCACGGATGAGACAGGCAGAACGATAGTGGGTGTCGCCTCCGCATCCCAGAAAAAGATTTTCAACCTGTATTCAATGGCGGAAGAGTTTGTCGTCCTCGCCAAAGACTCAAAGGGTATGTACATTTTTTACCCGCGTTCGCGCAGGATAGCTTTTCTTGACGAAGAACATCACACTGTTTTAATATCCGGCATGAAAGCGCAAAAAATCAGGGACGGCGACGGTGTGAAATATCTCATAGCGCCGAAACAGGATTTTCTTGATGAAAGCTCGCTCGGCGCGCTTCTTGAGAGCCATTCGCCTTCGGTGATGTATCTCAGAGATGTGAATCATCTGAATTTTGTGAAGAAACAGCTTTCCTCGTGTGAGCAATATTCCTTTTATCCGCTTTCGGCGGATGAATATGTTATCCTGGCCAAAGAGGGCTCCACGAGAAAATTCACCAAATACGCCGTCAGAGGTTTATTGTCGGAAGAGAGGCTTCTTTTTGAGAAGAATAACCGCAGAAGAAAGTACGCGCTCGCCTTGTCGGCTTTTCTGGCAATGCTGATACTTACGGCGCAGGGAGTGATAAATGGCAAGAAAAAACAGAAAAACGGATGAGCTGAGAAAAATTGAGATTATCCCCGATTTTCAGGGAATACCGTCGGGCGTGACGCTGGTGTCCTTCGGCAGCACCAAGGTGCTCACAAGCGTCAGCACGGATAATTTCGTGCCGCCCTATCTGAGAGGCACGGGCACCGGCTGGCTTAACGCCGAATATTCCATAATGCCTTACGCCACGATTCCGCGCAACCGCAGGGAGAGAGAAAAAATCTCCGGCCGCACGCAGGAAATACAGCGTCTCATAGGAAGGTCGCTCAGGTGCGTGACGGACCTGGGCGCCTTCGGCGAAAAAACCGTGAAGGTGGATTGTGATGTGCTCCAGGCCGACGGGGGCACCCGCACGGCGGCCATTACGGGGGCCTTCACGGCTCTTTACATTTTTTTCAAACGCCAGCAGAAAGCCAGGAAAATTTTCACCTTTCCGGTAACCGGCCACATCGCCGCCGTAAGCTGCGGCATCGTGGAAGGTGAAGCTCTTCTTGACCTGGATTACGAGGAAGATTACATGGCCACCTGCGACATGAATGTCGTGGGGGACGGTGACAACTTCGCGGAAGTGCAGTCAAGCGGCGAGGAAAAATTATTCACACGCGCTCAACTGGACAAATTGACGGGCATGGCATCGGCGGCAATCAAAGACATCATAGCGATGCAGAAGGAAGCGATAAAATCCGCCATGTAGCGGGCGCCTGCCTGCCGAACAGGCAGGAATTACCATTCGCCTTTGTATGCGGTTTGCCTTTGTAGCGGGCGAATTACCATTCGCCTTTGTCTGGCGCATTTCTTGACACCTGAGAAAATCCGTGGTATGATACATAGTAGTACCAGAAAAAAACAGGGGGTGACTTATGAGTAGCGCTAAAATTGCAATTAGCATGGAGTGGGGGACAGTGGAAAGTTTAGATAGACTCGTTAGGGAGCATGTCTTCATTAACCGGAGCCGGGCAATTCAGGAAGCTGTTCAAGAAAAACTGGAGCGAATAGAACATGGTCGTTTATCCAGAGAATGCGCTAAACTTGATCCTGCTTTTGAAAAAGCAATGGCTGAAGAGGGCCTGTCCGAAGAAACAAAAGAATGGCCAAAATATTGAGGGGGGATATCCGTTGGGCTAATCTAAATCCTGTACGAGGACATGAACAAGCAGGAATGAGGCCTGTTTTAATCTTGAGTCAGGGCATTTTTAATAAACGCTCCGGCACTGTCATAGCGGTAGCGATGACACGCCAGCCCCAACGAGCGGGTTTTCCGTTAACGCTGGAGCTGAAGTCAAACGAATTATCCAACCGTTCGTGGGTTAAAATCAGTCAAATTCGAATACTTTCTGTGGAACGAATTGGTAAAAAAATAGGTCGCGCTCAACCGGAGGAATTGTCTCAAATTATTGTCGGTCTGAACGAAATCATTGGAGACTGACAAGTTATTGCGTTCCGTAATTTTCCAAAAACGAAAAACCACTAATCCGATAATTGTGATTATGTTCGGAAAGGGGCGGGATTGTTAGCTTTCTCTGAAAATTGCCTATTGACAACAGCCGCTATTAAGGAATACAATATAGTGATGAAAAAAGCGATTTTCATTATTTTGGCGCTTATTGCCGCGGCCGTCTTTTTTCCGGCCGAATCTTTCGCCGGAATGTCCGGCGACATAGCCGCCGACTGCGCGTTTCTTCTTGAAACGCCCGATGACAGTTCCGCCCTCTCAGCCGTCTTTGACCTTGACCTCCGCAAAATGCCGGTTTTGTCCGACGACAGCGGGAAATTTTCTCTATATTTGAATTTACCGGTTTCGCCGTGTTTTGATAAGGTTGCGAACAGCGCAAAACTCATCATCGCGGAAAATTTTTTCACCGCGGGAATCTCCCGCTCACAATACTCGGTCAAGCTCGAGTAATATTTTTTCGCGTTCAATTTTCATCTCAGCGAAATTTCTATCGTTTTCTTTAGGCCTTTCCCTGATATGAAAATTATGAGGCAATTAAAGGCAAGGCAGGAAAAAAATGAAAAAGATAAAAATTAGCAGAAGGGCAAAAGAGCAGTCAGATAAATACAGGACTTTCTTCGGGGCTTTGTCTAAAGGGATGCTGAAGAAAGCAAAGGGAGCATTTTGTGATTTTGAGAAGCACAGCGTCCCTTTTGAAACCGATTTTGTTTATAGATACTATCATGACTCGTTCAAAATCTTCGGGTTTCAAATGTCAATTGAAAGGTTACTGAAAATCCTTTTGATTTTCGCCGGCAAACATGAGAAAATAGACATTATCACTCTGCGAAGAATGAATTTTAATAAAAATTTTATCCAATTGATTCAGGATGCGCTTTCTATAAAAATGCACACCGGCGGAATGAAAAAGAGCGAATGGCAGAAAATGACTTCGGCTTATTTTAATGTTAAGCATATCGTTTCGGCGACGATTCAAACTGTTGAAGATTTTTTAAACGGGAATATTTTTATTTCGCCTTTGGATTATCATACCGCCTTATTTTTAGCGGTGTGGAATTTTGAACTGGTTGTAAGATATGGTTTGCTTCCGGTTGAAAAATACGATTTGAGGATATTGCGGGAACACGGGTCAAAAGATGTAAAAAAAGCGGTCCAAATTTATTTAAGAAAGGCCAATGCCATAAGTAAGGCAGGAGGTAAAAAATGAAAATTCATAAATCAATTCCAAAAAGGAGCGCTTCAATAGGAACCGTCCCTATTGAAACTTCGGCAGGCAAAATGCGAATATGCCGTCAAAAAATTAGAAAACATGGGATTTTTGGTAAAAAAAT
>PEUP01000056.1:15566-33308 GCA_002780705.1 Elusimicrobia bacterium CG03_land_8_20_14_0_80_50_18 | reverse complement strand
TTGCTTTTGATCTGCGCCGCTGTGTCATTCGCTGAAAATCCCGGCACGAAGAGTTTCGCTTTTCTGAAGATGCCTGTCTCGGCGAGACTGGCGGCGATGAACGGCTCTTCCGTGCTTTGGGAGGGCAGGGACTGTTGGAGAGGCAATCCCGCGATGCTGGCCTTTAGACAGGACAGAACCGCCACATTTTCACAGAACGCGTGGTATATGTCAACAAAACAGAATTCTGCCGCCGTCAATGCCGGCCATTTTGGCCTTAGCTGGCAGAACTATAATTTTGACGATACGGCGAGGGATTCCGCGGGTGAAAAACTCGGCGATTTCACCGACAGATATGGAGTGATGGGCCTGTCTTACGGCTTCCGCCTGAAACGCTACACCGTGACGGGGCTGACTTATAAGAAGCTCAGCCAGAAGATTTACGGCGAGGATTATGACCACAGCGCCTGGGATTTCGGTTTCCTGACTCAGCCCTCGCGCGCCACGGCTTTCGGCGCGGTGCTGTCAAATGTCGGCTCTAAGAAAAAAATAATAAACGCGAAAGAAGAACTCCCCCGGGCTCTTGAGCTTGGAGCCCTGCAGAAAATGGGCAGGTTCTATCTCGTCAGCGAGGTGAAACTCACAGGATATGAAAAGATACAGTATCTCCTCGGCCTTGAATTCAAACAGCAGAAAAACCTCACGCTGAGAATGGGCTCTTCCTACCAGGATGATCTGAACATGAGTTTCGGGCTGGGCTGGCAGGACGGCGGCTATTTCGCGGATCTCGCGTTTCTTCCGCACGGGGCTCTGGGCTACGCCTATATCACCAGCGTCGGATTCAAATTCTGAGACTTTTAATGCTATGGAAAGCCCCGCCCGCAATTTGCTACAATTGTAACTATGAAAAAAGCTGTGAAATACATTGTTGATGTGCCGGGCTCGTCGGGTAATTTCGGCTGCGGTTACGATGTGCTGGCCGCGGCGCTGAAAATACACAACCATTTTGAATTCACGCTGGACGCCGGCTCCTCCGGGCTTGCCGTCAGCATATCGGGCTTCGGTAAAGGGGAAATCGCGGAAGACGCGTCCAATATTATCTTCAGGACAGCTTTGCCCGTGTGGAAGAAAAAATCTTTCAATTACAGGAAACTGGGCAGGGTCTCAATCAAAGCCGTCAACAGGATACCCCTTATGAAGGGCATGGGATCCTCGGCGACGGCGCGCGTCGCCGGAGCGCTCTTCGCGAATGAGGCCGCGGGCCTGGGAATGGATAATAATGAGCTCCTCGCTGTCATAGCCGGGGAAGAGGGGCATTATGATAACGCCGCCGCCTCTTTGCTGGGCGGTGTGGTGATATGCAATCCCGACAGGGGCGTCGCGCGCCGCGTCGCGCGGCAAATCACAAAACCGCTCTGCATCGTCGTGCCGGATATAAATGTCAGCACCTCAAAAGCGAGAAAAATGCTTCCGGCGAAATATTCTATGGGCGATGTTGTTTTCAACCTTTCGCGCGCGGCCGCTATCATTGACGGAATTTACCGCGGGCGGTTCGAGCCATTTATGTTTGAAGACAGGATACACACGCCTTTCAGGAAGAAACTGATAAAGGGCTTTGACAGCGTTGAAAAGGCCGCTCTCGGAGCCGGCGCCCTGGGAGTGTTTATATCCGGCTCGGGTTCTGCCGTCGGGGCGGTAGCTCAAAATGCGCGTGAGGCCGCAAAAATAGCCCGCGCGATGAAAAAAGCTTTTGCCGCGGTCAGGGTTAAAGCCGCGGTTTTTGTCACGGGCATAAGCCCCCGCGGCGCGGTCATAAGGCATGTCTCTCGAAGTGCCGTTGGCACTCAGGCAGGGAAACAAAAATGAAAAAAAATGAAGTGATAGTGTTGAAATTCGGCGGTTCGTCTGTGGCGAATCCCGGGAAGATAAAATATGTAGCCAAAAGGGTGAAAGCTTTCGTCGATCTCGGCTATAAGCCGGTGGTGATTGTCTCGGCGCCGGGTGACACGACAGATGATCTGATTAAAGAGGCCGCGGGTATATCGGCCAATCCCCACGCGCGGGAAATGGATATGCTTCTGGCGACGGGAGAACAGAAGACAATAGCTCTGCTGGCGATGGCCTTGTGGGAAATGGGACAGAAAGTTGTGTCTTTCACGGGCGCACAGATGGAAATAATCACCGACGGTAATTACGGTGTTGCAAGGATAAAATCCGTTTCGTCCGTCAAGCTGGTAGAGGCTCTTAAAAAGGGTTATGTGGCGGTTGTGGCGGGTTTTCAGGGTATCAGCATCAAGGGCGAGATCACGACGCTCGGGCGCGGAGGCAGCGATCTGACGGCGATAGCCATAGCCTCGGTGCTCAACGCCCGCTGTAAGATATTCACGGATGTGGAGGGGATTTTTACGGCCAATCCGAAGGTTTACGCCAAAGCGAAAAAAATTGATATAATAAGTTACGACGAAATGCTTGAAATGGCCTCCGCCGGCGCGGGCGTCATGCAGGCGCGCGCCGTTGAGCTTGCGAAAAACAAAAATGTGCCTTTTGAGGTTGCCTGTACTTTCAGCAGAAAGAGAGGCACGGTTGTATGCGGGGAGGATAAATTGCTTGAGAAACTGGTTGTCAGGAGTGTGACGGAAGATAGGAATCAGGCGAAGATAAATGTGTCGGGCGTGCCGGACAGGCCGGGCATAGCGGCGGACATATTTGAAGCGCTCAGCGATAAGAACATCTGCGTGGATATGATCATACAGTCATCCGCGAAGAGTTCGCCGGGGTCTCCTGTGGCCGTCAACGATATATCATTTACGGTGAAGAGGAGCGAGCTTGCCAGTGCCCGCAAGATACTTGAATCTGTCAGGAAGAAGATGCAGATCATGGACATCATGATAAAAGAGAACATAGCCAAGGTGTCTATTGTCGGAAGCGGCATGAAGACTCACAGCGGCGTGGCTTCAAGGCTTTTTCGTGTGCTGGCGAAGAATAAAATAAACATAGAGATGATCTCCACCTCGGAGATAAAGATATCCTGCGTCATAGACGGGAAAAACACAGCCAGAGCGGTGAAAGCGATAGCGGGGGAATTCAAACTATGAATAAAGTGTTTCTTTTTGACACGACTCTCAGGGACGGCACCCAGGCGGAGGGAATATCCCTCGGCGTAGAAGACAAGATAAACATAGCGAAGGCCATGAAAAAGCTTGGCGTCCATTATGTGGAGGGCGGCTGGCCAGGATCAAATCCGAAAGACGCGGTTTTTTTCAAGAGGATGCAAAAAATAAATCTGTCTCCGTCCAAACTTGTGGCTTTCGGCTCCACCCGCAGAAAAAACATAAAAGCATCCGCGGATACAAATCTCATTCAGCTTATAAAAGCGAAGCCGGATGTGTTCTGCATCTTCGGCAAGACCTCTCTTCTGCATGTGAAAGATGCCCTGGGCACGACGAGAGATGAAAATCTCAAAATGATAGAAGATTCCGTCAAATACCTGAAAAAAACAGGTAAAGAGGTGATATACGACGCCGAACACTTTTTTGACGGCTACAAGGAAAATAAAGAATACGCGCTTTCCACGCTTGGGACCGCATCCGAGGGCGGCGCGGACTGGCTGTGCCTGTGTGACACAAACGGCGGCAGTATGCCCTCGGAGGTCGCTGAGATAGTGAGCTCTGTGAGGGCGCGCTTTCCGGGGATGAGAATCGGCATGCACGCGCACAACGATTGTGACCTCGCGGTGGCGAATTCCCTCGCGGCTGTTGAGGCGGGCGCCGAAATGGTGCAGGGCACGCTCAACGGATGGGGTGAGAGATGCGGCAACGCCAATCTGGCTTCCGTCATGGCCAATCTTATCCTGAAAAAACGCGCGTGCGTCGCGAATATCGGCGCTAAGGATATAAGAAAGCTGACAAAGGTGTCCCGCTACATAGATGAGGTCGCCAACCTCATACCTAAGAAAGAACAGCCCTTCGTCGGGCAGAGCGCTTTCGCTCACAAGGGCGGCGTGCATGTGTCGGCTGTCATGAAAAACGCCGCCACCTATGAGCATCTGCCGCCGGAGTCTGTCGGCAACGAGAGGCGTATTCTGATATCCGACCTCTCCGGCGCGGCCAACCTGAAAGCCCGGGGGAAACAGCTTGGTATAAACCTTGAGAATAAGGAAAATCTCAACGCTGTGCTGAAAGAGATAAAACTGCGTGAGGCCGCCGGCTTCCAGTATGAGGCGGCCACCGCGTCGCTCAAGCTTCTTGTGAAAAAAATAGAAGGTAAGTCTCCTTCGTTTTTTGATGTGAAGAGCCGCAGGGTCATTCTTGAATACGGCCCAAGCGGAAAAAAGTGCGAGGCTTCGGTGAAACTAATGGTGCAGGGCAAACGCGTTTATGAGGTCGCCGAGGGCGACGGGCCTGTCAACGCTCTTGACAATTGCCTGCGCAAGGCGCTTCTTCCTTTTTTTCCGCATGTGAGAGATATCGCTCTCACGGATTTTAAGGTCAGGGTGCTGAATCCGACCGAAGCGACCGCCGCGGCCGTGCGTGTTTTTATAGAATCCACCGACGGCGCCGAGATATGGACGACAACGGGTGTCTCCGAGGATGTCATAGAGGCGTCATGGCAGGCGCTCGTGGAGAGCATTGTGTACAAACTGCTCAAAAGGTAAGTGGGGCATAGATGAGAATAGGCGACACGCAGATAAGCCCCCGTCAGGGAGCTTCCATACTTATGGGAATAGCGTTTTCCTTTTTAGCCGTGATCATACATTTGAAGACAAGCAGGATACCCGTTCCGGAAGAGGTGAAGATCAAGGCAGTGCTGACGCCGCCCAAAATAGAGATCGCGAAAACTTTCTCTCTTGACGAGCTTTTGAAGAAAACCGTTTCATCCCCCGCGGGTTCCGGGGGGGATGAGGTGATTTCAATAGACAGCGGCCAGGCCGAGCCGGCGAAGAAAGCCGCTCCCGGTAAAATAAATCTGAACACCGCTGATGAAAACGAACTGATGGAGCTTCCCGATATGACAAGAAGAGCCGCGAAAAGTATCATTGAATACAGGAGCAAAATGGGAGAGATATGGGAACTCAGCGAGATTAAGGGTCTCCCGGGTATAGACGAGGCGCTCATAAACCGTATCCGCCGCAAAGCAATCCTTGAATAAAAAACCGAAAACAGCAAAAAATGCGAAACCCTGCCTTGCCGGCAGGCAGGTGGTAAAATCAGATTTGGTGCCGGTTGAGAGCATAGCGGACAAGATATTTATTATTCGCGGGCAGAAGGTGATGTTGAGTTTTTATTTAGCAGAGTTATACGGTGTTGAGACAAGGGCGTTGGTCCAAGCGGTCAAGAGGAACATTGAACGATTTCCTGAAGACTTTATGTTTCAACTGGAAGATTCAGAAGTTGCTGCTCTGGTATCACAAAATGTGATACCACATAAGAAGTATTTAGGTGGGCATAGTCCGTACGCGTTTGTTCAGGAAGGCGTGGCGATGTTATCAAGCGTGCTTAACAGCGACAGGGCGATAGCTGTCAATATCGCGATAATGCGGGCCTTTGTGAAGGTGCGGGAATATCTGGCGACGCATAAGGATGTGCTGAGAAAACTTGATGAGCACGACAGGCAGATAAAGACGCTCTTTGGCGCGGTAAATAAACTGCTGGAGCCGCCGCCTGAGTCGCCGAAAAGGAAGATGGGGTTTTGAAGATGGGGAAAATAACAGGAATAATTGGTAATTTTGGGAAAAGAATTACCTCCGTCCCCATTTTACGGAGGATGAAAAATGAGAAGTGATAAAGCGAGAAAAGGTTTTGAGAGGACTCCCAACAGAGCCCTTCTGTACGGGACGGGTATTTCAAAATCCGAAATGAAAAAGCCGGCCATAGGCATCGCGTCAAGTTTTACGGATCTTGTGCCCGGTCACACCGGCATGAGAGACCTGGAAAGGCACATTGAAAAAGGCATCTATGCCGGCGGCGGGGCGTCGTTTATTTTCGGCGTCGGCGCCATCTGCGACGGCATAGCAATGGGCCATCAGGGGATGTATTATTCGCTTCCATCAAGGGAGCTCATAGCCGACATGATTGAATCCGTGACACTGGCGCATCAGCTTGACGGCCTGGTGCTGCTGACCAATTGCGATAAAATAAATCCGGGCATGCTGATGGCGGCCGCGCGGCTGAACATTCCTTCTATCGTCGTTACGGCCGGGCCCATGATGAGCGGCAATTACAGGGGCAAGAGGCGCTCTCTGGTCAGGGACACTTTCGAGGCGGTGGGGCTCTATCAGGCGGGGAAGATAAATGCCTGCGAACTGGAAGGGCTTGAAATGGAGGCCTGCCCCGGTCAGGGCTCATGCCAGGGAATGTACACAGCCAACACGACGGCCTGTGTGATAGAAGCTATGGGAATGAGCCTGCCGGGCTGCGCGACGGCCATCGCGGGAATGGCGAAGAAAAAAAGGATTGCCTATGATTCGGGTGAGCGTATCGTTGAACTGGTGCGCAAAAATATCAGGCCCCGCGACATAATGAACGAAAAGGCCTTTCACAACGCCGTTGTGATGGATCTCGCGCTCGGCGGTTCCACCAACACCGTTCTGCATCTTCCGGCCATAGCTCACGAGGCCGGAGTGAAAGCGGGCATAGAGCTTTTTGACAGTCTGGGCAAAAAGACGCCGCACATCTGCAACATAAGGCCCGGCGGGGAATATTTCATGGAAGACCTTGAATTCGCGGGAGGCATACCCGCTGTCATGAAAAGGCTGATGCCTCTTCTCAAAGACAACATCAGCGTCGCGGGAATTAAAATAAAAGAAATCGCCCGTTCATCGGAAATTATTGACGGGGATGTGATAAGGCCTCTGAATAAAGCCTATCACAAAGAGGGGGGGCTGGCCATTTTGAGGGGTAACATCGCCCCCGACGGGGCCGTTGTCAAGCAGAGCGCTGTGGACAAAGCCATGATGAAATTTACCGGAAACGCGCGGATATTTGAATCCGAAGAAGACGCCATGTCCGCGATACTCGGAAGGAAACTGAAAAAAGGCGATGTCGTCGTCATAAGATACGAAGGCCCGAAGGGCGGTCCGGGAATGCGCGAGATGCTCTCTCCCACGGCCGCGATAACGGGCATGGGCATGAGCTCATCCGTGGCGCTGATTACCGACGGAAGATTCTCCGGCGGCACACGCGGGCCATGCATAGGCCACATCTCGCCGGAAGCCGCCGAAGGCGGGCCGATCGCCGCGCTTAAAAACGGCGACCGCATCACCATAGACATCAAAAACAGGAAAATCAGCGTCGCGCTGAGTGATAAGGAAATAAAAGAGCGCCTCAAAAAAGTGACGCTGAAGAAGAAAAAAGTGTCGGGCTGGCTCTCCAGGTATGCCCGCCTTGTCACATCCGCTTCCACCGGCGCCGTCCTGAAATAAGACCCGTCAATACTTTATGGGGGAGTTTTATAATTGCTATAATCGCATTTTACGGAATTCGTGTTTAACAGATTTGAGAAGGAGGGTGTTATGAAATTGCGCGGCGCGGAAATTATACTGAAATGCCTGGAGAGAGAAGGGGTGGACACTGTTTTCGGCATTCCCGGCGGCAGCGTGATACCTCTTTTTGACGCTCTCCATGACAATAAGAAAATAAAGCTTTTTCTCACGCGCCACGAGCAGGGCGCCGCGCACATGGCCGACGGCTACGCCCGCGCGTCGGGGAAAACCGGCGTCTGCATCGCCACATCCGGCCCCGGCGCCACGAATCTTGTCACGGGCCTGGCGACGGCTCTGCTTGATTCCGTACCCATGGTCGCCGTCACAGGACAGGTCGTGTCCCATCTCGTCGGCAACGACGCTTTTCAGGAGGCCGACACGACAGGCATAACGAGGCCGGTCACCAAACAGAATTATCTGGTGACGGATGTCAGAGACATATCAAAGACAATGGCGCAGGCTTTTTATCTCGCCCGAAGCGGCCGTCCGGGTACTGTGCTCATAGATGTGCCCAGCGACATACAGAAGGCTGAATGCGAATATGACCCGAAACCGGATTCTTCCATCAGAGGATATAAGCCCAGCAAAGACGGGAATCCCAGGCAGATCAAAACGGCGCTGAACGCGCTGCTTTCTTCAAAAAAACTGCTCGTTTACGCCGGCGGCGGCGTGATAAGTTCCGGCGCGGCAAAGGAGTTGACGGATTTTGTCAGGAAGCTCAATGCGCCCGTCACGCTGACGCTGATGGGCATAGGCGGATTTCCGGGAACGGATGAATTGTTTATAGGCATGCCCGGGATGCACGGCACGCAGGCCGCCAACTACGCTTTTCAGAACTGTGATATGGTATTTGCCGTCGGCGCGAGGTTTGACGACAGGGTGACGGGCAAAGTGTCAGCTTTCGCTCCCCACGCGAAAATCGTGCAGGTGGATATTGATCCCACTTCCATTTCCAAGAATGTCACAGCGGATATACCGGTGGTGGGGGACTGTAAGTCCGTCCTCAGGCAAATGCTTATTCTTCTGGGCGGCATCCAAAAAACGCCGGATTACACGTCCTGGCGCAAAGATATAGCCGTGGTGTCCAAGAAGCATCCTCTCTGTTATAAAGACGACGCTGTCCTGAGGCCGCAGTATGTCATAGACAGGTTCTATCAGATTACAAAAGGCAAAGCGCTCGTGGTCACCGAAGTCGGCCAGCACCAGATGTGGGCGGAGCAGTTTTATAAGTTTGACAATCCTCGCCGGTTTATCACTTCGGGCGGACTGGGAACGATGGGCTACGGCCTGCCGGGAGCCATAGGCGCCAAACGGGCCTGCCCGGATATGGAAGTGATAGATATCGCCGGCGACGGCTCCACCCAGATGAACATACAGGAACTCGCCACGGCGAAAGTTTACGGCATCAAGGTTATCGTCGCTATCCTCAACAATTCTTATCTGGGGATGGTCAGGCAGTGGCAGGAATTATTTTACAAAAAGCGTTATTCAGGAGTTCTTCTGGGCTCACAGTCTTCCAAAGATCAAAAGTACTGGCCCGATTTCAAACTTGTCGGCGAAGCATACGGCCTCAAGGGTATGCGCATAGAACACAAGAAAGATGTTGACGCGGCGATAAAAGAAGCGCTCGCTTTCAAGGAAACTGTTGTCATGGATTTTCAGGTGGCGAAAGAAGAGAATGTGTTCCCCATTGTGCCGGGCGGAGCGTCTATAGACCAGATAATAGACATGTCGTGAAGAATTAAGCCTGCCTACC
This sequence comes from Elusimicrobia bacterium CG03_land_8_20_14_0_80_50_18, assembly GCA_002780705.1. Lineage (GTDB taxonomy): Bacteria > CG03 > CG03 > CG03 > CG03 > CG03. The sequence goes on along the minus strand of PEUP01000056.1, from coordinate 24,093 downwards.
GGCAGGCAGGGAGTGAGAAAAAAATGAAACACACAATAGCGGCTATGGTTGAGAACAAACCCGGCGTCCTGGCGAGGATATCGGGGCTTTTTTCGGCGAGAGCTTTCAACATAATGTCTCTGACAGTGGGGGAGACGGAGGTTTCCGATGTGTCCAGGATGACAATCGTCGTCAAGGGCGACGACAAGATACTGGAGCAGGTGGGGAAGCAGCTCAACAAGCTCCCCGATGTCATCAAGGTCATTGATTTCAAAAACGAGGAATTTATAGACAGGGATCTCATGCTGGTGAAGGTGAACGCGTCCAAGGCCTTACGCGGTGAGATAATAGAAATCGCCAACATATTCAGGGCTAACATACTGGATGTTTCCGCTGACACGATGACGATTGAGCTCACCGGCAGGGAAACAAAACTTGAGGGCGCCATACGGCTTCTCAGGCCTTACGGCATCAAGGAAATGGTGCGGGCGGGCGTCGTGGCCATGAGCCGCGGCCGCAAATAAAAACGGGCGGACGGGCAAGCCCGGCAAATATCGGGACAGCTGACCAGACGCAGGTTACAAAGATTCGCCGGCTTCCTGCAATTGCAAGAAGGGCGGATAAAAATTAGAATGTGAGTTATGGTCTATGATGTCCTTATAATAGGTTCGGGTCTGGCGGGGCTTTTCGCGGCGCTCAAACTGCCGCGCGATTTGAAGGTGGCCCTTGTCACCAAGAGAAAGCTCGCTGATTCCGAGACCGTTTTCGCGCAGGGCGGCATTTCCTGCGTCACAGCCGCTGACGATTCTTTCAATCTGCATATCAGAGACACTCTGAAAACCGGCGGCGGACTTTCGGATAAAAACATAGCGGATATCGTTGTCAGGGAGACTCCCGACCGCCTCAAAGAACTTGAGAGATACGGTGTGAGATTCAATATGTCGCGCGGCGGATATGATCTCCATCTTGAGGGGGGGCATTCGCGCCGCCGTGTCGTGCATAGCGAAGACAGCACGGGAAAGGCCGTGGAGGACGCGCTTGTCGAGCGTGTCCGGCGGCGGAAAAACATCAAGCTCTTTGAAAACCACATAGCCGTCAATCTGATAATCAAAGATTCCGTCTGTTGGGGCGCATATATCCTGGATGAATCGGATCTGAGCATAAGAGCTTTTAAATCCCGCGCGACTCTTCTTGCCGCCGGCGGCGCGGGGAAAAGTTATCTCTACACATCAAACCCCGATGTTTCAACCGGCGACGGAGTGGCCATGGCCTACAGGGCGGGCTGCCGCATAATGAACATGGAATTCGTGCAGTTTCATCCCACATGTCTGTTTCATCCGGAAGCCAAAAGTTTTCTCATATCCGAGGCGGTGAGGGGCGAGGGCGGGCGGCTTTTTACAAGAGCGGGAAAAAGATTCATGAAGGGATATCATCCGAAGATGGAACTGGCCCCGCGCGACATCGTGGCGAGGGCCATAGATGATGTCCTGAAAAAAAGCGGCGAGGAATTCGTTTATCTGGACATATCGTATAAAGGCGCGGCTTTTGTGAGAAAAAAATTCCCATATCTGTCGTCAAGCGTGAAAAAATACGGTTTTGACATGACCCTGTCTCCCATTCCCGTCGTGCCTGCCGCGCATTATATGTGCGGCGGCATAGCCGTTGATGAGAACGCCGCCACGGATATTAAAAATCTTTTCGCCGCCGGGGAAAACGCCTGCACTGGGCTTCACGGGGCAAACCGCCTGGCTTCCAATTCTCTGGCCGAGGCCATGGTTTTCGCCAGCCGCGCGGCGGAATCGCTTGCGGGACGCGCGTCAGCGAAAAAAAGAATCCCGAAAATCCCGCTCTGGAAAACCTACGGCGCGCGGCCCTCTGATGAGGCGGTGGTGATATCGCAGAACTGGGATGAGATCCGCCGCTTTATGTGGAATTATGTGGGGATAGTCAGGAGTATGAAGCGTCTTGTCAGGGCGAGGCACAGGATAAAGAACATCATTGAGGAAATCGAGGATTACTACTGGAATTTTCTTGTCACGCGTGACCTCATAGAGCTGCGCAACATTGCCCATGTGGCGTATATCACCATTGAATCGGCTCTCTCAAGGAAGGAGTCCAGGGGCACCCATTATATGATAGATTATCCCGGCCCGCCGCGGGATGCGTTCAGAAAAAATACCGTCGTAAAAAGAATCAGAGGCAAGGTGTCGGTTTTATGAAAAAAAATCGTGACGATATTGTCATAGTCCGCGCAAGGACGCACAACCTTAAAGGTATCAATCTCAATATCCCTAAAAACAGTTTTGTCGTCATATGCGGCCTTTCCGGTTCGGGAAAGTCCTCACTGGCCTTTGACACCCTCTACGCCGAGGGTCAGAGGCGCTATGTGGAATCACTTTCCTCTTACGCGCGGCAGTTTTTAGAACAGCTCCAGAAGCCGGATGTGGAGAGCATAAGCAATCTTTCCCCCGCCATAGCGATTGAGGAAAAAGGCGGCTCGGCCAATCCCCGCTCGACGGTGGCCACATCCACGGAAATACATGATTTTATGAGGGTGCTGTTTGCCCGCGCGGGAATTCCGCACTGTCCGAAATGCGGCAGGGTCATAAAAGGTTTTTCTCCCGACGAGATCATCAGCGACATACTTTCCTCTCATGAGGGAAAAGAGATAGAGCTGCGCTCAAATGTCGTAAGCGGCAGAAAGGGTTCTTTCACGGATCTTTTTCTGAAGCTCAGGAAAGAGGGTTTCGCGTCGCTAATGGTTGACGGGAGGGCCGCTGAGCTTGAAGGCGACATCGTCCTGGATAAAAAAAAGAAACACGACATCAGCGTGATAATAGACCGTTTCCGCGCGGGCAAGGAACGCCTGACGGATTCGCTAAACGCCGCTCTCGCTCTTTCCGGCGGCGTCTGCGAACTTGTGGCCGGAAAAACTGTCAAGACTTACAGCGTGCATCACGCCTGCACCCGATGCGGCCTGAGTGTAAAAGATCTCTCGCCCCGGGCATTTTCCTTCAACAGCCCTTACGGGGCCTGTCCTGAATGCACGGGGCTGGGAGAGGTGATGACGGTGGATGAGGCGCTTGCCGTCAACGCTGATCTGTCCATTGAGGAAGGGGCGCTCATACCATGGTTCTCGCCTATAACGACCCGCACCCACAGATGGGTGAGAGCCGCGGCCGGTTATTATCAGGCAAAACTTGATGAAGCCTGCTCTATAATGAAAATACCCATGGATGTGAAATGGAAGAAATTGAGCAAACAGCAGCGGGAGTTTCTGCTTCACGGCTCCCTGCCTCTTTTGAAATCCGCATCGCCCTACAAGGGGCTGGCGGCATCCCTCAAAGAAAGATTCTCTTCCACGGAATCGGATTTTGTCAGGGAAGAGATCTCGCGGCTCTATATGAGAAAACAGCTCTGCCCCGTCTGCCTGGGGAAAAGACTCAAGGATGAGATACTTGCCGTGCAAATAGGCGGAAAATCAATCGCTGATGTTTGCGACATGCCGGTTTCCGAAGTGATAAAATTTTTTTCGGCGCTCTCTTTTTCCGGTTCCGCGGCGAAAATAGCCGCGCCGCTCCTTAAAGAAATCAATTCGCGCCTCAGCTTTATTTCCGGCGTGGGATTGGGTTATCTCACACTTTCGCGTTCCACCAGAACCCTCTCGCGCGGCGAAGCCCAGAGGATAAGGCTCGCCACTCAGATAGGTTCGGGCCTGTCGGGTGTGCTCTATGTGCTGGACGAGCCGACCATCGGCCTGCATCAGAAGGACATACACGCCCTCATGCTCAATCTGATGAAACTGAAAGAGACCGGAAACAGCGTGATCGTGGTTGAGCATGAGGAAGCCGTCATGCTCGCTGCCGACTGGATCATAGAGCTCGGACCCGGCGCCGGTGCCCTGGGCGGTGAAGTCGTGTTTGAGGGAACGCCTTCCGGGATGCTCAAAAGCGCGAAGTCCCTTACGGGAAAATATATCAGGAATTCGCTCACCGTTAAAAAGACAAAAAAACAGAACAGGGGTTTTATCAGGATAAAAGGCGCTAAACAGTTTAATCTCAAAAATATAGACGCGGACATACCTCTGGGAGTCCTCACCTGCGTCACCGGCGTGTCGGGCTCGGGCAAATCCACGCTGATAGAGGATATTCTGATGAGGTCGCTGAGGAAGAAACTCACCGGATCCAGGGAGGAGCCCGGCAGTCATTCGGCAATAGAAGGTTTTGAAAAGATAGACAAGGCCCTCGTCATAGACCAGTCGCCGATAGGCCGCACACCGCGGTCCAACCCGGTGACCTACACAAAAGCGTGGGACGAGATAAGGGCTCTTTTTGCAGCGATGCCGCTTGCGAAGTCCCGCGGATACAAAGCCGGCCAGTTCAGTTTTAATGTGAAATCGGGGCGCTGCGCCGCCTGCGGCGGCGACGGACTCATAAAAGTGGAAATGAATTTCCTGCCTGATGTTTATGTCAAATGCGATGTCTGCGAAGGCCGCCGCTACAGCGCCGAGACGCTGGAGGTGACATTCAAGGGCCAGAGCATACACGATGTGCTGGAGATGAGCGTCAATCAGGCCATAGACTTTTTCGCGGCCCACAAAAAGATAATGAGCAAACTGAAAATGCTTCAGAACGTCGGGCTGGGCTACCTGAAGCTGGGACAGAGCGCCGTCACTCTTTCGGGCGGCGAGGCCCAGAGGGTGAAGCTCTCGAGGGAGCTGGCCAAGTCCGCCACGGGAAGGACGCTGTATTTCCTTGACGAACCGACGACCGGCCTTCATTTCGCCGACATTGAGAAGCTCCTCGCGGTGCTGGTCGGTCTCACCGAAAAAGGCAACACCGTCGTCGTCATAGAGCACAACATGGATGTGATAAAAACAGCGGACTGGATCATAGACCTCGGACCCGGCGGCGGTGAGTCCGGCGGCCGTCTTCTTTTTCAGGGCGCGCCGGAAGATATTCTTTCCTGCAAAGGCTCTTTCACCGGGCAATACCTCAAAGAAAAAGGACGCGCGGGAAAATGAGCGGCGGTCAGATAATAGAATTTATACTGCTGTTTTCGTCATTCGCGTACATAGGGGTTTTTCTTCTGCTTATAATTTCCGGTTGCGGGTTTCCGCTGCCCGAAGAGCTGACGCTGTTAATGGCCGGTTTTCTGACGAGCCAGGCAATCGTGCATATCGCTCCCATGTTTTTTTTCTGTTTCATAGGCGCGTTTATCAGCGACATGATCCCTTATTTCGCGGGTTACTTTTACGGGCCGCGGATACTGGCCTCCAAATATGTGATGCTTGTGATTAACCAGAGGCGCATGAGGAAGATATCTCTTTTTTTCAGACTATACGGCCATCAGAAGGTTTTTCTCATGAGGCCTTTTCTCCTCGGCATAAGGCCTTTTATCATGCTCTTTTCCGGAATCAGCGGTATCAAAATCAGGACATTTCTCCCTTATCAGCTGACGGGGATGGCGGCCGGTATCCTGTTCTGGCTGTTTCTGGGCCGGCTCTTCGCCTCAAAAATAGAGATCCTGACATCTTTTTTCTACCGTTCAAGAGATGTTATCGCGGCTGCCATTTTGTTCGTCGCGGCGATTTATCTGGTGAGCAGGTTTGTTCTTAACATAAAAATCAAAACCGTGTTTTTTATCAGAGCGGTGTCTGTTATTGTCATATTTCTCTTTCTGGCGTTCATGGGTTATGAGGTCTATATCTACAGAAGCGGGATAAAAAGACTGATTCAGAAAGCCGCCCTGCGCGGCAGGGAATTTAAAACAGGCAGAGGAAGCGTCGAGAGGAAAGAACAATGAGTGCGCCGAGAAAAGTTTGTAATGTCCAACTGGTGGAAATCCAGTCTATGCAAAGAGCCTGTCCCGAACGAAGTGAAGGATTAGCCGCCAGCATAGAACCGAATTTTGCACCCTGTTTGGTAACAAACAGTCGTGAAGCCAAAGGGAAGGGATGCTGGGCCGCAACGCAAGTGAAGGGATTGAGCCCCGAAATTTATATCATCCCGGTAGCCGATACTTTTCATGTAGTAGAAGGCAGTATTCTCACAACCGATAAGAGTAAACTATGGCGAACCTAAACGGGCACGAAGTTGGAAACGACGGAAACAGCCAAGGAGTGGCTATGAGTCCTACTCGACAAAGAGCTATTACAAGCGCGAGCATTTATAGTACGCTTTTTGGAAAAATTGCTCAAATACTTAATCAGGCAAGGACCAAAGTTGTCAGGGAAATAAATAAGGCGCAGTGTTTGGCTTACTGGGAGATTGGCAGAGAGATTGTTGAATTTGAACAGAAAGGAAAAGCGCGGGCGGATTACGGGCAAAAATTACTTATAAAACTTTCGGCAGACTTGACTGCCAAATTTGGCAGAGGGTTCTCTGTGGATAACTTACAGCTGATGCGAAAATTTTATCTGACCTATTCAGATAAATTTCAAATTTACGAGACAGCGTCTCGTAAATCTTTAATTCGTCAGACACTGTCTGACGAATCTATTAAAAAGCAAAAACCGCAGACGCTGTCCGCTAAATTTGAACCAATGTTATCCTGGTCTCATTATTGCGAATTATTAAAAGTAGAAACCCCGCCAGCCCGTTCTTTTTACGAGCAAGAATCCATTCAAAACAGATGGTCTGTGCGAGAATTAAAAAGACAGATTAACTCTATGCTTTTTGAACGGCTGGTTCTAAGCAAAGACACCAGTGCCGTAATGAAGATGGCAGAGAAAGGTCAGATAATAGAAAAGCCGGAAGATGCGATAAAAGACCCTTATATTTTAGAATTCTTATCTCTTGAAGAGGGCACATCATATACAGAGAGTCAAATGGAGCAGGCGCTTATTGATAAGCTGCAATATTTTTTGTTAGAGCTTGGCAAAGGGTTTACTTTCGTTGCCCGCCAAAAGAGAATCACGATTAGCAATCGCCATTATTATGTTGACCTTGTTTTTTATAACAGGTTGCTCAAGTGTCTTGTTTTGATAGATTTGAAAACGGGCGAACTCGATCATGCTGATATCGGCCAGATGAATTTTTATCTTAATTATTTCAAAGAAAATGAAAAGACAAAAGATGAGAATGAGCCCATCGGGCTTATTCTTTGCGCCAAGAAAGATGATGTTTTTGCCAAATATGTTTTGGGAGGGGTGAGCAATAAGGTCTTTGCGTCAAAATACAAATTGGCATTGCCGTCGGAAAAAGAGTTAAAAGCGAAACTTAAATCTATGCCTCTTTTGGAAACGAGAAAAGAACAATGAAAAAACTTTTTATCATAGACGGCAACAACTATATGCACAGGGCTTTTCACGCTCTCCCGCCGCTCTTATCTCCCGACGGCAAACCCGTCGGAGCTCTTTACGGTTTCGCGCGTATGATGCTACGCATAATGAAAAAGCACAAACCCGACCGTGTGGCCGTTGTTTTTGACTCGCCCGGAAAAAATTTCCGCCACAGCGAATATCCCGCTTATAAGGCCACCAGGCCCGAGGCCGACGAGAGCCTCGTCTTCCAGCTCAAGAACATGAGAAGCGTAACGGACGGGCTGGGCATAGCCTCAATAGCCGCTCCGGGTTACGAGGCCGATGACCTCACGGCCTCTATGGCGGAAAAATTCAAAGATGATTACGATGTTTTTATAGTCTCGGCGGACAAAGATCTCTGCCAGCTTGTTGACGAGCGCGTGAGGATATTCAATGAGCCGAAGGTAATAGGCCCCGGCGAGGTTATGGAGAAGTACGGCGTTACCCCGGGCCGGTTCCGCGACTGGCAGGCCCTGGTGGGTGATAAATCAGACAACATTCCGGGCGCCGCGGGAATAGGGCCCGTCGGCGCGACGGCCCTGATAGCTGAATACGGCAGCATAGAGAACATCTACGAAAAAATAGATTCAGTGAAGGAATCGCTGCGTAAAAAACTGATAGATTCAAAAGAGGCGGTCTTTCTTTCCAAAAAGCTGGTCACACTCCTGAAAGATGCGCCTGTGCCTCTGGATGACGAGGCCATGAAGCCGGATATAAAGCCCTCCGATGTCGCGGCCCTTGCGGAGAAATGGGGCTTCAGCTCCCTGAGAAATGAATACGGAGCGCCGGACGAAAATGTTCTGAAGGAAGAGCTCGCGCGTTTCGCTTATACTGATGATTTGTCTTTTTTCAAGAGTTGCGGAGAGATAGCGATTCACTTCATAGACGGCAAAAAGCTGAATGGCATAGCTCTGGCCGGAGGAGGCAAGGCGGCATTCGCCGACACCTCGCAGACTGAGCTTGATTTCGGCGGCGGAGACCCCTGTAAAAAAGTTCTCGCGGAAATTTTTGCGAACCCCGCTGTCAAGATAATCAGCGACGATTCAAAGAGAGTTTACTCATACTGCCTGCAAGAGCGCATAGATGTTAAGAGCGGAATAGAGGACATTTCTCTGATGGGCTATGTCATTGATTCCCAGCCCCGTCAGGACATTGCCCGTCTTTCTTCAAAATATCTGGGAAGGGAAATACCCCGTCTCGCCTTGGGCGAGCCACCCCTTTTACAAAAAGGGGAAATACCCCGTC
>PEUP01000056.1:0-15478 GCA_002780705.1 Elusimicrobia bacterium CG03_land_8_20_14_0_80_50_18 | reverse complement strand
AGCTTGAAAAGCTGCTTAAGAAAAAAACGCGGGATATGGGACTGGTGACTATTTACAGTGATATGGAAAAACCCCTTGCCGCGGTGCTGGCGCACATGGAATTTTACGGTGTGAAGCTGGACAGCGGGAAGCTGGCGAATTACTCGCTTGCCCTGGAAAAAGAGATAGATGAGGCGCGCGTAAAAATACTGAATCTCGCGGGCGAGGATTTTAATATCAATTCCAATGTGGAAATGCGGCGCATACTGTTTGAGAAGATGAAACTCGTCTCAAAGAAAAAAACAAAAACGGGGGCATCTGTTGACGCCGAGGTGCTGAGGGATCTTGCAGGAGAGAGCCCCATCTGCGCGGAACTTCTGAAATACAGGGCTCTCGCAAAGATGAAATCCACTTATGCCGACGCTCTTCCGGCTCTGGTCGCCCCCGACGGCCGCCTGCACACGACTTTCAACGCCACGGGCACACTGACAGGGCGGCTTTCCTCGTCCAAGCCCAATCTGCAGAACATTCCCAAGGGCGTCGCCGGCTCAGGAGAGATAAGAGGCGCTTTTGTCTGCGACGAGGGCAAGGTTCTGCTTTCCGGCGATTATTCCCAGATAGACCTCCGGGTGCTGGCGCATTTCAGCGGCGATGAACGGCTCATAGAGGCTTTCTCCAAAGATGAAGACATACACAATTTTACGGCCTCGCTTGTTTTCGGGACAGGTATAAACGAGGTGACAAAAGAGCAGAGGCGGATTGCCAAGACCGTGAATTTCGGCATTGTTTACGGCATGTCTTCTTTCGGCCTGGCCGCGGATATTGAGATCTCGCGAAAGGAAGCGGATGATATAATCAAAGAATACTGGAAGCTCTTTCCCGGCGTGAAGCATTATGTCAAGAACAGCGCCGAGGGGGCTTTTGAGAGGGGTTATACGGAAACCCTTTTCGGCCGCCGGAGGATACTGACGGGCCGCACGCCCTTTGACCGCAGGGCGGCGATCAACACACCCATACAGGGCACATCTTCCGACATAATAAAAAAAGCGATGATAGACATATTCCCGCGCCTCTCCGAACATGGCGCCGTCATGATACTGCAGGTGCATGATGAGCTGCTTTTTGAGATAGATCAGCAAAATGCCGGAAAATTTGCTAAAATTTCACGCGGCTTTATGGAAAAAGCCGTGAAATTGTCTGTCCCTCTGAAAGTGAATATGCAGCGGGGTTTTAATTTTGCCGAGATGGAAAACATAGAGTGAGGTTGAGAACTTGAGAAAGAGTGGTTTTACAATATTTGCGGCCGCGGCTATTTTTTTCAGTGTCCGCGCTCCCGCGCTCAGCGGGGAAAAGCTCGTGCGCGTGCAACTCCATGAGAATTCAATGCCCGCAGGCTCATTTGACATAATGCTGAAAGACGGGATGGGTTATGTGATGACAAAAGATATAGCAAACATCTTCTCGCTGCGCGCGGAGTGGCTGAGAGACGACAAATGTATCAGACTCGTTAATTCCGAAGGAAGAAATATGAGGCTTTTCCTTCACTCCCAAAAAATATACATAGACAACCGGCTGCTCTCGCTGAACAAGGAACCGGAGCTTTCGGAGGGCCAGTCGTGGATACCGCTGGAACTGGTCCTGACCAAATCCTTTCAGGGCTTCTCATCCGTGAAGGTGCACTGGGACTACGGCTCCAAGGTGCTGAATGTGACAAAGGCGGGCGGCCCCTTCATCTCTCTGCCTCCCGCTCCCGTAAGCAGGGTGACGCCGGAGCGCGCCGCCGCGAAAGGTTTTAAGAAAGCGAAAAGGCAGGTGAGGACAATAGTCATAGACCCCGGCCACGGCGGAAAGGACCCCGGGGCTGTGGCCGGCGACGGCACAAAAGAAAAAGACATTGTGCTTGACATAGCCCTGAGATTGTACAAACTTCTGAAAAAAGACAGCGATTTTAACGCGATACTCACGAGGAAAGCCGATAACTTTCTGCCTCTGGCTTCCAGAACGATGATAGCCAACAGCGCCCGCGCGGATCTTTTCATCTCAATTCACACCAACGCCTCATACAAGAAAGACACGCGGGGTTTTGAGGTTTATTTTATGAGCGATAAAGCGTCCGACGCCGAGGCTCAGGATGTGGCTAACACCGAAAACGCCGTTATAGAACTGGAGGACGCCGCGGCGCCGAAAACGGAGGTGAACACAATTTTGTGGTCAATGGCGATGAATGAGGTTATGAACGAATCGTCAGAGTATTGTTCCTTCATCACCAGAACCTTCGGCAACATGTTTTCCGATAACAGGGGCATCAAGCAGGCTGGTTTCTATGTGCTGAAAGGCGCGCACATGCCCTCTGTCCTCGTTGAAGCGGGATTTTTAACGAACAGCAGGGACAGGAAAATCCTCAAAAAAAGTTCAAACAGGCAGGTCATCGCCGAAAAGCTCTACGCCGCCGTGAAAGAATACAAAAAATGGAGTGAGGAATGAAAATAGGGATCTTTTCCGACATACACGGGAATCTGCCGGCTTTTGAAGCGGTGCTAACTTTTCTTGAAGGAAAGGTGGAAAAATATGTGTGCTGCGGCGATATCGTCGGCTACGGGCCCTATCCCAATGAGTGCGTGGAAAAAATATCGGAGCTTTCGGATGCCATCTGCGTGGCGGGTAATCACGACTGGGCGGTGCTGGGCCTGGAGGATCTGAGCAAGTTCAACGACGAGGCCAGAGCGTCGCTTGAATGGACGAAGAAAAAACTCAGTCCCGCATCGGCAAGCTTTCTTATGGGGCTTGATTACAAACTTGCCGGAGCGCATTTCATAGCCGTCCACGGTTCGCTGATAGACCCTCTTGACCAGTATGTCAAAACGGCCGAAGATTATATTCCCTCAATGAAAAAACAGGACAGGAACATACTTTTTGTGGGCCATTCCCATCAGCCGCTCTATTTCAGGGGCACGGGAGGCAGCGTTGATTTCGGCGCTTTCATTCCTCTGAAGCCGGTTGATATAGAAGCGCATTCCAAATATCTGATAAATGTGGGTTCCGTTGGCCAGCCGCGCGACGGTAATCCGCGTGCCGCCTGTGTGATATACGACGAAGACGCCCGCGAGGCCGTTCTTCACAGGATAGAATATGATGTGCCGTCGGTGCAGAAAGCCGTGCTGGACGCGGGTTTGCCTCCGGACCTCGCCGAAAGGCTGGGCAAGGGCGCCTGATGAAACAATCCGCAGTAATAGATTCGGCCTACAGGATAGCCGGCGACGCGCGCGAGGGCGGGATGGCTAAAATTTACCGCGCGATCAGAATCAGAGACAATAAATTTGTGGTTCTCAAAATACTGAAAGAGGAATTCCGCAGCGCCCCCGATGCTCTCGGCCGGCTCAATCACGAGGAGGAAATAGGGCTTCTTCTGAACCACAAGAACATTGTGAATGTTTATCCTCATGAAGGCGAAAAATCCTTTCCATACATCGTTATGGAGTACGCCGAGGGGCCGACGCTTGCCGAATTCATAGAGAAGCACAGGTGGCTCGTCACCTCGAGCGCCGTCAGGATAATGATGCAGTTGCTGGACGCGCTTGAATACACACACAGCATGGGAGTGATACACCAGGATCTGAAACCCGAAAACATAATAATGCTCCCGAAGGGCGGTATCAAGATACTGGACTTCGGCCTGGCCTATTACTCCGGCGCGACTTCCTCCGCGTGGAAAAACATGCTCTCTATAGGCGGCACGCCCGCCTACACGAGCCCTCAGCGGCTCGCGGGGGATATTTCCAATGACTCCGATGTGTTTGCCGCGGGGGTGATATTGTACGAAATGCTCACGGGCTCTCTTCCCTACAGCGGAGAGAATCTTGTCGCTTTCTCCCGCGGGACATTGCCGAATCTGAAGGCGCCAAAACCGTCAATTGGCAATCCGTCAATACATCCCAAACTTGAAAACATCATTATGCGCGCAATATCTCCGAGAAAAAAAGACAGGTTTGTTTCGGCCACGGCCTTCGCCTACGCTCTGGCGCAGATCGCCAAAAAGAGCATGACTTATAAAAAGCGTGAAGTGGACTGGCTCCTGGTCACTTTCCTTGTGCTGTTGGGAGCCGCCGCGGTGATAGCCTACCAGTTTTATATCCTGTTCCACGGATGAAGCCTTTTCTTTTTGTCTCTCTCTGTCTATTCATATTTTTCTGTCCTCTAAGCGCGAATGATTTTACAAAAGCCGGGATTTCTTTCGCGCGGGGTGATTTTAAGGCCGCCGAGCAATTATTATCGGGCTATCTGTCTCAGAATCCCGGCGATGAGAAGGCGAAAAATCTCTATCAGAGAGTGGCCGTCAGACTTTCCAAAGAGGCGCTTGATGACGGCGACGATGCCGCCGCGCGCGAATACGCGGAAAAAGCGTATAAACTGAATCCCGACGACGAAACGACAGCGGACCTTTATAAAGCCACCAGGAAGATAGACAAGGTGCGCGTGGAGAGGCAGGAAATAAAAAAACAGGAGCTTGCTCTCAAGAAGCCCTCTTTCAAAGCGTTTCCCGAAGCCCCCGCGGCTCCGCCGAAAATTGAGTACAGGACCCGCACGGAATATGAGACCCGCACGGAATACAAAACAAAAGAAATCGTCCGCCAGGTGGCCCGGATACCGGAGTGGATATGGCTGAGCATAGCGTTCAACGCTTTTCTGATCTTCGGGGTGTATCTTGTTTACAGCTATAAAAAAGAATCGGGAAAAGAGGTTTACGCCAATTATGTCCGCGCGAAGATGATGCTCGCCAACGCCCTGAAATACGACCCCGAGATCGTGAAAAAGCAGCTCGGAGCGGAGCGCGCGGCGGAATTATTCAAGCTCATATCGCCGGAGAACATGCCCGAAGACATAAGCATCAAACTGGTTGAGAGCGGCAGGGCTTTTACGGATATCAATCCTGTGCCGAGGCTCACCGCGGATGTGATAGAGCTTGCGGAAGTGTTTCTGGAAAAGCCGAAAGATATCGTGGAGTTCATCAGGCCCTACCTTGATCACAAGGACAACCGTGTGCGGGGCAACGCCGTGAAGACCATGTTCAAGCATGACAGCAAGCTGGCGCTGAAAGTCCTGAAGGAGATGGCCTCATCCGAAGACAGGTGGCAGAAGATATCGGCCGTGTGGGTTTGCGGCCAACTGAAGACGCGTGACGCTCAGAATATGCTTTCCGTCCTCGCCTCGGACGGCGATGCCGGAGTGGCGCTGGCGGCCGCGAAGCAACTCAAGGAAGAGGGAGAAATAAAATGATGAAAGAAAAAGAAAGGAACAAATGGCTGGAGCTGTCGCTTTCCGACTCTGTCACCCAGGCGGACCTGACGGCGCTCTACAGGTACAAATCAGATCCTTTTGAGATACTGGCCCTGGACAAAGAGGAACTCGCGAACATAATAGGCGACAAGGCTTTTGCTCTGGGCCGGGCTGTTTTTGATTTCGGAAAAGAGCTGAAGGCCATTGAGAAAGGCCTCATGAGGCTCGTTTTTCTTGAGGATGAGGAGTATCCCGCTCTTTTAAAGGAAATAAACAATCCCCCTTTATTTTTGAGGTTGAGGGGGAAGATACCGTCTCCAAGCGAGAGGATGATAGCTGTCGTCGGGACAAGACGGGCCTCGGCCTACGGGAAACGGGTTTGCGAATATTTCAGCGCGGCCTTCTGTGAAATGGGTTTCAGCGTCGTCAGCGGTCTCGCGAGGGGCATAGACACGAAGGCTCATGAGACGGCTATAAAAACCGGCGGCCAAACTGTGGCTGTTATAGGCGCGGGCCTGGATGTCGTTTATCCGCCGGAAAACGAGCGTCTTGCCCGTGATATAGCCGGGCACGGCGCTGTCGTCAGCGAATATCCCATGGGTACGCCTCCGGCCAAGATGAATTTCCCCTGGCGAAACAGGATTATAAGCGGAATGTCCTGCGCGGTGTTTGTGGCGGAAGCCCCCGAGAGGTCGGGCGCCCTCATCACCGCTTCATACGCGGCGGAACAGGGGAGAGATGTCTGGGCGGCGCCGGGCTGCATATTTGAAAACAGTTACAAAGGCTGTCACGCGCTGATAAAAGACGGAGCCAGGCTTGTGGAGAGCAAGGATGACATCGCCGGCGAGCTCTCCTTTGAGGGCTTTGACAAGCTTGAAAAAATATCTCCGCCGCCCGCTTCACCTAAGCCTTTTTCCGACGAGGAAAAAAAGCTCTATGATGTAATAGGGTGGCACCCCGTGAGTCTTGATACGATAAAAAGAGAGAGCGCATTGGATATTTCAAAAATATTCAGAGTCTTGACAAATCTTCAGATAAATGGATTTATTGGTAATTCTGCCGGTGGAAAATTCGTCAGAAAAAAATAAATAAACAGCGGGGTAGCATGAAAAAAAATCTGGTAATAGTGGAGTCACCGACAAAAGCGAAGACGATAAAGAATTTTCTCGGAGCGGAATACACGATAATGTCGTCCATGGGTCACATCAGGGATCTGCCGAAAAAAGTCCTCGGGGTGGATATCAAGAACGGCTTCAAGAGTTCTTACGGCGTGATACCGGCGAAGAAAAAACTGGTGGCGAAACTAAAAGAAGCCTATAAGGACAGCGATCTTGTTTATCTGGCGACCGACGGCGACCGGGAGGGCGAGGGCATAGCCTGGCATGTAAAGGAGCTCCTCAAAATACCCGACGCCAAAACCCGCCGGACGGTGTTCCACGAGATTACCGCGGAGGCTATCAAACAGGCCTTTAAAAAACCCGTCAAGCTGAACATGGATCTTGTGAAAGCCTACCGTGTGCGAAGGGCTCTGGACAGAGTGGTGGGCTACAAGATAAGTCCCATACTCTGGAAGAAAATAGCGTCGGGCCTTTCCGCCGGCCGTGTGCAGTCGCCCGCTCTCAAGCTGATCGTTGAGAAAGAAAAAGAAATCAGGGCTTTTAATCCCGTCACTTACTGGAAAGTCGCCGCTGATTTTGAGGCGTTCGGAAGCACCCTTCGCGCGGATCTTGTCAAAGCCAAGGGTGAGGATATCAAAGACGAACGCGTCAGCGATGAAAGCATACTCAAAGATATAGAAAAGCTGAAAGGCGAAGTTTTCAGCGTGAAGAAAAATGCTCTCACGGAAAAAAAGCTCTCGCCGCCAATGCCTTTTACCACTTCAACACTGCAGCAGCAGGCGAACACCGTTCTGGGTTTTTCTTCCAGACGGACAATGATTGTCGCCCAGCAGCTTTATGAGGGGATAGACCTTCCTGAAGGGCGCACCGGACTGATCACTTACATGCGGACGGATTCGGTCGCGGTCGCGAAACAGGCTCAGACAGAGGCGAGAAAACTGGTGGAGAGCCGTTACGGCAAATCTTTTCTCCCGGAGAAAAGTCCGATATATAAAACAAAATCCGCCCATTCCCAGGAAGCGCATGAGGCGATAAGGCCCGTTAAGGTGGCGATACTTCCCGAAGACATAGAGGATAATCTCAGCGGCGAACAATTTAAACTCTATCATCTCATCTGGCAGCGCTTCGTGGCGTCGCAGATGAATCAGGCCCTCTCGGTCACGCGAAGCATCCGTCTGGAAAAGGGTTCCTACGCATTCAAGGCCGTGGCGAGTGTTTTGAAAGACGACGGTTTTCTCGCGCTTTACAGTGAAAGGATAGCTGCGGACAGGGAAGCGCGGGGCCTTGTTCAATTCATGGAAAAACTCGCTGTGGGTAGCAGCGCCCTTCTGAAAGAAATTGAAACAAGCGAGCATCAGACTCTTCCGCCACCTCATTATAACGAGGCGTCGCTGGTGAAAACTCTGGAGGCCAAGGGCATAGGCCGTCCCTCAACCTATGTTTCCATTATTGAGACGCTTTTAAGGCGCAAGTATGTCGTGCGTAATAAAAGGCAGCTTCTCCTTCAGGACATAGGGGAAGTGGTGTCGGATGTGCTGGAAAAACATTTTCCAATGATAACGGATTACGAATTCACATCCAAGCTTGAATCCATGCTGGACGATGTGGCGGACGCCAAGATAGGAGAACGGGAGGTTCTTGAGAAATTTTATAAGAAATTTGAGGTTCTTCTTGAAAAAGCCAAGACGGATATGGAGACGCTGAAAAAGGTGACGGACAGAAAATGCCCCTGGTGCGGAACAAACCTCGTAGAGAAATATTCGGCGAACGGCAAATTCCTTTATTGCGGCGCGGGTTACAAAGCCTGCGTTTACAGGGTTTATTTCAGCGAAGAGGGTGAGCTCCTGCCCGAGAAAAAATTCTGTCCCAAGTGCGGCAAGCCCATGGTGCTGCGCGTCGCGCGGCGCGGTCCCTTTTACGCATGCAGCGGTTTTCCCTCCTGTAAGAGCATAGTATCCTACGGAGAAGAGAAAAAAACCGCGGAAAGCGAGCCGGATGAAAGCGACTGAAAGCTTAATCTTTTTAAAGGAATTTGAGACATATCTTGAGGCTGAGAGAAATTACTCTCCCAACACCATAAGGGCTTACAGAAAAGACATCGGCGGTTTTTTGGACTACGCCCGCGAGAAGAAGCTGGATATAGCGTCTCTTGAAAGAAGACAGATAAGAGCTTTTGTCACTCGCGCCAGAGAAGGGCTGTCGGCCGTGTCCATCGGCAGGATGCTCTCGTCTGTCAGATCCTTTTTCCGCTTTCTCATCACGGAGGGCGTTATGGAAGAAAATCCCTTTTACGGCGTGTCCGTGCCGGGAAGAATAAAAAAGATACCGACGGTGCTTGAAGAAAAAGAGATGAACGCTCTTTTAGATGCGCCGGATGTGAATTCACCCCGGGGCTTAAGGGACAAAGCCATACTTGAGCTGCTCTACTCTACGGGAATGCGGGTGGGTGAGCTCGTGACGCTGAAGCTCTCGGATGTGGATGTGTGGAGTTCCACGGTCAAAGTGACGGGCAAGGGCAGCCGCCAGAGATTCTGCTACCTCACAGACAGCGCGGTTGAGGCACTGGAGCGCTACCTTGAAAAGAGGCCGCCTAAACCGGAAGCTCTTTTCCTCAACAAGAATCTCACGCGCCTCTCGGCGGTGTCTGTCCGCAGCATAGTCAACAAGCACATCAACAAAGCCGCGATATCAAAGCGCATCAGCCCTCACAGCATCAGGCACAGCTTCGCCACGATAATGCTTTCCCGCGGATGTGATCTCCGCTCCATACAGGAATTTCTCGGTCACAAAGATATATCGACGACGCAGATATACACGCACATCTCAGCAAGGAGGTTAAAGGACGTATATGACAAAACCCACCCAAGAGCTAAATGAAACGCCGGTCAGATATTTTATCGCGGTGAAACTGAGCGATGACGCCAAAAAAGAAATCAGAAATGTTTTCGGGCCGCTTCTCGGGAATATTGACGGGAGAGCGGTGCCGGACGAGGGCCTGCATCTGACTTTGAAATTTCTCGGCGGGCTGAGTGAAGAAAAGATAGAATCCGCTAAGAAGATAGTCAGCGAGGCCGCGGCGGAATTCTCTTCATTCCGGGTTTCTCTGGGAAAAACCGGATCTTTCCCCGCGCGAAAACCTAAGGTGCTCTGGGCGGGTGTGAGAAAAGGCAGGGAGGAGCTGGCCGCCTTAAGCAAGTTCGTGTCACTCCGCGCGAAAGAGTCTCTCGGAATCCCGAAAGACAGCAAGGAATTCATACCCCACATAACGCTCTGCCGTCTCAGCTCAAAGAGAGCGCCGAAGGATTTTTACTCGCTGAGATTCATTTCCTCTTTTACGGCGGAGAAGCTCTTCCTCATAAGGAGCGAACTGCACCTTTCCGGGGCCCGTTACCGCGACATTTTTGCCGCCAAATTCCCCAATTCGCGCGGAGAAGCATCTCAATAAGAAGTTCGCGGTGATACACAGAAGGGGCATAGTCACACGAGGTCAATAAGCGAGCATGGTATATAAAAACATATTTACTAACATTCTTAGGAGAGTTTATATTTTTCTCACGCTCTTGATTTCAATATCTGGTTATGTGGTAAAACATGCCACTATACCCAGAACAATCGCGATAATTTTGTCTATTGCTGGTTCTATATATCTTTTTAGTTACCAACCTCATAATTATGAATTAGCTATCTTTTATTTTATAACGGCTGAAGTCCTTTATATAAGTTTCATCACGCTTGTTCTTTCAGAAAACGGTTTTCGCTGGTGGTTTATCAGAAAGTGGGGCGGTGAACATGAAGGATATTTAGCGTATGAAGCTACACTTGGTTTTCTATTTTTTCATAATGCGGCAAGTATAGGATATATTGCCTCGTCAAGCTCAGGTGATTTATTGCATTTTTCTTATAAAGGGCTTTTATTTGCGATATCAACAATAATGTTTACACTTGGGTTTTTTGTAAAAATATGGGCCGCGAAAGCGGTATCAATTGATATATATTACTGGAAAGACATGTTCCTCGGGGGAAAAATATTCGACTTCGTAAAAACCGGGCCCTATAAATATTTTAACAATCCTATGTATGGAATTGGACAACTTCAAGGATACGCAATCGCTATCTGGTACGGATCAAAATATGGTTTACTTGCGGTTTTATTAAATCAAGTCCTAATCTTCTCATTTTATTACATGGTAGAAAAGAAATTTATTGAAAGGGCTTATCGATGCAATATTTCTACAAAAGGGTGATGTCCTCAATTGACGCATGTTACCGGAATATGATAAAACTATGTCCCTGAGTTTAAAGAATTAGGAGGTTTGTATGGAACTTTTGATCAGAAACGCTCAGCTCAGAAAACGGAAGGGGCTGATGGACATTGCCGTTGATAAGGGAAAAATCGTTAAAATCGCGAAAGGCATCAAAGAGGAAGCCGCGAAGGTCATAGACGCCGGCGGAAATCTTGTCACCGAAGCCTTCTGCAACGCCCATCTTCATCTCTGCAAGGTGTGGACACTGCAGATGATGGACGAAAAGGCCCTCAAAGATTATCACGGCTCTGATATGGGCAAGGCCATGACGGCCATAGAACTCGCCGCCAGGGTCAAGGAAAAATACGACGAGAAATGGATAATAAAGAATGTCAGAAAAGCCGCGGAGATGGCCATGAAATACGGCAATCTTCACATAAGGGCTTTTGCCGATGTGGATTCAAAAGCGAAACTTGAAGGCGTTAAGGCCCTCATCAGGGCGAGGGAAGAGTATAAAGGCCTCGTTGACATACAGGTGGTGGCTTTCCCGCAGGACGGTGTGATAAGAGAACCCGGGGCGGAAGAGCTTGTCAAAAAAGCCATGGATCTCGGCGCTGATATTGTCGGCGGTATTCCGTGGATAGAATACACCGAAGCCGATGAACTCGCTCACATACAGAAGATGATGGCCATAGCGAGGAAATATAACAAGGATGTTTCAATGCTCGTGGATGACGCCGGAGACCCGACACTCAAAACCCTTGAGATGTACGCGGTGGAAGCCATCAAAACCGGCTGGACGGGACGCTGTCTCGCCCAGCACGCGAGGGCAATGTGCCTCTATCCGAAACCTTATTTCCAGAAAATCGTGGCGCTTCTGAAAAAAGCCAAACTCGGGATCGTGACGGATCCCCAGACGGGGCCGCTCCACGCGAGGGTGGGGGAACTGCTTGAGGAAGGCGCTCTGGTGTGCATAGGTCAGGACGATATTTCCGACGCCTATTATCCCTACGGCAGAAACAACATGCTTGAGGTCGCCTTCCTGGCGTCGCACCTTTTGTGGATGACGGGCGCGGACGATATGGAAACGCTTTACGATATGATCACGGTAAACGGCGCCAAGGCGATGAACGTGAAAAATTACGGGATCAAAAAGGGCAATCCCGCCAGCTTCCTCGTGCTCGGGGTGCCGAGCGTCCTTGAAGCTTTCAGAGCTCAGGAGGCTCCCGCCTATGTCGTCAACGGCGGCAAGGTCATAGCCGAAACGAAAAGCGTCACCAAAATATATAAAAAATAAAGGCTGCCGGGGTTATTTTAACATTGGCATCAGCAGGTTGTGTCCAATGTCAAGCTGCCTGCCGGTAGGCAGGGACCTGACCCCATAGGAGGATGAAGTGAGTTTGAAATATGTGGGTAAAAATATCACAAGGCCCGACGCGGTTAAAAAGATCACGGGAAAATCTCTTTTTCTTGACGACATAAAACTGCCGGGAATGCTGTATACGGCGATACTCACGCCGCCCACAGCGCACGCGAAGATAGTGTCAATCAACACCTCCGCGGCCGAAAAGGAACCCGGCGTCATAAAAGTCGTCACGGGCAAGGGCATAGATTTCCTGTTCGGCGACAATGTGAAGGACAGGGTGCCGATGGCTGTGGATAGGGTGCGTTACATAGGCGAGCCTGTGGCTGCTGTCATAGCGGAGAATCCCCACCAGGCGAAAATGGCGCTCAAGAAGATAGAGGTGAAATACAAAACTCTTCCCGTCTATACTGACGCGCGGGAGGCTTTGAAAAAGAAAGCGGCGCTGATCCATCCCGAGAGCGGCAATTACTGGCATCTGCCGGGGATGGGCCCCGAGGCGAAGACCAACATAGCGGATCACTATCTCCTTAAAAAAGGCGATGTCAAAAAAGGTTTCGCCGAGGCCGATCTGGTGCTTGAGGGCGAGTTTAATTATCCTTTCGGCTCCTCCGCGGCCATAGAGCCCCACGGCACGATAGCGCTGCATCACGAGGACGGAGGTATAGAGATATGGTCGTCTTCAATATGCCCTTTCGTCATAAGAGAGGATATAGCTCGCACATACAAACTGCCTGTCGCCTCCGTGCGGGTGCACATACCGGAGGTCGGCGGATGTTTCGGATACAAATCCGATGTTACCGTCGAGCAGACCATAGCATACATAGCCAGCTTTGTTCCCGGCCGTCCCGTTAAGTGGGTGGCGAGCCGCAAAGAGGATTTTCTGTCAACGCTCCTCGGACACGGTATAAGGACGAAGTTCAAGGTGGGCGTGAAGAAGAACGGGAAACTCACCGCTCTTCAGACGACCATACTTCACTCCACGGGGGCCTATGTGGACACGGGCCTCCATGTCATGAGGGGCTCCACGCACAATTCAACCGGGACTTATGAGTTTCCGAACTGTTATCTTGACGGTTACTCGGTGTACACCAACACGCCGCCCGTCGGGGCTTACAGGGGTTACGGTCACCAGGAATCCCAGCTGGGCATTGAGAGGATGATGGATATGCTCGCCCGCAAGCTCGGCATGGATCCCTTCAAACTCAGGGAGAGCAATTACCTTGGGCCGGGTAAAATGACCGCCCTCGGCGAGAAGCTCTGGGAAAGCAACGGCAATGTGAAAAAATGCGCCGACATTGTAAGGAAAAAAATCTTCGCCGGGAAAAAGAAAAAGGAAGACGCCGATTATTATTACGGCCGCGGATTCGCCGCCATCATGAAATCCCCCAAGGGGGCCCCTTTTTCCTCAAAGAGCTGTTATCTGAAGTTCAATGTTGACGGCAGTGTGTCCATAAACATGGGCGGCGCCGAGGTGGGGCAGGGACTGAGGAATGTCGTGCGTCTTGTGGCGGCGGAGGCGCTCAAAATAGACCCTTCGCGCATAAGCGTTTACACGGAAATTGACACGCAGTTTTCTCCCTGGGAATGGCAGACGATAGGCTCCATGTTCACAATACAGGGCGGACGCGCCGTTGTGAGGGCGGCGGAGAAAGCCATACATCAGCTCAAAAAAACGGCGATGCAGGCTCTCAAGTGCGATTACGATATGCTTGAATACGACGGGGATTATGTCTTCCTCTCGTCGGATCCGAGTGTGAGAGTGTCCGTCCCGTCATTGACTCAGGGCTATATGACGGAAGACGGCATCACAATAGGTGAAGTCGTACACACGACTTCCGACGCGAGACTGCCGCGATATTCCAACCCGGACGCCAACGGGCAGGGCTCTTGCGGCGTGACATACACCTTCGGCGCTCAGGCCTGCGAGATAAAGATAGAGAAAAAAACAGGGAAGATCATCGTGGATCATTTCGCCTCGTCTTTTGATGTCGGCCAGGTGATAAATCCCATTCAGATAAGAGGCCAGGTCGTGGGGGGTGTCGTGATGGCGGTGGGCTCCACGCTTTACGAAGAGATAAAGTTTGATGCCGACGGAGTGTGCCCGAATCCGCACTTCTCCAAATACAGATTTCCGACGATCAATGACGCTCCGGCGAAACAGACGGTTGAGTTTGTGGAAACCCCCGGCAAGATAGGGCCTTTCGGGGCGCGCGGGATAGGCGAGCACCCCGTGATAGGCGTGGCGCCGGCTGTGCTCAACGCGGTTTATGACGCCACGGGAATAGATTTTTACGAGATACCGCTGTCACCGGAGAAGGTGAAGGCGGCGCTCGACGCGAAGGGAGATAGATGATGTCCGAAAAAATAACATTCAAAGTAAACGGCAGAGAAAGAACTGTTGAACTGGAAGGCTGGGAGAGGGGGCTTGATGTGCTGAGGGAAAACCTCGGCCTGACGGGTTCCAAGAGGGGCTGCGACGACGCCACCTGCGGGGCCTGCACCGTTGTGGTCAACGGCGAAGCGAAAAAAAGCTGTGTGCTTCTGGCCAAAAAACTTGACGGGGCGGACATACTCACGATAGAGGGTATTTCCAAAGGCAAGAAACTGCATCCCATACAGGACGCTCTCATAGAAGCCGGCGCTGTGCAGTGCGGTTACTGCACGCCCGGAATAGTGCTGGAGCTCTACGCGCTTTTTAGCAAAAATCTGTCAGTTTCCAAAAAAGAAATAAAAGACGCTCTCGCGAAGCACCTGTGCCGCTGCACCGGATACGAGGCCATTCTTGAAGGCGCGCTTCTTGCCCAGTCAAAACTCAAAAAAAACTTGAGCGTAAAGCGCCCGTCCCGGCGCTTTTGTAATGTGTGAAAAAGCAGCGCTTTATCCCAGCAATTTATCCGTTTGTCTGCGCTCTGTTTCTGTCGTCATGCGCGGGTGTCCAGAAAACCGCGAAGGCCGCGAGCCCGAGAAGTCTGACGATAGACGAATCCAGATATTCTTATGTGAACTGGCAGGTCAGACACGAGAAGAAAATAGTGTCCGTCATAGATGTTTACGACGGCGACACCATTGCCGCGGGCGATGAACCGGGTGACGATCCCGAAGACGATTCTTCGCTGGACAGGGAAGTCATAAGATTTCTCGCTGTCAACACGCCCGAAATAGCCCATCCGGAGCAGGGCTATCACACCGATGAGCCAGGCGCCGCCGCCGCTACCGAATTCACAAAGAAGGCCGTGCTCGGAAAAAAAGTCATTTTTGTCATTGACCCGGATAACAGGTACGGCGTCTTCGGCAGAACGCTCGCTCTGATTTTTTATAACGATGACCGGGGCGATATGAGGTGCCTCAACTGGGAACTCCTCAAAAGAGCCCACGCGAAAGAAAATCTCTGGGCGGCCGATATGCTCTGCAATAAGGCCGAGTGGAGAAATATGGCGAAACTCTCCCAACTTATGACGCCGGCGGCTTTTATAGGAATGGGGCGCCAGTCGCTAAAG
>PEUP01000087.1 GCA_002780705.1 Elusimicrobia bacterium CG03_land_8_20_14_0_80_50_18 | reverse complement strand
AGAAACTTTTTTTCAAGCAGCTTTTTGGGAAAAAGGGGACGCCCGCCTGCCGTGAGGCATGGTTTCTATTTTTCCTACCAGACTTTGCCGGCAAGAAAACTCAGGACAATAGGCCCGAATATTATTATGAATATCGTGGGGAATATCAGGAGTATCAGCGGCATCATCATTTTCATCGGAGCTTCCTGCCCCATTTTCTCCGCAAGCAGGGCTCTCTCCCCTCTGAACTGGTCGGAAAGAGCCCTGATGGTGGGGCCGATTGTGGCGCCTGTCTGCATGGACTGGACAAGAGCATTGATAACACTTGAAAGAGGGCGGTAATTCACGCGCTTGGCCATATCTGTCAGAGCCGCCAGACGGTTTTTCCCGAGTTTTATTTCCTGCTGGGCCAGATAGAATTCGTCTATCAGCTCGCCTTTTTCATTTTCAATGAGAATGTTGAACGCGGCGCCGAAATCAAGACCGGCCTCCACCAGAAGGGTGAGTATGTCCAGCGCGTCGGGCAGGCCCTTGAAAAGGAGCATCCTGCGTTTTTTTATTTTTGAATTCAGGACCAGATGGGGAATCAGAGCGCCGAGGATCAGCATCAGTAAAAGAATGACCCAGTCGTAAATACCGAGCGCTAACACGGAGACAAGCACCGCGCCGAGACCAGCAAGCACCTGTATGCCGAGAAAAGAAGACGCTTTCATATCCATTATTCCGGCCATCCGCAGCTGTTTTGACGCGGACATTATCAGCTTTTTTATGAGAGGGGAATCGCTGTGCTCAAATTTTGCGCCTATATCCGCCGCCCAGGCGCGCAGGGTTTCGGACAGCGTTTTGTCCGTTTTCTGTATGTCACCGCTGAGTCTGCGGGCGATGATTTTTTTCCGGCGAATCGCGAATACCGCTTCAAGCAAAGCGGCGACTGAGGCGAAGATGAGAACAAATATGATTATCTGCATGTATGGTTAGAGGCGGATTCCCCGCCTTTTATTCCCTTAGCCTTCTTCCCTGCGGTTTTTGAATGAGGAAAACAGAATGATTGTACCGAACACTTCCCCGGTTGAGGAAGCGAAACGCGCGGCGCGGACTTTTATCCCCGTTTTAGGATCTTCTTTCACGACGGGAGCGTCCACGGCTGTGGCGGCTCTGACCGTTTCCGCCCAGAAATCGGCGTCCGGAAGATCTATTATGCTTTTGCCTGTCAGATCTCCGCCGGATACGCCCAGGCCGGGAAGATTGTTATCCGAAACCGCCGTTATCACACCCGCCGAATCCAGCAGCATATAGGGTTTTTCCAGAACCGCGGCGGCGGTTTTTACAACAATAATGATCTCGCCTCGCATATTATCCAGCGCGTCTTTCTGTAAAGCCAGATTGCCCGCGAGTTCCTTGATCGCCGCGTTTACCGCGGCCGCGACACTTTGAATCTCTCCCAGACCTGTTTGAGGTATTTCTTCCCCTGAGCTGCCCATGGCCGACGATTCCACATTCATTTTCAGTTTTCTGAGAGGATGGACCGCCGCGAAAAAAATCAGAATCTCAATAAACAGCACGAAAACCGCGAACATCAGCCAGCCCGTTTTCAGGGCAAGATTTTCTTTTTCGGCGAATTCTTTCAGGATTTTGTAATCAGAAAGTCCCACCGAAAAGAAAACAATTTCTCCGTTCGCGAGTTTGAGCGGCAGAGAACAATCATAACCGTCGGGATCTTTCCTGGGATAAACCGACATTCCCGACGCTGATATAATTTCCCGCGTGAGAGCGCCGCTGTAGGTTTTCCCCCATTCGTTTATGTTGTTGTGCGCTATCAGCGTGCCGCTGGAATTCAGCACGCGGGCATAGGAAAAATCGGGGTTTTCCGCTATTTGTCCCAGAGACGCCATCACGCCGAGGTCATCGCCCGCATCAACGGCTTTTTGAACGGACGGGGCGAGCATTTCAACAAGCAGTTTGCCTTTTTCGACGGTGTTTTTCTGCAGGTCTCTCTTACAGGACGGCAGATAAAAAATCCGGAAAAAATAATATCCGGACAAACCCGCCGCGAGCGCCAGTGGCATTCCGAGCCATATCAGCAGACCGGCTGTTAATTTACTTTTCTTTTTCATAAGCTTACCCGGGAATGATAACAGCAAACGCAACAACTGTCAACATCTGTGCAGACGGAAAACTTCAGGGCGCATTAAGTTCATCTTTAGCAGACCGGGGATTCGCGGCTACTACGGGTATTTTATTTTATCAGGCAGGCGCAGAAACAGCCAATACCGGAGCCCGCCAGGCCGAGGCCCTCCGGCCTTGTCGCCTTGACGCTCACGGCGGTTTTTTTGAGCTTCAGCAAAGCCGCGAGTTTTGCCTGTATCTTTCCGTAATATTTTGACAGACGGGGTTTTTCCGCGAACATTATACAGTCTATGTTGACGACTTTCGCTTTTGTTATCCGCATTGTTTCGGCCAGGAGTTTCACCGACGATATGCCCTTGAGCGCGGGGTCGGTGTCGGGAAAATATTTCCCTTTATCTCCTTTGCCCGCGGCGCCCAGAAGAGCGTCAATGACAGCGTGCAGCAGAGCGTCACCGTCGGAATGGCCCTTTAAGCCCCTGTCCGAGGGAATTTTGACTCCGCCCAGATAAAGAGGGATTCCCTTTTTCAGGGGATGCACATCAAATCCTATCCCGACTTTCACGCTATTTCACCTCAAAATCAGCGCTGTCGCCTATCTTCCCGCCGCTTTCAAGATATATCACCCACTCGTCTTTCGGCAGGAGCATCGGAAGCCTCAGTTCAACAGATTTATCCGCGTACATGGAAAAACCTTTTTCAAAAGTGTTCAGCCACACGCCTTCCCATTTGTATGCCGACGGAGAGCCCTGCGTCAGAGGTATCTTCACATAATACAGCAAATCATCAGGCGCCTTCAGCTTTGAATACAGGATATCAGATCCTTTGCCTTTGCGTGCGATATAAAAATTTAAAGTTTTCGAGAAATCACCCTCCGCGAAAATGTAGCTGCAGTCCGGGCCCCGCGCGTAATAAAGATCCGTGATATCCGCTCCTTCAGGTCCGTCGCGACGCGGGTCTATAACACGGTCGGCATCGCTCCAGAATTTCTCGCTCGGCACCCCGTCCAGAAAAATATCAGAATAACTGAAGAGCTCCTTGGCATTTTCCGAAGGGCTGAAATCGCCATAGGAGAAATGCGCTTCGGTGAGCAGCCTGTCGGAGGGGGCGAGCTCTTTTTTACGGTATGACACCTCGGCGGAACTCTCTCTTATTGTGAGAAAATGCGGATAATTGGCCACGAACTTCAATGCCGGAGCTTTCCCGTTTAAAGGAAAAGACAATTCCGTAATCTGGCCGAAATCTTTTGAAGAACTCCTGAATGAACCGGAGAACTCACCGCCGGAACTTTTCATATAAATACCGGGCTTCCCTGCGGGCTGCACACTAAGCGCGACATCGCAGGAGACGGGGCTCTCTCCTATATTTTGCAGAGAACAGTAATATTTGAATGAATCCTTGTCCTTTGTCAGGACAAAGGTTTTCTTCATTTCTAAAGGAGCATCTTTTAAAACCGCCGAAATCCGCCAGTATCCCTCCTTGGCCTCGGTTTTTATGTCCCAGCCTTTTTCATAGACCCGGAAATTAAAATAAGTTTTCAGCGCGTAATCATCTTTTTTCCCCAGAGGATTTCCGGCTATGATAAGGCCTTCCGAAGGAAGCGCTATCAGGACGGGGTTCAGGTTATCCGCTGAAAAATATATCCTGAAATAGCCGCTACTGACAGCCAGAACGTTCGCGGCATCCAGGCTGAACTCAAAACTCCCCGCAAAATCATAAAAGCCCTGAGTAAGTTTCAGCATTTCCGCGATAACATCAGGATCGTGTGATGATTCAAAAAACTTCCGATGACCCATCTTGTAGATATTCTCGCAGAGCCCCGCCGGAAACTCCGAAGCCATGGACTGAAATTTGCGCCACTCCTCAAGGAATAATTTCTGGAATCCGCCGAGGCTGCCCGGGGAAACCTCTGTTATGGACGGCAATTCCCTGAAATACGCAGGCTCTTTGAGCGAGAGCTTGCCTATACTCGCGCTTTTGATGTTCATCTTGCGCAAAGCCGCAAAAAAATCAGCTATGTTTTCCTCCGTATAATCCGCCAGACTGACATGAATCACCACCGAACCGCCCGGGATGGACCCCGCCACATCGCCGCAGATCACGCCAGCTGTCCTGACAAATTCTTCAAGCCAGCCGGCGGCGGGAGGGAGTGAGGCCGCTTTTGATATACCTGCGCTGACCGAATACAGCAGGAGGCTGTCGGGCATGAGAAAAGCCTGCAGGCGCCGGGCCTCTATGGCCTCGCCTATGAGGCTCTCATCGGACAGCGCATATTTAAAATCCAGCTTTTTAAGCATAGCCAAAGCCCGCGCGCTCGGTTTCAGACCGCCGGGGTAAAAACCGTAGACGGGAGCGCCAGACACACTCTCAGCGAGCATCTTAAACCTTTTGATCTGGCTGTGCAGAATATCATCCGTGGCCAGGCGGAGATCTATGTCGTAAAAAATGCCCGCTAAAAGCTCCGCTCCGCCCGAGGCGAAGAGCTGACGGAGTTTTGCGTCCACACCATTCCGGCGCATCTCCTCAAGCTGATCCCATGGCGCAAAAAAAGAAGCGGATGAAGACGGCGAAGAGAGAAGTTGGGAACACAGAGCGTTAATGGTTTTTGAAGACGCTCCTGTCAGGTCAAAGACCAGCCCCGCATCCACGGAGGCGTGAGAAAAAGAGGCCGCGAATAAAAGAGCGCTGAGGGACAATGCCCCTCTTCTTGTCAATTTAGAAAGCGTCATCCTTTTTCTCTGAGGCTATTTCTTTTAAAATATCCTCAATTTCAGCGGCCCGCGCGGGCGTCGCGTCAAGCTTGAAAATAACATCGGGTATATTCTTGATACGCATGTTTTTGCCTATGATAAACTTGAAGTAATTGGCTTTTCTCGTCAGCATCCTGCTCATTCTTAGGGTCTGCCTCCTCTGCCGCGCTTCATCATTAGCGGAAGCCGAGGCGGATTCAGTATCAGGGGCTACATAGACGCTGTAAAAAACACGGCAGCTCCGGCAATCTTTAGAAAGAGAAACATCCGTGATGGTGAGAATAACGCCTGTCGGTATGTGGAAATCTTTGTGGATAACGCTGTTTACTTCTCTCTGTATCTGTTTGGCAAGTTTTATTTTTCTTTCATCGCGCATGATAGAATGCCCGCTTACTCCTTGGCATCCCCGAGCACACGCGCGATCTTCTCAAGCTCGTAAGCTTCTATAACATCACCGGGCTTGAGGTCGTTGTATTTGTCAAGCGTAATGCCGCACTCCATACCTTCCATCACCTCAGACGCTTCGTCCTTAAAGCGTCTCAGAGATAAGAGACTCCCCGTATAAATTATTTTATCATCCCTGACGAGCCTGGCTCTGGCCTTCTGTTTCAGCTTTCCCTTGGTGACAATACATCCGGCCACCGTGCCTATGCGTGAAATGTTGTAAATCTTCAACACCTCCGCCCGGCCTATAGGGGCTTCGTTGTAAATGGGGGCGAGTTTACCCTCCAGGGCTTTCTTCAGATCTTCTAAAAGCTTGTATATCACGGTATAGCTTCTTATCTCAACGCATTTTTCCTGCGCCTCGGATTCAACCTTATCCGTGCCCTTCACATTGAAAGCTATAATGATGGAGCCGGAAGCCTGCGCAAGCAGTATATCGCTTTGGTTGATTCCACCGCAGGCGGCATGGACTATCTGAAGCCTGACTTCACTGCTGTCAAGTTTGGATAAAGAGTCCCTGATTGCCTCCAGCGATCCCTGCACATCGCTCTTGAGTATCACTTTGACAGTTTTGGAGTCATCCCCGCCGATAGATCCGGAAAGAGCCTGCGCGCTGAACTTCATATCGTCCTGCACTCTTTTTCTGGATGACAGTATATCCCTGGAAAGACCGGCGTTGGATATAACGGAGAATTCGTCTCCCACCTCAGGGAGTGTGGCAAAACCCATGACCTCAACAGGCGTTCCGGGAAAAACATCCCTCACATTGCCGCCGGACTCAAGATGAATGGCCCGCACTTTTCCTCCGGCAAAACCGCAAATAAAAGATTCACCTATTTTGAGAATACCGTCGGTGATAAGAACTGTCGCCACCGGCCCGCGGCGGGTATCCAGACTGGCCTCCAGCACCACGCCTCTCGCGCGGCAGAGCCTGTCTGCCTTCAGATCCATCATTTCAGTCTGAAGCTGTACCATATCAAGAAGATCCTTAACGCCTTCGCCGGTTTTGGCCGAAATCGGCACCACTATGGTTTTTCCGCCCCAGTCTTCGGGGAGAAGGTTCTCATTCGCCAGTTGCTGCTTCACATTTTCAATATTTGCCGCGGGGAGATCTATTTTGTTCACCGCCACGATTATAGGCACGCCGCCGAGTTTCGCGTGACTGATCGCTTCTCTCGTCTGCGGCATTATCCCGTCATCGGCCGCCACCACCAGCACCACGACATCCGTCACCTGTGTTCCTCTCATCCGCATGGCTGTAAAAGCCTCATGGCCGGGGGTGTCCAGGAATGTCATGGTATAATCACCGTGTTTTATCTGATAGGCTCCGATGTGCTGGGTTATATTTCCGAATTCCTTCTGCGCCACATGGGATTTTCTTATATAGTCAAGGAGCGAAGTCTTGCCGTGATCCACATGTCCCATAACTGTTATGACGGGGGGCCTTGTGACCGCTCTACTCATATCTCTGTCGTCGGATTTCTGCACCTCGTCTTTGTAAATATCCACGATTTCCGGTTCAAAACCCTCTTCCTGTATGATCAAAGAAGCGGTTTCCGTATCCAGGCGCTGGTTTATTGTCGTGATAATTCCCTGCTTAATCAATTTCTTGATCAGCGCCACAGCAGACATGTTGAGTTTTTCCGCCAGAGATCCCACGGTTGTGGTAATATCTATTTTTATTTTCGGCGCGGGAGGAGGAACGGGTTTTACGGGGGGGAGAGGCGGCGGCACCGGCGGCACAAGCACTTTTGTATCAGGCGTTTTATCCGGCTGCACAGGCGGCGGCTTCGGGCCGAGAAAAGCGGCCTTTATCTTCTGGACTTCTTCGGCGCTGAGGCCTGAATTGGCTTTTTTGCCCTCGATTCCCAGCCTTTTTTTTATCTCGTCTATAAGGGCTTTGCTGGTCGTGCCCAGTTCCTGTGACAGTATGTGCACGTATGTCTCATATTTTGTCCGCTTTCTTTTACGCGCAGGTTTTCCGCCGGCGTCAGGCGCTTTTGTTTCCTGAGCCTGCCCGGAAACCTTGTCCGCTTTCTTTGGCTCAATTTTTTTTATCGCTGCATCCGGCGCCTCAGTTTTGACCTTGGCCGGGGCATTGGCTTTTGCCTTAACGGCGCTTTTGGCTTTTGCCTTAACGACGCTTTTGGCTTTTGCCTTAACGGCGCTTTTGGCTTTTGCCGTCGGTCTCAGCGCTGTCTTCGCGGCCGGGCTTTTTTTCGGCTTTGCAAGGGATTTTTTATTATCGGCGGGAACGGCCTTTTTCAACTTGGCGACTTCGGCCTTTGTCAGGCTCGATGACGCGGTTTTTCCCTTCCCTCCGAGTTTTTTGAGCAGGTCTTTACTGGTCACCCCGAGCTCTTTGGCGAGCTCGGAAATTCTGCATTCATATTTAACTGCCATTATTCTTTCTCCTTGTCATCCGCCGGCGGCGCGACCGGAGCCACGGTGAGCTCCGGTGTAATTTCATCCGTATTCGGCGCCGTCGCTCCCGCGCCAAGTCCGGGCGGTGCCCCGTCTTCTATGTCTATGTCCATGCCGGTCAGTTCCGACGCGAGATTAATATTGAACCCCCCCTGTCCGAGCGCCTGTCCGCGCTGGGAAGGATCGATTGTCACCACAGCTTGTTTTTTAGTCTTATTTATCTTCACCGCCGAGGGCTCAACCCGGGCTGGACTGAGAGAAGAGGCCACAATGGCGGCGGGGCTCTTTGAGGCGTCCACAAGATCTATCCTCTCTCCCCCGAGCTCGCTGATGATGGTCTTTATCCTTGAACCCCTCACTCCCACGCAGGTGCCTACCGGGTCAACATGATCTTTCAGGGATTTGACCAGCACCTTGCTCCTGATGCCGGGATAGCGCACCGCTTTGATGATCTCAACCACCCCTTCCTTGATCTCCGGCACCTCATCAGCGAGGAGCTGCTTTAAAAATTCCGGATGGCTCCTGGAAAGTATGATATCGCATTTCTTCTCGTTGCCTTCAACCCTCAGTATCAGCGTTTTAACAAAAGAATTAGACCTGAGAAACTGTTTGGGTATCTGCTCCTCGGCAGGCAGCACCGCTTCCGCGTCGCCGAAATCAAAGATGGCTTTCCGCCCTATGAAACGGAAGACTCTGCCGGAGACAATCCTGTTCTCCATCTCCTTGTATTTTTTATACACGGATATCTTCTCATACTCCCTGATCCTCTGGGTTATGACTTTCTTGATGGTCTGACTGGCTATACGGGCTATTTCGTCCACCTCTAAAGGAATTTCAATATCATCGCCTTCGGCGGCTTTTGGGTCTATAGCGCGCGCGGCGCTGAGGAGTATTTCTTTTCTGGGATCCTCCACTTTCTTCACGGCGCTCTTCAGCCCCCATGCCACGATATGGCCGGTTTCCCTGTCCAGCGTCACCTTATATCTGTCCGAAAGAGGGTAAACTTTTACCAGGCACTTACTCACAGCGTGCTCTATCAGAGAAATAATCTCTTCTTTGGGAATGCCTTTCTCGTGCTGTATCTGGTCCAGCGCCGCCAAAAATTCTTTAGTCATTATATTATCCCTCTCTTAATTCGCCGCTCACAAATTTATATTGTATCAAAAATCCGGCCTCAGCTCAATTTTTCAAGCACAGCTTCGCCGGCCTTATAAACATCCCCCGCGCCTATTGTGATAAAAATATCATTTTTATTCAGCATGGCCGGCAGAACCTTTGAGGCCTCGTCCAGAGACGCGAACATCCTCTTTCTTATGGTCCGGGGTATGTTTTCCCATATAAGTTGGGAAGTGATGCCAGGAATCTTTTTCTCTCCCGCCGAGTATATTGGCAGAATGCACACGGCGTCGGCGCGGCTGAAAGATCTTCCCAGCTGCCAGGCCTGCTCTCTCGTCCTTGTGTACCTGTGCGGCTGAAAAAGCACGACTATCCTTCTTTCCGGCCAGATCTCACGGGCCGTTTTTACCGTCATGGCTATGGCCGTGGGATGATGGGCGTAATCGTCTATTACCATAACGCCTTTTTTTATACCCTTTACATCAAACCTTCTGGAAACACCCATATAGGCCTTCAGCCCCTTTCTGATCTTAGCCATGCTCACGCCGAGATTCAGGCAGGCACATGCGGCCGCGGCGGAATTGAGGACATTGTGCATTCCGGGAGCCGGCACCGTCAGCT
Source organism: Elusimicrobia bacterium CG03_land_8_20_14_0_80_50_18 (assembly GCA_002780705.1). Lineage (GTDB taxonomy): Bacteria > CG03 > CG03 > CG03 > CG03 > CG03. Next base: position 10,812 of record PEUP01000087.1, on the reverse strand, counting down.
CGCCTATATCCGCGCCCATGTAAGTCAGAGAATAAGAGGTATTGAAATGTTCCATGCCCGTGATCTTCACGCGGTAATCGGCTGATGGCGAAAAACCGTATGTGAAATAGCGTTTCCTCAGCTGAGGCAGGATTTCGGCTATATTTGCGTCATCTATGCAGAGAAAGGCCATGCCGTAAAAAGGGATGCTGTTGATAAAATCCACAAATGTCTGCTTCAGATTGTCCATGCTGCCATAAAAAGTCATGTGATCGTCGTCTATATTCGTCACGGCCACCACTGTGGGAAGGAGCTTGAGGAAAGACGCGTCCGACTCGTCGGCCTCAGCGACAAGCAGCTCTCCGCTGCCTTTATAACCGCCGGTGGCTATGTTCTTGAATCTTCCGCCTATGACCATGGTGGGATCATAACCGGCCGAAGCGAGTATCTGACTGACCATGGAAGTTGTGGTTGTCTTGCCGTGACTGCCCGCGATGGCTATGCTGTATTTAAGGCGCATGAGTTCGGCCAGCATCTCGGCGCGCTGTATGACGGGTATCTTATTCTTCACCGCGGTGAGCACCTCTATGTTATCGGGTGTGACAGCGGAGGATATCACCACCACCTGAGCACCGCTGACATTTGAAGCGCAATGGCCTGTTTTCACAATGCAGCCGAGTTCTTCAAGATGCCTGGTGACAGGGGACGACGCGAGGTCAGAACCGCTGACGGCATAACCCATACCGGAGAGCACCTCCGCGATGCCGCTCATGCCGGAGCCGCCTATGCCCACAAAATGTATGTTCCGCACGCTCTGCGACAGCTTCATGCCGGCGGAAACGCTTCTCTTGTTCACACAGCCCGTTTTTTTTGTCTTTTTTTTCATAATCTCACTCAATATACTGCTTCAGTTTCCTGGATTCGGCGATTTCCTTCAGCTTGTTAACAGCCTTGGCCTCTATCTGCCTTATTCTCTCCCTCGTCACCTTGAATTCCTGCCCCACCTCCTCAAGAGTCCTCGGATAACCAGAATCTATCCCGTATCTCAGGCGGAGGATCTCACCTTCGCGGTCGGACAGCACAGAAAGCAGTTTTTCCACCTCACCCTTGAGAAGATCCATCTGGGCCGAATCCTCCGGGCTTACCAGAGTGCTGTCTTTGATATACTCTTCAAGCTGAGCGTCGTCCTCATCTCCCACCGGCTGGGCCAGTGAAAAAGGCTCCGGCATGACTTTGAGCACCGTGTAAATCCTTTCCACCGGTATCCGCAAGCCGTCCGCGCACTGTTCGGGTGTGGGGTCAAAACCTTTTTTCGCGCGGAATTTCTGCGAGAATGTTGACACCTTGCTGATGACCTCCTTCATGTGCACGGGAATTCTTATGGTTCTGGCCTGATCGGCAATGGCCCTGTTGATGGACTGCCTGATCCACCATGTCGCGTAAGTTGAAAACTTGAAACCTTTTTTGTATTCAAACTTGTCAACCGCTTTCATCAATCCTATGCATCCCTCCTGAATGAGATCCAACAGCGACAAGCGCACATTTGAATGATGCTTCGCTATTGACACCACAAGCCTCAGATTGCTCCTGACGACCTTGAGCTTCATGTCCCTTATTTCCTTTTCAAGAACGCGAATCTCGTCATAGATGATCAAAAGCTCCGCGGGCTCCTGCACCGTTTCTTTTCTCAGATGGCTCAGGTTTTCCGCTATCTTATCCAGCACTTCCTGTTTTTCCTGCCACTGACTCACCCTCACACCTGACCGGCGGAAAAAAGCGTCGCGGTCCAGCGTTTTTCTTTTATATTGCCTGAAGAGTGCCCGCACCCTCTCCTCGTCCTCCACTTTTTTCAGCAGGTCTTCACGGGCATTTAAGAGCAGGGCGCTGCGCTTTCCTTCTGTTTTGAGCAGATGGAGGAGCCGTTTCAGTTTCTGGCTGTTGAGTTCAAGAGTTTCTATTTTCTCGTAAAGCACCGCGCATGTCCGCTCGCTGTCTTTTTTCAAACGCTGTATTTTTTCCGGAGTCTTAGCGGCAAAAAGTTCCTTCTGCATCTCCACGAGTTTTTGGCGTCCGTTCCGTATGTAAGTCGAGGCGTCGCAAACGCGTTTTTTCATGGCATCTATGATTTTAAGATTCTTTTTACCCCGCGGCATGAGCTCGCGCGCGGAAATAACACCCTCCTGAAGCAGGGCGTTTATGTTCTCCATCTCCTTGAACACGACGGGGTTGGACAAAATCAGGAATTTCAGGCGGTTCTCCCTGTCCTTTATTCCCTTGGCGAGAAAAGTCTCTTCTTCCCTGGTGAGAAGCGCGGCCTTGCCCATCTCGCTCAAAAACATCTTCACGGAATCCGATGTGTCCACCTTATCCACATCGGCCACCGGCACCAGCGCCATCTCATCCTTTGACACCGCACCGCCTATATCTATTCCCGTGCTCTCAAGCGAGGTGAGAACCTCATCAATGGTGTCGGAATTCGTGAATTCCGGCGGCAGCATCTCGTTGAGCTGCGTGAAGGACATGGAACCGGACTCCTTGCCCTTCATGACGATTTCTCTTATTATGTCGTCTTTCTCCCTGCCCTTGGGCAGAGCGTCTTTCTTCCTGGCCGTTCTCGTCGCGGCGCGCGTGAGCTTGGTGACAGGGGTTGACTTTCGTGACTTATTTTCCGGTTTTGCAGACGGATGCGCTGAGGCAAGAGGCTGCTTTTTCAATTTTTTAACGGGCTTTCCCTTCGGGGCCTTCCGCGCGGGGGCTTTCGGCCCGGCAGAAGCCGCTGCGGGCTTTTTCTTCGCGGGCGGCTCTGCCGCCTTCACCGCCTTTTTCAGTTTTTTTTCATTATCTTTGGATTTTCCGGCGTTCTTTTTCAAAATGCCCTCCCTGTCTTTTCCTGTCCAACCTTTTGACTACCTGCATATATTCTTCCCCTATTTCACTTGACTTCGGATTTACCAGAAGTTTTTTTCTCAGTTCTTCGCGTCTGGCCATATCCACGGCCATTATGAAGGCGTCCGCAAGGCTTTCCGCCTCTTTTTTCTTTTCAAGTATCTGCTCCTTGTCCGCAGGCGTATCGCTTTCTATTACAGAGGCGGTCAGTTCCGCGACGAAATCCGAATCATCACCCGACAGAGAATCCTGTGAAAATTTTGAGATCAGATTTGAGGCCGATATGCCCACGCCGTCTTCAACACTCTCGTAAACACTCTTTAAAAAAACGCCCATGTATTCAAAATCGTCCGCTTTGACCGACTTGTGAAAAACATCCACGAATTCAGGATAATTTACGAGAAAACAGATTATGGCGCGCTCTATCTTCTCCTTTCTGCCCAGTTTCTTTTTATCCCGTAAAGCGCTTTCGCCGGCGCTGTCGGCGTAGGCGGGCGCTGAGCTCCTGCTCATCTCTTTCTCCACAGCGGAGACGCTCACTTCAAGAGCCTCGGCGGTTCTCTTGATTTCCTCCTCGCGCGTGACGGCGCTTCCCACGGCGTTGATAAAAGGTTTGAGCCCGGAGACAACATCGGCCTTCCATGACGGATTCTTATCTTTGTGCCTGTAAATGAAAAGTTTTCTTATGAAATCCAACAGCGGGTGGGCTTCCTTCATCCTCTCCCGCAGCTTGGCCGCCCCGAATTTGTGCAGAAAATCGTCGGCGTCCTTTGTTTTGAGCAGCCTGATAACATAGCTCTCAAGGCCGGCCTCAAGCACCTTGGGGGCGGAACGCAGGCAGGCGTTGATGCCCGCGGCGTCGGAATCAAAAAGCATATAGACTTTTTCGGTGAAACGGGCAAGCTGATGAACATGGCTGTCCGTAAACGCCGTACCGAGCACCCCCACGGCGTTCGTGAAACCGAACTGATGGAGGGTGAGGACATCCATGTAGCCTTCCGTCACTATGACCCTGCCCTCGTCAATGATATTTTTTTTCGCTATATCCATCGCATACAGTATTTCGCTCTTGCGGAAAAGAATTGTCTCCGGAGAGTTGAGGTATTTCACCTTGGACTCGCCCGTCGCCCGGCCGCCGAAACCCACAGTCCGGCCCTGGGCGTCGCAGATGGGGAAGATTATCCTGAACCTGAATTTATCCGTCAGAGAGCCGGCCCTCTCAACGGCGAGGCCGAGCGTTAAAAGGTCGGATGAGGATATGTTCTCGTCCTTCGCGAATTTGATGAGCGTTTCCCCGTCCGGCGAAAAACCCATGCCGAATTTTCCGGCCATTTCAGGGGTGATGCCCCTTTTAGAGAGATATTCCCGCGCCATTTTGCTTTTAGCGAGATTATCCGCGTAAAATTTGCTTATTCTGCTCATGACGGAAAAAAGGTAATTCTTTCTTTTTTCCTCCGGCCCCGCGGCTTTTTCAGGCACCTCTATCCCCGCCCGGACGGCAAGTGAGCGGACGGCTTCGGGGAAAGAGACCCTGTCCATCTTCATGACGAAGGTGAAAACATTGCCGCCCTCGCCGCAGCCGAAACACTTGTATATCTGCTTCTGTTTTGATATCACGAAAGAAGGCGTCTTCTCGCTGTGAAACGGGCAGAGGGCGGTGTAATTCCCTCCCGCTCGCCGCAGCGGAAAATACTGCTCGGCGACGGAAACAATGTCCGACGACGCGCGCACTTTCTCTATGAAATCAGAAGGATATGCCATCAAGTGCTTAGCTGCCTATCTGCCTGTGGGTTTTCTTCTGATTCGGTGAAAGCCGGAACACTCCGTCACATGGAACCTGCCGTATTTCTTCTCCACTTTGTCGAAAAGAAGGTTCAGGCCCAGATTATCGGATGATATATGACCGGCTATTATTATGTTTATACGGCTTTTTTTCGCGCGCTCTATGTGCTTTTCACTGAAATGCATGCCTATTATCGTGCCCACGCCGGCATCGGCGAGTTTTGATACGGCCTCGACAGCGCCTTCCGTGCCGCCCGTCATATCAACCACTATCTTTCCGGCGGATGAAGACGGCTTGCCGTTGACTATCACAGGACCGGGAAGATGCTTCATCCGGGCATAATCGTACTCCGGCACCTTCTCAAGTATCTTGATAACCTCTTCCAGCTTCAGCTTACTCATGTTTTTGAATTTCTTTCCGAGAAATTCCGTCACATGATTGTCGGCGGGAGTGTGGACATTGCACATGGGTATTCCCATCAGAACCGCCGCGTCCGTGACCTGGGCGTGATTCCGCGGCATGACGGATCTTCCCACAAGCTCCTGCCTTTCATTCAGAAGGCTCTCGGCTATGTTTATCGGCACGCCCCAACCCGACTGTATCTCGGCCTGCATGGCCATCACCTCGTGAAAAGTGCAGTAGGAATAACCGTTGGGATGATGCGCCACCACAAGGTCTATCTTCTCCCCTTTCCGGGAAAGCCCGTCTGCCAGGAGCAGCTCAGGCACTCCTATGTCTATGCCGCACATTATCCTCTTGACGCTTCCGTCTGACGGATTGTTTGATATCCGCGAATCGGCGTAAGGATTTATGAGCCTGTCACTGTCGTAGTACTTTTTCTCGCCGGCAGAAAGCTTATCAAAGCTCTTTTTTTCTTCGGTCATCAGCTTTTTAACCGACTCAACGCCCCGCGGATCCGCATCTCTGCCGCACTTGACGCAATAAGAAAAAAACTCGCTTATTTTCATGTCTGACTCCTCGGGCTCGGGATGAACCCGGCCCCGCGCAGGCTTGCCTATTTGCCGCTGCGCTTTGCCTGCAGTCTCTGCGCCCGGGAAGCGTTCATTCTCTGACGCCTTTTAACATCGTCTTTCTGTTTTTTCCGGAGCATGCTGGGGCTTTCGTAGTATTGCCTTTTTTTGATCTCTTTGAGCAGCCCTTCGTTCTCGCACTGCCTCTTGAATCTTCTCAGAGCGCTCTCAAATCTCTCGTTCTCACTTATCTTGATATAAGCCAATTGTTACTCACCTCCCCATCTCAAAATACCTATCCCGGCGGCCAGCCGAAAAGCCTTCCGCCGAGCAGATGCGCGTGCAGATGAAAAACCGACTGCCCCGCGTCCTTACCGTTGTTTATAACCAGCCTGTAGCTCTCAAGAGAAAGTTTCCGGGCCACTTTTTTGGCCGTGACGATAATCTTTCCCATAAGCGGAGAGTCCTCATCCGGCATTTCGCCGAGCGAGCCGATGTGCTTCAAAGGTATTATCAGCACATGGTCCGGCGCTTTCGGGTCCACATCCCGGAAAGCGAGCGTTTCACCGTCTCTGTAAACGATATCCGCTTTCACACTTCCCGACGCTATGGCGCAAAACAGGCATTCTTTTTCTTCTTTCATAACACAAGTGTTTATTGTAGTTTGATTTCAGTCAAATGGCAATAGGCAAAGAAGAAATGCGGGGATTGGTGATGTTTATTCAAATTTTTTGGAGGTGAGGGGGATCGAACCCCTGACCTCTTGCATGCCATGCAAGCACTCTCCCGGCTGAGCTACACCCCCATAGTGATAATTATAGCAAACGCCGGCCGTCAGGCCAACCGTTTTTATCGCGGTATTCTATATAAGAAAATTATTTCTGGCAAGCGGCGGCTAAGTTATCCGGCCTTTTTGTGTCTTGATATTTTCGCTTTCAAATTTTTAATAGCCGCGTTCTGCGCCTTGATGCTTCCCGCGAGTTTTTTAATTTCAGGATCGGCCGGAACATTTTTCTTAAAATACACAAAACTCTTTTCTCCCAGCGCCCTGTAAGCCCTTTCAAGTTTATCGTTGAGCTTCAGGAGATTTATGTTCAGCTTTTGTATCTCCGCCTGCTTTGAGATCTTGCCGCTCACATTCCTGGTAAAAACCTTCGCCTTTTCGTAGAAATCTTTCAAGCTCTCACCTGTCTCTCCTATCTCTGTTTTTAGTTTCTTGCCCATTTCAATCCTCCCTCATAAGCAACTCTTTTATTTTTTCATCAAAAAAACTCTCTTCGTGCGCCCCGACCACTTTTTCCGAAATGCGCCCTTTCCTGTCCACAAAAAAAGTCGTGGGGATACCTCTTATTCCACCGTATTTTTCCTGAAGCCCGGCGTCGGCGTAAGCTATGGGATAATTGATTCCGTGCTTGCGTATAAAATCGGCCATCTGCGACCTGTCTCTGTCAACAGAAAGGCCTATTACCTCAAAGCCGTCGGCGCCGTATTTGTTCCTCAGATTGATAAAAAAAGGAATCTCATAAACACAAGGGCCGCACCAGGTCGCCCAGAAATCCACCAGCGCCACCTTTCCTTGCAGATCTGAGAGACTGACATGACCGCCGTTAACGGCGGGAAGCGAAAAATCGGCGGCAGCAGGACGCTTCGCCGCCTGAGCGGGGGCCTGCGAGCCCCCCTGCCCGTCCGCGCCGGGCCTGCAGGCGGAAATAGAAAGAATGAGCATCCCCGCCACTAAAACTTTTTTCATGAACATCCTCCTTTGCCGATTATAAGAAAAAAGGAACGATAAAGCAACAAATTTTCCGCTCAACGGCTCATCGCAGAAAGTAAGAGAACGCTATTAAAAGGAAGATGGCCGCGCTGAGAATCCTCGCGGCGAAATGGAGGCGGGGCCTTTTCAGCGTCTCAGACGCGAGCCGGCCCAGCGCCCCACCCGCGGCGGCTATCACAAGCAGTCCCGACGCGAAAAGGCCGACCCCGAAGAATAAACTCATAAGGAGGGCGTCAGGCGGGCCCGATGACCTCATCGCTATCTCCAGAAAAATGGCTACGAATGGCGGACAGGGCAGAAGCCCCATCGCCGAGCCCATTAGAAAAAAACTCCCTGTTTTGAAAACAGGCCCGCAGCGCCGGAATACGCTCTTTCCCGCAAGAAGCAGAAGAGCGGCGGCAATGAAAAAAAACGCTGTCACGGCGCGGACGGATGAGCCGTGGCGGGCTATGAACGCACTCAGCGCTCGCGATGAGATGCCCGCGAAAAAACCGTATAACAGCGTTGCGGCGAGACGCCCCGAAAGAAAAAGAAGAGCCGATTTGAAGCTGTCCCTGAACTTTCCGCCGCCTGCGGCCGCGCAGAGAATGGCGGCGGGCCCGCAGCAGGTGAAAAAGCAGGGGCCGGACAATGTGAGAAGAAACCCTATGCCAAACAACTGAAAGAGCAGGCTCATTGAAAAAACGCCGGACGGTCCCCGCCACTATTCAATGACTGCGCCCCGCTCCGGGATGAGCGCCGCCGTCGCCGGCGCCGACAAAAAGAAGCGGAAACACGATGTCGCTGACACAGCACGGCAGCCAGACGGCAATGAAAAGAAAAACAAAAACGAGCGTGTAAGAGGCGGCGCCGGAGACCGACCCCGCTGTAAGTATGTGGAAAAGCGTGGCCCATGTGCTCAAAAGGACATGACCCGCGTGGGGAAATTTTGTGCGGGGCGCGAAATAGGCCAGGGCTATTCCCGCGAATGCCACAGGGTTGACAATGTGCCACTCCTCTATGAAACCCACATGCGTGTGAGCGTGCGGCATTGACAAGAGAAGCTCTCCCAGATAGGGTATGAGCGAATCGCTGAGCGTCGCGATACCGACCGAACCTATGTAGCCGACGGCGAGCAGCGCCGCGAGGCCGCATTTTCCCTTAACTCTGCCGCATTTGTGGAGTTGATACAGGGATGAGGTGACCATTGCGCTCAAAAAAACATGAGCCGGATGGAACACATTGAATACCTTGAGCGCCGTCTCTGAGGACATATCCCTGAAAAAAAACATCAGGACGATGCCCGTCGCCGCGCCTGCGGCCGTGAAAGGGGCGTGATGAGCCAGCTCCGCCCTGATGTTTTTCAACACTCCGTTTTCCGCAATTGAATCATTCATACGCTTCCCCTTTTATCTTCTCCACAAATTTGACCGCCGCGAAAGCGGCTTCGGCGCCTTCGGCGCAGGCGGTGACAACCTGAAAAAGTGATTTCCTCACGCAGTCGCCGCCAGCGAAAACGCCCTGTTTGGAAGTGACTGTGCCCGCGGCTTTGATAAAGCCCCTGTCATCCCTTTCAACAAGAGGCGCGAAAGTTTCCGTGGCCGGGTCGTAACCTATAAAAACAAAAAGTCCGGCGCAGTCAAGCTCACTCTCCGCGCCGGTTTTCACATTCTCTATTTTCAGTCCTTCAACCCCGCCTTCGCCGCGGATTTCTTTTACCGCGGAATCCCATACAAATTCCAGCTTATCATTTTTTTCCGCCCTCATCCGGATAGATGATGCCGCGCGGAGCCTGTCGCGGCGGTGTATGAGATACACTTTTGAGGCGAATTTTGTGAGGAACAGCGCCTCTTCAACAGCGGCGTCGCCGCCGCCTGTGACGGCCACCGTTTTATTCCTGAAAAAAGGCGCGTCGCAGGTGGCGCAATATGACACGCCCTTCCCCGTAAACTCTTTTTCGCCGGGGACATTGAGTTTTCTGGGTACTGTGCCGGCGGCGATTATAACGGAGCGCGTTTTGAAAGATCCGGACGGAGTAATGACCTCAAAAGAAGCGCCGGAGATCTCCTTCACATCCTTGACCTCGGCGTTCTCTATGCGCGCGCCGAAACGGCGGGCCTGTTTTTCAAAGAGCGTTATAAGCTCAGCTCCGTTGATACCTTCGGGGAAACCCGGATAGTTCTCTATATTATCGGTGAGGATAGCAAGACCCCCGACGGCGGCTTTTTCAAGCATCAGCGTGTCAAGACCGCCCCGCGCGGCGTAAATCGCCGCGGAAAGGCCGGCGGGCCCGCCGCCCACAATGATCGTGTCAAACAATTTTCGTTCCATTTCTTTCACCTCTCCTCATATCGGGCTTGGAAAACCCCTCCTACATTTGCCTTTGTAGGAGGGACATTCCTGTCCCGATATTTTTTCCGGGGTTAGCCCTCCCGCGCTCCGGCATTTTTGATGAACATTTTCTTTCCCTGTTTCACAAAAACAATCCGACCGGATGCGACGAGCCCCTCTGCGGTCTTCGCCAGCTCAACAACCCTCATACCCGTGAGCGCGGCCAGATCCTCCAGCGTGAGAGGCCGGCGGGACACGGCCGACATTATTTTATCGTTTATGCTTTTCTTAAAGTCCGGCGATATTTTATCCGACGGAGCGCTGCCCGAGAGCTCCACTTTGAGCGGAGCGAAAAAACGCGCTATTCTTACAAGAGACGCCGCCTTAGCCGCCCGGAGGGATTTTTCTGCGCCCGGCCTTATAAGAGAATTGAGCTGAACGGACGAAGGCGCTATCCTCATCAGCGCCTTTTTCAGTTTCGCAAGCTCTTCCGCCCTGTCGTTCACAGCCGGCATAATAAATACTTCCACCGCGTAATCTCCCTTATACTCCTTGGCAAATTTTTCCAGACCGCCCATCAATGCTTTTAGATGCAGCGAGGGATGCGGGCGGTTCAGTTTTTTCCACACGGACACGGAAGCGGCATCCAGCGACGGTATGACCTTGTCCGCCCTCATGAGAGCGTTCCTTACACTTTTAAGATGGAATAGGGAGCCGTTCGTCAGGACGCAGACCCTGTACTGCGGGAATTCGTCTTTGAGGAACGAGAGAATATCGCCGATGCGGCTGTGGAGCGTCGGCTCTCCGGAACCGGCAAAGGTGATGAAATCAAGATCCGGTTTTCCTGATAAAAAATCAGCCAGTTCCTCTCTCACGCGTTTTGCCGGAACATATTCCCTGCGGGACAGCGTCAAATCCGTCGTCGGGCCGCATTCACAGTAAACGCAGTTAAAAGAACAGGTCTTGTGAGGGAGAAGGTCTATGCCCAGCGAAAGGCCGAGCCGCCTCGACGGAACAGGCCCGAAGAGATATTTGTATTTCATACGATGCCCGCGTTTTCTATTATGCAAGCGGAAGACTCCGCCCTGTTCATGACGAAGAAATGGAAA
>PEUP01000038.1:8644-18333 GCA_002780705.1 Elusimicrobia bacterium CG03_land_8_20_14_0_80_50_18 | reverse complement strand
CCTACCGTGTCAAGCTTCTGGGCCTCTTCATCGGCTATTTCAAGGCCGAATTCGTCTTCAAGGGCCATCACGAGCTCAACCTGATCCAGCGAATCGGCGCCGAGGTCATTGATAAAATTCGCCTCAGGCGTAATCTTATCCATATCCGTTCTCAACCTTTCCGCAATAATCGCTTTTACTTTTTCCTCAACATTCTGTTCTGACATCAAAACCTCCTTAAAACAATCCCGACTTTAAATTGCTTATGCCCTCACATCACCATGCCACCGTCTATTCTGACGACCTGGCCGGTTATGTAAGCGGATTCATCCGAACACAAAAAACTCACCAGATTGGCCACATCCTCCGGCCGCCCCAGTCTCTTCAGGGGTATTGCCTCAAGCATTTTCCCCTTCACCTCTTCCGACAGCTTGTCCGTCATCGCCGTGCTTATAAAACCCGGCGCCACGGCGTTGGCTCTCACGCCTCTGGAGGCGAACTCCTTCGCCAGCGTTTTTGTCAGAGCTATTATCCCGCCCTTTGATGCAGCGTAATTCGCCTGGCCCGCGTTGCCCATCTGACCTATGATGGAGGCGACATTCACTATAACTCCGCCTGTCTTCATCATGGAGCGGGCAAGCGCTTTCGAGCAATTAAATACACTTTTCAGGTTTATGTCAAGAACCATATCCCAGTCTTTCTCAGACATCCTCAAAATAAGGCCGTCTCTCGTTATGCCGGCGTTGTTGACAAGGATATCAATCCTTTCGTGTTTTTCCACGAGGGCCTTCATCTTTTCAGCGACTTGATTGAAATCAGACACATCCATTGCCGTATAATCGCTCTTGGCGCCGGCGCTTTTTAGTTTTTCAGAAGCGCTTTTAGCCGCGTCTTCCGCTATGTCCGCTATAATAACCGTCGCGCCTTCAGAAGCGAGCTTTTCCGCGATGGAAAAACCTATTCCCTGCGCGCTTCCCGTCACCAGAGCAATTTTATTGTCAAATTTCATGTTACCCCCCGTTATTCCCCTATCAGTATCATGGCGCTGAGCGCCTGCGTGTCGGGCGCTATATTCTTTATCATGGATGAGAGTACGCTCTTCTCCGCGCATTCCACAAACATCTCTGTCCCCCGCCCGGCCATATATTCCACCGATGCCACCCACTGTACTGGCGAGGCTATCTGCGTTTTGAGCGCGGCGATGACCTCGGAAGATTTGGCGCTGCCTTTTGCCGTCGCATTTGAGACAAGGGGAAAAGCGGGGTCCGAAAAATAAACTTTATCAATCTCCCTCGTGAAAATTTCCTGGGCCTTCCTCATAAGGAAAGAATGAAATGGCCCTGCCGTCTTTAGAGGTATTATCCTGCCCTTGCCTGCGGCCTGAGCCTTGAAAGCCTCAATACCGTCGGGGGTGCCCGAGATGACAGTCTGCTTCCTGGAATTGAAATTGACTGCCTCAACGAGGTTCCCGCTTTCGCTTATGCTTTTGCAGAGCCCGGACACATCCATCGTCCTCATGCCTATAACGGCCGCCATGGCGCCTTCGGGGCAGTTCTCTTCCATTATTCTGCCGCGCGCGGCCACCAGTTTCAGCGCATCCTCAAAAGAGAGAGCTCCGGATGAGGAGAGAGCGCAGTATTCGCCGAGGCTGTGGCCCGCGGTGAACATGGGTTTTTCAGGGAGAGCGTCTTTGATGACATCATAGACCATCATATTTGAGACAAACACGGCAAGCTGTGTCAGCGATATTCTGTTCAGCTCATTCTCAGGCCCGTCAAACATAATCTTTTTCAGATCTGTTCCGAGGATCTCACAGGCATAATCCAGGGTGCGGGCCGCCTGCGGGTATTTGCCATATAAATCACGGGCCATGCCTATTCCCTGCACGCCCTGGCCCGGAAAAACAAGCGAGTAATTTTTGACCATTACAAATTCAGCACCGCCGCGTATTTGTTTATCTCAACGGCAATCTTTTTGTTTACTCCCACATTCATCTCGTTTTCAGCGGCTATTATGGCGTTTGTTATGGCCTTCGCGTTTGCCACGCCGTGCGTGACAAGAACGCTGTCCTTGAGACCCAGAAGATAGGTCGCGCCGTATTCGGTGTAATCAAATTTCATGAAAATTTTTTTCATGACCCTCTTGGCTATTGTTCTGAAAATTTTGAAACGCGATCCGGAGCTCACGCTGTTCTTGAACGCCGTGCCCAGGCCCTCGGCGGCCTTCAGTATTATGTTGCCAACGAAACCGTCGCAGACGATGCAGTCGCAGACGCCGTTGAAGATGTCGTTTCCCTCTATGTTGCCCGTAAAATTGAGGCCCGTCTCGGTCAGCGCTTTGTTGGCGGCCACGACGGCGTCAGTTCCCTTGCCCGGCTCACTGCCGTTTGAGAGCAGGCCTATTTTCGGATTGTTTTTTTTCAGTATCAGTTCCGCGCAAATGCTGCCCATCACCGCGAACTGGCAGAGCAGCTGCCACGAACAGCTGGTGTTGGCCCCGGCATCAAGGAGAACGAAGGAATGTTTTATCCCGGGTGTAACCACGGCTATGGCGGGACGAATGATTCCGGGAATCCGTTCAAGCACCATCACGGCCGCCGTCATCACAGCGCCGGAATTCCCCGCGCTTATAAAAACCGAATTTTCCTTTTCTTTTGTGAATCTCATTCCCACCATCAAACTTGAATCAGGATATTTTCTGCAGGCCACAACGGGCTTAGCTCCCATCTCTATGACATCCGGGGCGTCAAGGATATGGAGTCTCGGATGTGTGAAACCGTCCAGTAATTTTTCTATCTCTTCCTTCCGGCCGGATAAATATACATCCGCTTTCACTTCATCCAACGCCGCCACGGCGCCGGTCACCTGGGCTGCGGGGGCGTTATCGCCGCCCATGGCGTCAAGGATTATGTTAGCCATTTTCTTTCACTCTTTTAGCTTCTCTGATTTCTTCTTTTGTCGTGACCTCTTTTTTATCCTTATAAAAACCGCAGTACTGACACACCGCGTGAGGCTTTATCAGCTTTTTGCACTGGGGGCATCTTGCGACTGTCACATCGCCGCTGCTCATCCAGCTCGCCCTGCGCCGCCGCTGTTTTGCCTTAGAAGTTTTCCTTTTAGGATTTGCCATTTTATTTTCCTCCCGACTTGAAAAGTCAAGTCATTTTATCCGCAAGCCTGCTTATCATCAGCTCTTCATCCGTAGCTATGACAAAGACTTTTACCGGGGACGATGCCGCGCTTATTTTGCCTTCACGGCCCGAGACCATGGCCCTATTCAATACAGGGTCGGTTATTATTCCAATATTTTCCAGATTTTTCAAGACCTCCGCGCGCACAGCCGGCGAATTCTCGCCGACCCCGGCGGTAAAAACGATCGCATCCGCGCCGTTCAGCAGTGTTATGTATGACCCTATGTATTTCTTTATCCTGTAGCAGTACATTGTGAAAGCGAGGGCCGCTCTTTCATTCCCGTCTTCCGCGGCTTTGATTATATCCCTCAGATCGTTTGAAATTCCGCTGACGCCGAGCAGTCCGCTCTGCTTATTCAATATCGTGTCCATATCGTGCATTGACAGCTCTTCGGACATCATGATGTGCAGTACCGCCGCGGGGTCAACATCGCCGCATCGGGTGCCCATCATCACGCCTTCAAGAGGTGTGTAGCCCATTGATGTGTCCTCGCATTTGCCTCCTCTGACGGCCGCGAGAGAGGCGCCGTTCCCCAGATGACAGGTGACGAGCTTTGTTTTGGACAGCGGTTTTTTCAGCATCTTCGCGGCCCTGAGCGCGACACACTGATGGGATGTGCCGTGAAAACCGTATTTCCGCACGAGGTATTTTGTGTAATATCGGTAAGGCAGAGCGTACATATAGGCGAAATCCGGGATGGTCTGATGAAAGGCCGTGTCAAAAACGGCGACATTCGGCACGCCGGGCAGATTTTTCTCCGCGGCGACTATGCCCTCAAAATTAAAGGGGTTGTGAAGCGGCGCCAGTTCAAATGTCACCTCTTTCAGGTAGTTTTTGACCTCATCATCCACGACCATGGGAGCGGAATATTTCCCGCCGTGGACAACCCTGTGCCCCACGGTTTTGATCTGTCTTTTTTTGAATCCCCCCTTGCCCAGAAGCCGGGCGAGGACGGCGCTGATCGCGGCGCTGTGATTCTTTACCTCGCCGGATGTCCTGTCGACGGCATTGCCGTTCAGGGCATTATGCGTTATCACGGCGTCCGGCGCGCCGATTCTCTCAATAATGCCGCTTGTCAGGCAGTTTTCCGTGCCGGATTCAAAGACCTTGTACTTCAGGGACGACGAGCCGCAGTTGAGGATTAAATTTATTAAAGCGTTCGCTGTCATTTAATTACGGGATAGTCTTTGTATTTCCAGTCTTTTATTTCGGATGTTTTGAAAAAAAACGGGATTTCTCTTTTGGCTGAAGAAAGTGAGTCGCTGGCGTGCACCGCGTTGTGCCTGCCGTCGCGGGCGTATTTCTTTCTGATTGTCCCTATCGCGGCCTCGGCGGGATTGGTCTTACCCACGACTTCCCTGAGCTTTTTGACCGCGTTTTTTCTCTCAATGACCACGGCTATGACGGGATTTGATGTCATGAATTTAATAAGGGGAGCGTAAAAGGGCTTTCCTTTGTGTTCGGCGTAAAACCTTGAGGCTTGAGATGAACTGAAACGCGTCATCTTTATGGCGCGTATCCTGAAGCCCTCTTTCGTGACAATGCCCAAAATATCGGCCGTGTTGTTCTCGCACACAGCATCCGGTTTAATTATGAGAAGTGTTTTTTCCATAAGATTTTACCCGCTGTTTGTACCATATTCCCGCAGTTTTTGCAAAGTATAATGGGGACGGTGCCGGAAATAGGAAGGGACATCGTGACCCCCTATCATTCTAATATTTCAACAGGCATTCCCTCGGAAACGAGATCAAAAAGCTCTATGACATCGCTGTTTTTCATTCTGACGCAGCCGTGCGACGCGGGCCGTCCTATGAGCCCCTCTTCCGGCGTGCCGTGTATGTAGATGCGGCGGCTGAAAGAGTCTTTATTCCCGCCCTTGTTCAGGCCCTTTTCCATCCCGGCAAGCGCCATCACCCTCGTGGTCACAAAATCTTCCGGCACATCAACAGTATCCTTATGGATGCGGGCCTTTCTGCGCGTGTTTATGAGAGATTGGAATATGATGCCCTCTTCCGCCCCGCCGCCGACCTTCTGGCGTATTATGTGCGTTCCCAGGGGTGTTTTGTTGCTGCCCGCCTCTGAGCCCGTCCCGTATTTGGATGTGGAGACGGGAAAAATTTTTCTGACCTTGCCCTTCTCAATGAAGTAGAGCTTTTGTTCCGGGACGCTGACAGCAATACCCGTGTCAATTTTTTTACCGAAAATCTTCCGCCATTTTTCCAGCTCTTTTTCCAGCCGGAAGGAATCAGCCGGGGTTTTCGTTTCTCCCGTGGCGATGCCCGTCATCGGCACGAAGCGCACGGGGATGATGTTCCTGACGATGAATTTGCCGTTTTTCTTTTCGCCGAGTTTCAAGTTCTGGAAACCCTCGCCCACGGGTATGACAAGCCGGCCGCCCTCCTTGAGCTGTTCTATCAGCGGCGCGGGTATGTCCTTCGGAGCGCAGGTGACGATTATTCCGTCATAGGGGGCGTGCTCCTCCCAGCCGAGAAAACCGTCGCCGGCCTTCACACTGATATTTTTATAGCCCAGTTCGTCCAGGAGTTTTTCCGCGCTTTCGGCGAGAGAGGGTATTATTTCCACCGAAAAAACTTCACTGACGATTTTAGCCAGCACCGCCGCCTGATAGCCGCTTCCCGTGCCTATCTCAAGCACCCTGTCATTCTTAGACGGCGCGAGAAGTTCAGTCATAAGAGCCACGATGTAGGGCTGTGATATTGTCTGCCCTTCCTCTATCGGCAGTGGATGGTCGGCGTAGGCCAGAGCGGCGTATTTTTCGTCCATAAAAAGATGCCTCTGCACCTTCTCCATTGCCGCCAGCACCGCCGGGTCTTTCACGCCCCTTGCCTCTATCTGCTCCCGCACCATATTTTTTCTCATCATCGTAAAATTATCGTCCTCCGCGTTTCCTCTGCAGCCGCTCCCCGAGACGGCAAGCATCCCCGCAAGCAAAAAACCGGAATCAGATTCCGCCATCGTTCCGGCAAGCGCCGATGATTATCCATTGTCCCCCCCGGTTTTTTAATTTGATTCCGTCGGCTTTGAGCAGCGCTATCTTCCTTTTCAGACCCCGCGAATAACCGCCTATGGAGCCGTCTTTTCTGACAACTCTGTAGCAGGGTATTTTTCCGGGGTTTTTGTTGGCGTTTAAAATTTGTCCCGTGGCGCGGGCGGCGCGGGGATTTCCCGCTTTAGCGGCCAGCTCGCCGTAAGTCATAACACTGCCCCGGGGAATTTTGGAGACTGTCTCTAAAACTTTTTGGCTGAATGTCACCCTGCTATGATGTCGGCAAGACGGTCGCCGACATCGGAGGTGCTTGAGGTGCCGCCGAAATCGTAAGTGAGCGTGTCGCCTTCCACTATGAGCTGTCTGACGGCGTCTTCTATTTTTTTCCCGGCCTCGCCCTCTCCTATGTGATTGAGCATCAGCGCTCCGGACAGTATCATGGATATGGGATTTATGCGGTTTTTACCGGCATGCTTGGGCGCAGAGCCGTGAGTCGGTTCAAAAACGGCTGTGTCGTCGCCTATGTTCGCGCCGGGCGCTATTCCCAAACCCCCGACGAGGCCTGCGCAGAGATCGGATAATATGTCACCATAAAGATTGGGAAGCACCATCACATCGTAGAGTTCCGGTTTCTTCACAAGCTGCATCGTCATGTTGTCAACGATCCTGTCTTCCGATTCTATTGAAGGATATTCCGCCGCCACCTCGCGGAACACTTCCAGGAAGATGCCGTCGCTGTGTTTCATTATGTTGGCCTTGTGTACGCCTGTCACTTTCTTTCTGCCGTTTTTCACGGCGTAATCAAAGGCGAATTTTATTATGCGCCGCGACGCCTCTTCCGATATGGGCTTTATGGATATGCCCGTGGTAGCTGAGAAAGCGCATCCCGCGAGTTTGCCGAGCTCCTGTATCTTCGGGTCGCCCTTCCCGAATTCTATGCCGGCATAGAGATCCTCCGTGTTTTCCCGGACGACAACCAGATCCAGGTCGGGAAACGGCACATCCTTGATGCCGTAGCTCTTGCAGGGCCTCAGGCACGAATAAAGATCCAGCGCCTTTCTTATGTGAACATTGACGCTCCTGAAACCTCCTCCGACGGGAGTCGTTATCGGCCCTTTCAGCGCGACCTTATTCTTCCTTATGCTTTCAAGCGTTTCATCCGGTATTGGCGTGCCGTATTTTTCCATAACATTTTCGCCCGCCGGCATTTCTTCCCATTCTATCTCAACGCCCGTGGCGGCGAGCACTTTTTTTGCCGCTTCGGTTATCTCCGGCCCGATTCCGTCGCCCGGAAGAAGTGTTATCACATGTTTCATAATCCGCTGTTCTCCTTAATGTAATTTACAAGCCCGCCCGCTTTCAGGATGGCGAGCATCTTTTCGGGAAGCTGAGGAAAACGCCTCTCTATCCCTTTCGTCAGATTTCTAACCACGCCGGCCTTCATATCCACCTCGGCCTCGTCGCCGGATTCAAAGCCCGTTGTGTCTATTTCTATGGCCGGAAGCCCGATGTTGATGCAGTTTCTGAAAAATATCCTGGCGAACTGTTTGGCTATCACGCATGAAGCTCCGGCGAGTTTTATGACGATAGCCGCGTGTTCCCTGGACGAGCCGCAGCCGAAGTTCTCACCCGCCGCGACGATGTCGCCCGGTTTCATATTTTTCACAAAATCCTTATCCGCGTCTTCAAGCGCGTGCTTGGCCAGTTCCGGCAGATTCCCCCTGAGATGATAATATCTTCCCGGGCATATCAGGTCAGTGGAAACGCCGTCGCCGAACAGACGTATTTTTCCCTTAATCATAAGAACTCCCTCGGGTCTGTTATTCTGCCCTTTATCGCCGTCGCGGCCGCCGTCAGGGGCGAAGCCAGATAAACGAAAGATTCGGGGTTGCCCATTCTCCCCTTGAAATTCCTGTTGGCGGTTGAAAGAGCGACAGCGCCGTCGGCAAGAATCCCCTCGTGCACGCCGCAGCAGGGCCCGCAGCCGGGCGGGATAATCGTGGCGCCCAGATCCACGAATTTAGCGAACATCGGGCTTGCCGAGAGCCGCTTGAGCACCGTGTTTGAGGCGGGCGCTATTATGAGAGTCGTTTTCAGGCTGTCGGCGTTTTTCAGGAGCTCATAAGCCGCCTCGTAATCGGAGAAACGGCCGTTTGTGCATGTGCCTATCAGCACGACATCCGCTTTAACATCTCCCAGCTCCTGGGCCGCTGCGACATTGTCCACCTGATGCGGGCATGACACCATGGGGACGAGAGCGCTCATATCCTCAGCGACCACATTCTCATAATCGGCATCTGACGACGCGGGAAGCTCGCGGAAATCACCTTCTCTTCCGCGGGATTTGAGATATTTACGCACCGTTTCGTCGGCGGGGAAGATGCCGGTTTTCGCTCCGGCCTCTATGGTCATGTTAGATACTGTGAAACGGCCGTCCATCGGCAGGTTTTTCAAACCCTCGCCGAAAAATTCCATCACCTTGTATGTGGCCCCGTCGGCGCCTATCTTCCCGATTATATCTATGATGACATCTTTGGCGGTGACACCCTTATTGAGTTTTCCCTTAAGTTCAATGCCCAGGCTCTCCGGCACCCTGAGCCAGACGGCGCCCGCGGACATGGCCGCGGCCACATCGGTTGAGCCGAAACCCGCCGCAAAAGCACCCAGAGCCCCGGAAGTGGGCGTGTGGGAATCTGCCCCCACTATCACATCATAGGGTGAAGAGAATTCCTCCGCCATTATCTGGTGGCAGACACCGCGCATTATGCACTTGGCTTTGTTTGCGGCGGCGAAATCCCTTATTTTCTTGTGAGCGTTAGCCAGCTCTGCCCTCGGCGGCGGCACGGCATGGTCTATGAAGAAATAGCACCTTGAAGGATTTTTGAGCCCTATCCCCAGCTTGTTGATGCCGTCTATGGAAAGCGGGCCCGTTCCGTCCTGGCAGAAAGCTCTGTCAACGGGCATAATAACAATCTCGCCCGTCTGCACCTTCTTTCCCGTCTTTGATGAAATGATCTTTTTAACTAATGTTTCAGCCATTTTTTCAGCGCCTTTACCGGCAGCTCTTTTACGAGCGCTTCGCCGGGTCCTTTTAATAATACAAATACCGGATTTCTGTCAATCACTTTCTTGTCGGACATGATGAGTTTAAGAAGCGTCTTGCCGTCTATCTTTATTCTGCGGAATCCCGCGCTCTCTATCAGCGAAAGGGCTTTTGCCGCCGCATCCTGACCGCAGAGGCCGAGATAAGAGCTCAGTTCCACCGCGTCAATCATACCGGATCCCACGGCTTCGCCGTGACTGATATTCCGGTAGCCGGATGAGGTCTCCAGGGCGTGGGCAAAGGTGTGCCCCAGATTCAGAATCTTCCGCAAACCTCCCTCGCGAAAATCCCGCCCTACGACATTCTCTTTTATTTTTACAGATATTCTGACGGCCTCGTTCAGAAACTCCCTTCCCGGAGATTTGATTTCTCCCGCGCGGGGCGCCAGAAATCCGTAGAATTTTTTATC
>PEUP01000038.1:246-8579 GCA_002780705.1 Elusimicrobia bacterium CG03_land_8_20_14_0_80_50_18 | reverse complement strand
GGAAAGTTGTGTCTATTATCACAGCCAGCGGCATCTTGAAAGCTCCGGCGAGGTTTTTCCCCTCTTTGAGGTCCACACCCGTTTTTCCGCCTATGGAGGCGTCCACCATGGCCAGGAGCGTCGTCGGCACCTGCACGAAATCTATTCCCCTCATGAAAGTGGCGGCAAAAAAACCCGTTATGTCGCCTGTCACGCCTCCGCCCAGCGCCAGGGCAAAGCATTTTCTCGTTATGCCGTTTTTGACAGCCGCGGAGTAGAGCTTTTCAAGCGATTTAAGGTTTTTGTAGCGCTCGCCGTCGGGTAAAATTACCGTCCGGGCGTCAATGCCTCTTTTTTTGAGCGACGCCGACACGCTTTTGGCGTAGAGTTTCCCCACCTTCGTGTTTGTCACCAGCAGGCATCTTTTCACATGATTTCTCGCCAGCGGCAGAACAATTTTGCCTATGTCAAGTTTTTCGCCGAGCACCGTTTTATGCATGTAGCACCGCCTTTAATTTCATACTTCACCGAAGTTTTGCCATAAGCGCGCACCCCGGAGATATCCGGGGCGCTTGCCCTGTAATTTCATCCCGCTTTTATCTTTTTTTCTATTTCCGCGCATATTTCTTCCGGTTTTTTTCCGGCCGTCTCAACGCAAATATCGCAGTCGGCATAAAGTTTTCTTCTTTTGCCGTATATTCTTCTCAGTTCCGCGAGAGGATCCTCCACATTCAGCAGCGGTCTGGTTTTCTCTTTTTTGACCCTCTCAAAAAGCGCTTCCGGCTTTGCTTTGAGATAAACTATTTTCCCCTTCTTTCTCAGGTCCTTTATGTTTTTGGCGTCCAGCACTATCCCCCCGCCGGTTGAGATCACAAGGCCGTCCAGAAGAGAGAGGCATTTGACCAGTTCCCTCTCCATCCGGCGGAAGAGCGGTTCACCCCCGTCGGCGAATATGTCTTTTATCTTTTTTTTGGCGGTCTTTTCTATCTGAACGTCCATATCAAGAAATCTCATGCCGAGTCTTTCGGCCAGGAGTTTTCCGACGGCGCTCTTCCCCGCGCCCATCATTCCGGTCAACGCTATATTCATCGGTTAGAGGTTTTTCTGGGAGGCCGGCCGCCAGTATTCCCTTATCCTCTCGCAGTAAGTCTTGAAATTCATCAGCAGATCTTCCATGCAGTCGCCGCCGAGTTTTTCCATGACCGCGTTTGCCGTCTCCACCGCGATGACCGCCTCTCCTATTACGCCCGCCGCGGGCACGACGCAGACATCGCTTCTGACAATCTGGGCGTCCGTGTTCTCTTTCGTCTTTATGTCCGCGGATTTGAGGGGTTTCATTAGCGACGGTATGGGCTTGATGGCCGCGCGAATAAAGACAGGCATGCCGTTTGAAACGCCCCCTTCCACACCGCCAGCGTTGTTGGTTTTTCTGTAAAAGGAAAGTTTCTCGTCGTAATAAATGGGGTCATGCACTTTTGAGCCGGGGAGTGTCGCCATGCGGAAACCCCGCCCTATCTCAACGCCTTTTACCGCCGGCACCGACATCAGCGCTTTGGCAAAGCGCCCGTCAAGACGGTGCTCCCACACATCATAACTCCCGAATCCCGGAGGAAGCCCCCACACAACCACGGTAAAAACCCCGCCCAGCGTATCGCCCTCTTCCTTGGCCTTGTCAATTGCTTTTATCATTTCTTTTTCGGCTTCCTTATCCAGACAGCGCACAGCGGAGGAAGCCGTCTTTTTCACGACATCATCATAATCATATCTGACGGCTTTGCCGCGGATGCCGCCTATTTCTTTTGTGAAGGAATGTATCCTTATGCCGAGTTCGCTCAGAAGTTTTATGCACACGCTCCCCGCGGCGACACGCGCGACGGTCTCGCGCGCCGAGGCCCTCTCAAGGACATCCCTCAAATCCTCTCTTCCGTATTTTATCAGACCCGGCAAATCAGCGTGGCCCGGCCGGGGTTTCGTGAGCCGGAATTCTTCCGACCTGTCTTCCGCCTTCTCGGACATTATGCTTCCCCAATTTTCCCAGTCTTTGTTTTCTATGAAAAAAGATACGGGGGAACCTATTGTCTCTCCCCAGCGCACACCCGATATTATACGGACATGATCTTTTTCTATGGTCTTCATCCTCGCGCCGCGCCCATAGCCCGTCTGACGGCGCGCGAGATGAAAATCAATGTCCGAAGTCTGCAATTCCAGTCCCGCGGGAATGCCGCTTATAATAACATTGTAGCCCTTCCCGTGCGATTCACCCGCCGTTTTATACTCAATCATATTATCCTCCCTGCAACCTGTAGGAGGGGTTTTCCCTACCTGACGGCAGGCAGGCAACCCCGATGACCTACACGACCAAAATTATTACCTTTTTCCTTTCACAATGTTTTTCATCAATTCCAGCGGCGCGACTTTGCCCGTCCAGAAACTGAAAGAATCCGCCGCCTGATAAACCAGCATGTTGAGGCCGTCCTGACGGCGCAGGCCGGCCTTCGCGGCCGCTTTGAGCAGAGGCGTTTCCCTGTTGTATATGCATTCAAAAACATAAAGGCCTTTGTGCAGAAGTTCGACGGGAAGAGGGATGCGCTCGTCGGCCATTCCAAGAGGAGTGGCGTTGACAAGGATATCGCAGTCCCTCAATTCCCCGCAGTCATCGCTTATGGAAACAGCCTGAGCCGGAGCGAAACTGTTCAGGCGCTTTATGAGATCCCGCGCTTTTTCATTGTCGGGGTCTCTTATAAATATCCTGCGGGTTCCGGCCTCCGCCAGCGAAAAAGCCGCGGCCTTGGCCGCCCCGCCCGCGCCGAGTATGAATATGTTCCTGCCGTTGGGATTGATATCCTCTT
Source organism: Elusimicrobia bacterium CG03_land_8_20_14_0_80_50_18 (assembly GCA_002780705.1). Taxonomy (GTDB): domain Bacteria; phylum CG03; class CG03; order CG03; family CG03; genus CG03. The sequence continues at coordinate 5,751 of PEUP01000038.1, read as the reverse complement.
TAAGAGCCTTGAGAAAGCCGGAAGAATCCGTGTTGATGCCTGACCACCTGCCTTTATTATTTTTGGCGCAGTTGACGGCGCCTATACTGGCGGCTCCGGGAGACACATCGTCAAGACAGCTCATGATTTTTTCCTTGTGGGGAAAGGTTATGTTGAAGCCCTGGAGCTCAGACATGATTTTTTTTATATCCTTATCAAAATTCTCCGGCTTTACCGGGTATAGGCCGTAAGACCAGGGGAGATTCAGTTTTTCAAAGGCGCCGTTGTGAATGGCCGGCGACAGAGAATGAGCCACCGGCCAGCCGATGAGACCTGTTTTATTAAGCATTATTCCCCCGACACCTGCACATCGCCCACAAGAAGCGAGGGGCTGCCGTTTGACGAATAGAATTTGAGGTCATTTCCCACAGCCTTTATGTTTTGCAGAAGATCCAGCAGGCCTCCTGATATTGTTATGCCCCTGACATTTTTGAGCAGTCTGCCTCCGCCGTAAAGCCGCCCGCGGGCGCCGAACGAAAAACGCGCCGTCTGGGGGTCCACAAGATGGGTGCCGATTACCTCGTCTATCTGCAAGACCTTTCCGCCTCCGAGAAGATCTCTTACTTCATCCTTGCCGTTTTCTATAAAGAGATTGAAGAAACCGGGCTGAGGGAGACTGGACACGGAGCGCACGGCGTTGCCGGTGGATTTCCTGCCCATAAGCGACGCTGTTCTGAAATCTGTGAGAAACTCGCGAAAAACGCCGCCGCTTATAATCTCATGCCTTTTCGCCGCTACGCCTTCGCTGTCAAAGGGCATACTGCCCGTCAGTCGCGGAATGGTGCCGTCGTCAGTAACATTCAGGAGTGACGAGCCCGCCTTGAAACCTTCCTTCCACGATTTGGGCGCCCTGCCTTCAAGAAAGTCATCCGCGCAAAACCAGCCTTCTATGACCGAAAGAAATGTGCAGGCCGTGTGAGACGGCAGAAGAAGCGTCATCCGGGCCGAATCAAGAGAGACTGCCCCGAACTGGCTGACGGCGTCGTCCACGGCCTCTTCTATTATCCTCTCTCTGTCCAGGTCTTCGCGGAAACAGCCGCTGTTATAACTTCCGCCGAGCTGCACCTCCCCGCCGGATTCGGCGACAAGCACCAGGCCTTCGGAAAAACCGGTTTTTTCCGCTGTCAGAGTTTTTCCCGAGGAATTGGCTATTGAGAGTTTTGATGACGCTCCGGAAAACGAAGCGCTGAGGCATTTTGTTATTCTGCTGTCGCGTTTACGGGCTTCCGTTTCCATTGACCTGAGACTGTCCCAGACCCCGACGCTCGTAAAAGTCATTCCTTTGTCATCGCGGATATCAACGGCCGACGCCGGCTCCTCATCGGAAAGAGCTATCTGCCAGCCCCACGAGGCCGCGTCAAACATCATCCTCACGCTGTCGGCGGCCAGTTTTAAAAGAGAGTTCCTGTCATTTGTCCAGGAAAAACCCATCTTACCGTTTTTGAGTATCCTCAGAGAAGCGGCAAAACCGGAGAGGCTTTCCCTTTCTTCTTCGGGCTCGCCGTTCATAAGGGAATAGGAACTCCCCCGCTTTTCTACGGTGAAAAGTTCCCTCGATTCAGCCGCTCCCGCAAGAAGCAACTTTTCCCTGTCATCCATGAAGAATCAGGAAAAACAGGTATAGCGCGATTAGCAGGCAGATGACGCCCACCCTTCTCTTGTAGTGCAGGACATAGGAATCGTTGAATACGAAGAAATTGATAAAGGCGTGTATCTTTATCACAAGATCCTCTCTGTAGAAATATCCCACCGACAGCACAAGAAAAAAAACGGCTAATAAAAAAATTATAAATTCCATGCGCAAATTATATAAGAAGCGCGTATCGCTGTCAATTTACTCACAACCGGCTTCCCCATCGTGAATTGCAAAAAGCCTGATACTTATGTAAAATAAAAGCTTTGTTGTGTTGAAAAAAAGAACCGGAGTTGAAACATACCGGAGAAGAAAGAATGAATGCAGATGAAAAAACGATAGGCCTGTTGAAAGAAGTCGCGGAGAAATATTCGCTTGACAAACTCGCGGCCGTACTCGACGACAAAAACACGGTACTCTTCAAAACGGACATCTTTATCTGTCTGCGCGGCAACGTTGAGGCCGCCGACAGCGGAGAGAATGTTCTTGAGGCGCTCAAAGAAGCGAAAAATATGTATAAGTCGCCCATTTATGCCGTCAATCCGGCAAAAGGCGAATTTATGCTCAAGGCCGCTCCGGATTTCGCGAAGGCCGTCGCGGATATGGGCAAATACTCTTTCTGTTTCAAGCTGAGCCCCTATCACATAATCAACACATTCCTGGCCGTGATGGAGGCCCAGGTGACGGGAATGGCTCTTGACGCTCTCTACGCCAAAGGCGAAAAGCACATAGAAGATTCCATAGAATATTCGCTCAAGACAAATCCCAACTGGGACAAAGCCAGTCTCACCGTCAAGAATCCCAAACTGATAATGCCGGTCGGCGCGGCCGGATGCGGCAAGTCAACTTTCTACAGAGAGCTTTCCGATGTCGTCAATTTTTCATGCGACAACATCCGCTATCTCCTCTTTAAGGATTTCGGGCCATGCTTCAGTCCATGGGAGAGCGCCCTTGCCTGGTGGGTCGTCAACCGCCTGACCGACACATATCTATCCAAGGGCTATAATGTTTTTTACAACGGCGTAAACACGGATCCCGAATACCGCTCGCCCATAACGATGGAAAACCCCGATCCGCTTTTCGCGAGAATGCCCTACAATGTGAAGCTCGTGTATTTTGAACCCCCTGTTCACCTGAACGCCGAGGAACTGAAAGAACTTGACGGCATCAATCTCTGGGCGTCAAAAATAGAGGAGCTGGACATGTCTTCCCTCTCCCCCAATGTGAAGAAGATAATGGAACTCATCAAAGGAAACTATCTCAGGACTCTCGCCAGGACCAAAGACATATCCGGGGGTAAAGTCGAGCAGGATCCTTTTGACATACTGTACGCGGTGCCGGCGGCAATTGTGAAACTTTTTGTCGCGCAGTCTTTTAATCAGCCCAAAGGCGGGAATGTCGTCGTGGTGCCGCGCAAAGAGATACCGGACGCCGCCGAAAGAACGGCCTTCTACAAACAGTACGCCGCCAAACTGCTGAACTGAAAATCTCAGTTTTCTATAAAAACACTGAATTGGGGCGGATAGACGAAATGTTTTTTCACGCCGCATAATTCGGCGGCTTTTATGACGGCATTTTTGTATTTTTCAGGGAAACCCGCGGGGAGTTTAATGGCTATGCCTATTTTCCCTATTGTGCGGGTCTGTTCATTCTTCTCACAGCTCATCGTCATCGCTAAACCCTCGGCGCTTATGCCTCTCTGCGCTAAGAAAGCTATCACATAATAGCCCGCGCAGGCGGCTATGGACGAGAGGAAGAGGTCGTAGGGCGACGGCGCGGAATTCTCTCCGCCGTCTTCCACGGGCTGGTCACTGCGTATCCTGAAATCGTGATACAGCACATCCACCTTCTTTCCGCCGGGAAACACAACATCAAGTTTCATCATTGTTTAGCTCTCCTTCCGTATGGCCCGCTCCCATATAATCATCCAGTATTTTTTTTGCCTCATGATAGTCCTGCTCCCTGACATTCAATTTAATGCCGCTTAAAGCCGGTATATAATGCGGCGCTATGCTGGATATATGGTAATCCGGAATGTAGGATTGTATCCCCTCGCTTTCCAAGACAGTTTTGGCAAGCTGCACATCCATCACCGACATTGATGAGAAAACTGCGACTAATTTCATTGTGAGGATTGTATCAAAAATCTGCAAATACATCTATGCGGCGCGATCATTTGTTTGCATATTTAAATCAAAAAAATTATAATGTGCGTAAGGAGATCGCGTTTCGTATGACAAAAAGCATTTATGAGATAAACGAGAAAATACGGCGGAAAAAAGCCGTGGTTCTCACAGGCGAAGAGATGGTGTCCTATGTCAGGGAGCACGGCGTTAAAAACGCCGCCCGGAAGGTGGATGTGGTGACGACCGGCACATTCGGTCCCATGTGCTCCTCGGGCATATATTTCAACATAGCGAAGACGAGCCCTAAAATCAAACTCGGCGGCGGAGAGGTGACGCTCAACAGGGTGCCGGCTTACGCCGCATACGCGGCGCGGGATGTGTTCCTCGGCGCAACGGCACTGCCCCGCTATGAAAAAAACCGAATACGCCCGATAAATTTCAAATATGGCGGCGCCGGCGTCATAGAAGATCTCATCAGAGGAAAAAGCGTTCTACTTGAGGCGACAGCTTACGGAACGGACTGTTATCCGGCGACGAGCCTCAGGAAAAGTTTTAAGCTCTCCGACCTGACGGACGCGGTGCTCTTCAATCCCCGCAACTGTTACCAGAACTATAATGCCGCCGTTAACAGGTCGGACAAGACCATATACACATATATGGGCATATTAAAACCCAAAATGGGGAACATATCCTATTCATCCGCCGGCACACTCAGCCCCCTGCTCAATGACCCTGAGCTGAAAACCATAGGAATAGGAACACGCGTGTTCATGGCGGGAGCGGAGGGCTATATAGTCTGGCACGGCACACAGCACACGACGGCCGTTAAAAAGAAAAACGGTTTCCCCGTCGGCGGAGCGGCCAACATAGCCCTCATCTGCGATCTCAAAAAAACATCGCCCGATTTTCTCAGGGCCGCGTACCTGACAGGCTACGGCGTGTCTTTAGCGGTGGGGGTGGGCATTCCCATACCCGTGCTGGACGAGAGCATAGCCCGCGCGGCGGGAAAAGACGACGACGAGATATTCGCGCCAGTCATAGACTATTCCCAGGATTATCCCTATGGAAAGGAAAAAGCCATAGCCCTCGTCAGCTACAAAGAACTAAGGAGCGGAATCGTGAAGCTTGGTAAAAAAGAGATTCCCTCTTTCTCCTGGTCCAGCCTGAAAAAAGCTCGTGAAATCGCTGCCATACTAAAGAAAAAAATCAGGGCGGGCAGTTTTCTTCTCGGAGATCCGACGGCCGCGCTTCCGGGCGCCGGGAGGGTCGGATGATAAAAAAAAGACTGGTCCTCAAATTCTCGCCTCAGGTTGTGAACCGCCCCATCATATCCGCACTGTCAAGAAAATGCGACATATCCTTCAACATTCTCCAGGCGACCATCACACAGAACAAGGTCGGCAGGATGATACTTGAGATGGAAGGGAGCAAAAAAAACATTGACGCGGCCTGCGCTTTCTTTAAAAAGAGCGGCGTGTCCTTCCAGCGTCTCGGCGAGGACATCAAGATGGACGAAAAAAAGTGCGTTTCCTGCGGTGTCTGTATCGGCTACTGCCCCACGGGGGCCTTTTCCTTTGACGCTGAGAAAAAGGTCGTGTTTGATCCCAAAAAATGCATCGCATGTGAGTTCTGCGTAACGCACTGCCCCTACAACGCGATGACTTTGAAATACTGATTCAGTGAGAATACCCGGCGTAGGAGAAAAGC
>PEUP01000038.1:0-218 GCA_002780705.1 Elusimicrobia bacterium CG03_land_8_20_14_0_80_50_18 | reverse complement strand
AAACAATTTTACGATTAAACACCGTCACTGTAACATAGCCGTCTCATCCGATGCCGATGTTGAGGGGGAATGCCGCGCGAATCTGCCGCTGATATATGACGAAGTGGAAGAGCGCGTTCTCACCGACAAGCTGTTTGCCGAATCGCTGCTTCCGGTGGAAAGCGATGACGGCGCGGCGCCTGTCGTAAAAAATATGATAGAAGCCGGACGAGCCGCCG
>PEUP01000051.1:1854-5262 GCA_002780705.1 Elusimicrobia bacterium CG03_land_8_20_14_0_80_50_18 | reverse complement strand
CACGAAACACGACGCTCTCGCTAAACGGCAGATCCGTCGTATGGCGGAAAGCCAATGAAAAAAGAGACAGAGGCGCTTGAAGTGCTGAGCAATGAAAGGCTCGCCGAAGATGTGTTTGCTCTCAGCTTCCGCGCGCCCTATATAGCGGAGGTGGCCCGGGCGGGGCAGTTCGTCATGATCATGGCTTGTGAAAAATCAGAGAGAATCCCCCTGACCATAGCCGACCGCGATAAAGAAACAGGTTCCGTTACGCTGGTGTTCAAGGTGATGGGAAGAAGCAGCTCCGACCTCAGTTTCATGAAAAAAGGCGATAGTCTTTTTTATGCCGCGGGGCCTCTGGGCAAACCGGCCGTGTTTCCCGACGGCCCCGGCCGCGCGATTGCCGTGGGCGGCGGAATAGGGCTTGCTCTCATATTCCCCGTCATAAAGGAAATGACGGCGAAGGGCCTGTCCGTGTCCACAATAGCGGGGGTGAGGGAGAATAAATTTCTCTTCTGGGATGACAGGCTCCGCGCGGGCAGTGAAAAATTCTGCCTGACCAGCGACGACGGTTCCTGCGGCGAGAAGGATTTTGTGACGGGGCCTCTGAAACGCGAGCTGGAAGCCGGCGGTGATATAAAAATAGTTTATGCCGTGGGCCCCGTTATAATGATGAAAACGGTCGCCGATCTCACACGGACTTACGGCGTCGCGACAATGGTGAGCCTCAATCCCATCATGGTTGACGGCACGGGGATGTGCGGCTCCTGCAGGGTCAACATCGCGGGGAAGACGCGATTTGCCTGCGTTGACGGTCCGGATTTTGACGCTCATGAGGTGGATTTTAACGAACTCATTTCAAGGCTTTCACTATACAAGGACAAAGAGGAAGAGGCCTCAAGAGCGCCTCACAAATGCCGGTGCCTTTGATAAAAAAGAAAACTCCCATGTCATTTCTTGACGCCGGAGAGAGAAAGACTAATTTCAATGAGGTGGCGCTGGGCTACACGAAAGAGGAAGCGCTCAGAGAGGCCTCACGCTGTCTCATGTGCCCGAACAAACCCTGCGTGGCGGGATGTCCCGTCGGGATAGAAATACCGGCTTTCATCAAACTCATCACTGAAGAGCGTTTTGAAGAGGCTTACGAAAAAATCAAAGAGAAGAATTTCCTTCCCGCCGTCTGCGGCAGGGTCTGCCCCCAGGAAAAACAGTGCGCCGCCGTGTGCACGATGGGGATTAAAAACGAGCCGGTGGCCATAGGCCGCCTGGAACGCTTTGTCGCCGATTACGCCGAGACGCTCGGCGCGGATAAAAAAAACTCAGCCCGCGCCGGAAGCGGCAGAAAGGTCGCCATTGTGGGGAGCGGCCCCGCTGGCCTCACCGCCGCAGGGGAGCTGGCCCGGGAAGGCCTGGCCGTGAGCGTTTTTGAATCATCCCACGAGGCTGGTGGGGTGCTTATTTACGGCATTCCCGAATTCCGTCTGCCGAAAAAAGTCATAAAAAAGGAGATAGCCCAGCTCAGGGATATGGGTGTGGAATTTAATTTTGGCCATGTTATAGGACGGACGAAGACGCTGAAGGAACTTTTTGACGCGGGCTTTGAGGCGATTTTTATAGGCGCGGGCGCGGGGCTTCCGCGTTTCATGGAAATACCGGGCGAGGATCTCAACGGTGTTTATTCCGCGAATGAATTCCTCACAAGGATAAATCTTATGAAGGCCTACCGCTTCCCCGAATATGTCACGCCCATGAAAAACCTGAAAAATGTCGTTGTCGTGGGCGGCGGGAATGTGGCCATGGATTCCGCCCGCTGCGCCCTCAGGATGGGCGCGGAACATGTCTATTGCGTGTACAGAAGAACCCGTGACGAGATGCCCGCGCGCGCTGAAGAGGTGGAGCATGCCTTTGAGGAAGGTGTGGATTTCAGGTTTCTCAGCAACCCGGATCTGGTAGAAGCGGACGGAAAGGGTTTCATGAAAGGTGTGCGATGCCTGCGCATGGAGCTCGGCGAACCCGACGAGAGCGGCCGCCGCTCCCCCGTGCCTCTTGAAGGACAATATGATTTTATAGAAGCCGACACGCTTGTGGTGGCCATAGGCGTCTCCGCCAATCCCCTCCTGCTTGAAACAAGCCCCGGCCTTAAGCTCAACAGGAGAGGATACATAGAGATCAAGCGCGGCACTTTTGAGACTTCCATCAAAAACATTTATGCCGCGGGGGATATAGTTTCCGGAGCGGCGACAGTGATATCGGCCATGGGTGGAGGCAAACGCGCCGCCCGTGAGATTGTCAAATGTCTCACGGAACACAATATTTCCGATGAACGAAAATAATAAGATCTGCGTCCACATAGTGACGACACTGGAGCTGGGAGGCGCTCAGCAGAACACGCTTTTCACCGTCGCGAACATGAGCTCTTTCCGCGGGATTCTTATATCCGGCGCAGAGGGTATAACAGAAGCGGAGGGAATTGAGGCCTACCGCATAGGCGCTCTTGTCAGGAAAATAAATCCCTTCAAGGATATCGCCGCGTTTTTTTCGCTTTACAGCATTCTCAGGAAAATAAAACCGCGCATTGTCCACACGCATTCGTCAAAGGCGGGTATTCTCGGGCGCTGGGCGGCTTTTTACGCGGGGGTGCCGGTCATCATACACACTTTTCACGGCTTCGGTTTCAACGACAGGCAGAGGGCCTGCGTGAGGAAAGCCTATATTCTGGCGGAAAAGATGGCGGCTAAAATATCCACGGCTCTTTTCGCGGTGTCAGCAAATAACCTTGAAAAAGCCCTGGCGCTGGGCATCTGTCCGGCGGACAAGATATCGGTGCTGCATTCGGGCATAGACATGAAGTCCTGGGAAGGGCGGCTTTCCCGCGAGGAGGCCAAGAAAAATTTCGGCATAGCGCGGGATGTGCCCGTTGTTGGAATGGTTGCCTGTTTCAAGGCGCAGAAGGCCCCGCTGGATTTCATAGAGGTCGCCGCGCGCGTGAAAAAGCTCAACCCCCGGGCTAAATTTATAATGGCCGGCGACGGCGTTCTTCGCGGGGAGATAGAAAAAAGCATACACAGGCACAGGCTCGGCGATGATGTGATACTCGCCGGATGGCGGACGGACATGGAGAAAGTCCTCCCGGCTTTTGATGTGAGTGTCCTGACCTCTCTATGGGAGGGCCTGCCGAGGGTGTCTCTTGAGGCGGGGGCTTGTCTGATACCCCAGGTTCTCAGCGCCGTGGACGGCGTCTCCGAGATAATAGAAGACGGCGTGACGGGTTATCTCGTCAAGCCGCATGATATAGACACTTTCGTCGCTCGTATAGATTTTCTCATTAAAAATCCCGATCAGGGCAGGCTCATGGCTCACAAACTTAAGAAGAAACTCACGGGGGATTTTGACATCAGGGCCATGGTGCGGCTCATAGAACAGAAATAC
>PEUP01000051.1:0-1837 GCA_002780705.1 Elusimicrobia bacterium CG03_land_8_20_14_0_80_50_18 | reverse complement strand
TTGAGCCGTCCCGTTTTTCTTCTTGAATTGTTTTGATTAATTTTGTTATAATCCGGTTATGACAGGCAAAGTGACATCAGAACTTGAAAGGATTCTGAGAGACCTCAAGGAAAAGAGGCTTGAAGAACGCGAGACACTGATCTCCCGCATCAGGAGCGAAGAGCTCCGCGTGCAGGAACTCCTTGACAAAATAGAACAGCTCAAAAAACTCAACACCGAAGAGACCGCGCAGTTGATGGAACAGATGAAACTGAGAGAGGCTCATTTCACAAACGAGATCGGCATAGCCAATGAGAAGGTGCGGATCGTTGAGGACGACAACCTGAAATTCCAGGCGGAACTGGAAGCGGTCAAAAAACAGCTTTCAATGGAGAACAAACTGCGTTCCGGGGAGAAGGACGCCAACGAGAGAAAGATAGCGTCGCTCACCAAAAACTATGACGCCATTCTCGCCCAGAGGCAGAGAGAGTTTTCTGGCATGGACAGAAAGATGGCACAGCTCCAGGAAAAGTTCATTGACGAAATGAGCCGCGAGAAAGCCAGGTCCGAAACCACATCTCAAATGATAAAAAATGAGCTGGAAAGCGTCATAAGAGAAAAGAACGCCGAGATAATGAAGATAGAGGCCAAGAGGCAGGATAGCGAGAAGGCAATAAACACTTTAAAACAGGAAATAGGCGTTCTGAAAAACGAGAGCAAGGAGCTTCGTTCGCAGACGAAGGTGCAGCGTGACGATTACGAGCTCCAGTTAAAAAACGTGGACAGGGAATGGGAAGAGGCGCTCCGCCGCAAGGACAGGGAGAAAAAGGAAATCGCCTCACAGATGAAAAAACTTGAAGCGGACATCGCCGCCCAGTATATCGCCCAGCTCAAGGACGCCGCCGAAGAGAAAAAGGCGCTTTCAAACAAGGTGCTCGCCCTTCGGCGCCGGATTGAGGAGCTCAACCTCGCTCATGAGAGGGTGCTGGTCGAGAAAGACGAATTCTACAGAAAGCAGATAGCCGTTCTCCGCGACGCCCAGATAGAAATAGAGAACCGTTTTCAGATGAAGGAAGACGAGCTCAACATGATCAAGTCCGAGCTTGAGACGGAAATATCCGCCATAGCGGGCGTGGAAAGGGAAGGCGGCGATGATGTTTCGCCGCGCTCTGAAATACCTCTGGTGAACGAAGGGCTGAAAAAGAAACTGAAACAGCTTTTCGCCGCGCCGAAACCCGCGAAGCGTCAGAAGGCCGCCGATTCAGGCCCCGAACTTTTTAACATGCCGCCTCCCGCCAGGCGTGAGAGCGACATTGACAATTTTACGGAGCCGGAGCCGGCGGGGGAAAAGCCCGCGAAAAATAAAACGGAAGCTGTCTTCGACGACAAAAAAAGACAGATACGGCTCATAATATCCCAGAAACAGGATCAGGCGAAAGAACTTGAAGCGGAACTTGAGGGCAGCGGCGGCGAGAAAAGGTCAGAGCTTCAAAGCCGCATAGACGGACTGAAAGTTGAGATAGAAGAGTGGCAGTCCCGCCTCAAGTAAATTTTGTAACAAAACCGAGGCAAATATGAAAAAAGCGTTAATCACAGGCATCACAGGTCAGGACGGTTCATATCTGGCGGAGTTTCTTCTGTCAAAAGGTTATGAGGTGCACGGAATCATCAGAAGGGCATCCACATTCAACACGCAGAGGATAGACCACATATATGTGGACCCGCACACCAGAGGCGCGAAATTTTTTCTGCATTACGGTGATCTGGCCGACGGCGAGCAGATAACCAATGTTATATACAACATCAAGCCGGATGAGATTTATCATCTCGGAGCGCAAAGCCATGTCAGGGTGAGTTT
>PEUP01000017.1 GCA_002780705.1 Elusimicrobia bacterium CG03_land_8_20_14_0_80_50_18 | reverse complement strand
TTCCCATGAGCCGGTCCCGCTGATGTAGCCCACATCAAGGTCGAACCAGTCTATGCCGGAAGAAACATTTATTGAAAGCTTGCTGCCCGACGCGGATATTTTCTGTTTTCCGCCTTTCAAGCGTATTTCGATGCCTTCATTTATAATCTCCCTGCCGTGCTCCGAAAGGAATTTCACAAGAGGCATATTTACAATGAGCTTACTCTGCTCGGCGTCTTTTTTTATGAAATCAAATTTGCGGCACAAAAAAAGATAGATTTCATTTTCATATCGCCTGTTTGTGCGCGCCACTTTAATCTCGGCGCCTCCTTCCGACAGGACATAGAATTCGTATTCGGATTTATACGGCGCCGTTTTCCCGAAGTAATCAAACAGCAGTTCCATGTCTATAACATCGGGATAAGTCGTATCCAGTTCAATAATGGGTTTGGGAACCGGCTTGACAAACCTCAGTGACCTGGCATCAAACAAAATGTCTATCTCCGGAGCATCGCGGAAGTGCTTTTTTGTTTTACGGATGTCATGATATGCGAAACCGTCATCAAGTTCGGAGACAATTCTGAAAAGTGAGTAAAAACTTTTGCTGTTGTGTCTGAAAAATATACCGCCCTCGTGAGAAATAACATAAACATCAAATCCGATTCGCACCGCTTCTTGCCGGTAGGAGAGCTCAAATTCGGTCAGCGCCCCGCCCTTTTTCCCGTAAATATCAAGGACGGGTTTAAAGAATACGGAGCTTTCCCCGGCCTTTTTTAACCTGAATTTAACAGACGCTTTTTCCATCTCCTCAAAAAATACAGGAACATAATTATTCCCGTCGGTTCTCAAATAGACATTTTTGAAATTGTGCCGCGCCAGCTCATCGGCATAATCTATGAAACCCGCCTCTTGGCCCGGACGGTCAATTAATTTCTGTAAGAAAACGGCTTCTTCTTCGCCGCAGGGCTCAGTCAGATTTTCCTCCTTAAACTTCGCAAACATCCCTAACTCGCCGTTCTGTTTTTTGTAGCGAAGCGCCGGATAAATGCTCCATCCTCCGCTTCTGTTCGCACTCCTGTAATATGGACCGCTGTTGTAATAATTTTTTTCAATTACAAAAACAAGCAAAAAATTTTTATTGCTTTTATTCCTGCCTTTCACGGCAATGCCCGAAAGATTTTCCAGATGGTCAAAGTTTTTATAGGGGCTGCCCCGCGTCTCTGCCAGGGCTATCGTCACATCTTCGTCAAATTTTTCTTTATCCTTGATGAGAGGATTTTTTGGCGGGACAGAAGGCCATTCTTCACGCACAAAGCGCTCCAGAACGGCAACGATGTGCTTGCACACATAATGACCTCCGGAATACGGACAGTCGCAAGTGCGGTATTTGGGCTTCCCTGTTTTATCCAGCTCTATTCTCACTTTATAGGGTCTGGGCCTGCTCCCGCTGACCGAAGCGACTATCCAATTGCCGAAATGCTCATATCCCCTGACCCTGCCCTGCCGGAAATATTCAATGCCTCGCTGCAATATCCTGTCGTTTTTAACTATGCCTAATAATTCGTTCTTATCCATATCAGTTTGTGCGCCGCATTAAATCTCGATTATATTAACGATTAAACCCATTCTTTACAATAGGAACGAACCTTGTCGTCATTTAAGAATTAAAAGTGGAACGAACCTTGTTTTGCATTTGTAGGAGGGACTTTCCCTGCCTCTCGAAGCGCCGTTGGCGCGCAGGCAGGCTGTCATTCCGAAGCACCTGCCTGCCGGCAGGCAGGAAGCCGAGGAATCTTTGTAGGATGGACATTTCCAGTCCCGATATCTTTGTAGGATGGACATTTCCTGCTACGCCTCCGCAATTTCCTGATCCGGCATAGCATACCAGAGACCCACCATTTTTTTGTATGCGCCTTTCAAAATATCTTCTTCCGACAGAGCATCTCCCCCTATTTGGCTGACAATTAATTTTTTCCGTTTTTCTATCGTCTCGACAAAACGCTGTTTGAACCGTGGCGGAAAAATAAAATGCGGCGGATAAATATAGGTGTCTCCGCTCAAATCCACAAACCGCATATGCCAGATGTCCCCTATTACCGCATCTTTTTCAAACGGCTCGTTGATCTTATGAATAGCCCACCTTTTCCCGTCGCTAATTTCTTTGAAAATGATTTCATCGTCCCGCACTTTCGCCACTTCATAAAAACCGGCATAACTTTCTGCCATTTTCCTGACAATATCCTGCTTGCGCGGAGTAAGTATCTCGAAAACTTCTCCTTTCATAAAGCGCTCACAGACGGTTTCCAGCGTCTGCCCAAAACGATAATCCAAATGCAGCCAATTCAAAAACAAAATAACAGGGACGCTGATATCGTCTCCAATGTCGCAATTCCTGTCAAAACTGTCCACCACTCTTTTAAGTATATACCCTTCTTTATCAGATTGCATTAACTTATGACTAAAAACCATAATTTGTTCAAAAAGGTCTGTAGATTCATCAATAATTGTGCCTGTCTTCTCCCTGTAAGCGCTGAACTTTTCGAAGTTGAATTTGCCCGTTCCGGCAATATTCTCCGCATCACCCCTTTCGCAGCACTTCTTATACTTCTTCCCGCTCCCGCAGGGGCAGGGGTCATTTCGCCCGATTTTTCTTCCCACACTCACTCCCCGCCTAAAAAATTTTCCGCATACAACGGCGCTTTGAGAATCAGTTCAATATCCTCTTCTTTAAACAAAAACGGCCTGACCTGCTCGGCAAGCCGCCGAAGCTCTTTTGGGTCAATATTTTTAAAGTGAGATAAAAGAGCGCTTTTAACTGGCGCGGCAATTTTATTTGCCTTCAGGACATTTTCATTAAAGGGAAACTTCTTTTTCAGCATAAAAAGAGTGTCATAAATATCCCTGCCTCTTTTGCGGTTAAAAAGCGCGCAAATCTTTTCCGAAAGCAAATTCCCCTTACTCATCAAAATAGCCGTAAAATTATATCCGTACATACTCAGCACCCTGGATTCGCTAATAAGCTCCCACCGGGGTTTATTGACTTCCACTTTAATCATCATTCGTAGTCTCCGATTATCGGAAATACCGTATTTTTTAATGACATCATTAAAAACAAAATCGCTTGTAAAAAGATTTTTACCTCTGTCGCAGGTTACATCCACAGAAAGACCCGCCGTTAATATATCCTTTCTCACTTCTTCCATAATTTCTCTAAATTCGCGGAGGGTTAATCCGGGGGTGTTAAAATCAAGATCTTCGGAAAATCGAGGCAGTCTATAAAAATACCTCATTGCAGTGCCGCCCATGAAAAAAAAGCGCCGGCCGGCTTTGTGCCTGTAAATCGAATTAAGAATGATAATCTGCAAATATTCCCTCAATATGCCCCTTTTCTTCACAACCGGAAGAGCATTGCTCTCAGCCTCTTCTAAAAGATATTCCATGCTCAGCATTTGCCCCAGCTCTTCAGATTTTTTAAAGCGCGGACTGTCTTTTCGTTGAAAAGCCCTGCGTATCTCAAAACTTTCGTCCAGTTCAGTTTTTTCAAAATCATCTTATTGAATCTTTCCTCGTCATAATTCAGCGACTCAACGCGGCGAATAGAAAAGTAAACGAAATCCGCCAGCGCTTTTTCTCTGTCGGCAATAAGAATTTTGCATCCTTCATACCGCATTAATTTATACCCCGTAAAAACTCTTTTTCGACAGCTTCTGTAAATAAAAGATCCGTGAGAGTTTGTAAAGCGCCTCGTCGTAAGCGTCGTCATAGAGGTCACCTGAGCGGCAATGTCCGGAATCAAATCATAAACGGATAAAGCCGTTTCAAGCGAGATATAAGAAGGAGCATAAATTTTATTAGCGACATAAAGGTCGGGAATGTCAGATTCCGTCCCGGGCTTGACGAATTCGTACAGATTTCTCCTGATTTTACGAAAGCGCCCCGAAACTGTCCAGCGGCTAAGACCGTTTTTGACGGTCTTTAATTTTTCTTCCGGAAAGAGATTATCAACATCCCTCAAAGAAAAAACAAACAATCTGTTTTTCTCCAGCGCAGAAACCAAGTCAAAATAATTCATTTCAGATACCCCTCATTTTTAGGGATTATCTGAAATATATTCCTCTTTGTCAAGGCGTCGCATTAGATAATGTAAAATGTCTCTGAAATTGCCTTGTTATATGGATAACAATTGTAGGAGGGACATTTGCCGAAGGCATCCCTTTGTGACCTGTCCCGATAGATTGTAGCTGCCGCATTGCTATGCGGCCTTTTATGGCGGGATAGCAATCCCGCGGCTACACTTTTTTTATTGCCTTATCTAAAAAGGCAGGCATGAAGTTTCCCCGCATACAAAGACGGCAAATCGTAATGGGCAAGATTAATGAGATAAATTTTATTGATGAGAGTGCTTTCCGCATGCCATCCCCTCGGCGGATT
Organism: Elusimicrobia bacterium CG03_land_8_20_14_0_80_50_18; assembly: GCA_002780705.1. GTDB lineage: Bacteria > CG03 > CG03 > CG03 > CG03 > CG03. Next base: position 926 of record PEUP01000017.1, on the reverse strand, counting down.
CGTATCAACCTCAATTTTAATGAAAATCTTCTGCTTCTCCATGGAAGACAATCCTAAAGTTTTCAGCAAACCCGCAAACTTCAGAAAAACGCTGTGCACACATTTGTTCTCTTCAGTTTTTGTCTCAATTTGCAAACCCTGAAGCTTAAATCCATTTTCAATTTCCGGGACAAGAGCGGAAAATTTATACTTCTTCCCGTGAATAAGCGAAAAATCCAGGTCCTCGGAAAACCTCTTTAAGCCCCGCAGAAAACGCAAAGCCGTACCTCCCACAAAAGCGACACTGTCAAAATACCCTCTGTCATAAATAATCTTCAGCGCGCCAAGCTGCAAAGCTTCCCGCAGGCGGTTAATCTTTTCCTCAACACTCATTTCCGGGCTAAACTGCTGTTTTAGCAACTCAATCATTTCTCTTCCCTGATAAAATCACAAAAACGCCGGCAGATTCCGGTTAAAGAGTTATTCCCGAAGAGCGCCGCCGATTCCATGAGCTTTTTCCTTCGCAAAATCTCTGTGTTCTGAAAACGGAAAGATTCGCGGAAAACGCTTTTATCATCCGCTTTGATTCCGCTTTTATTCAAATAGAGAAAATCCACCACGGCCTTTTCCGGCTCAGCAATCAAGAATCCGAGCCCGGCTTCGTCCTTGAGCGATTTATAACCCCTGTATGCGGAGGGCTGTATGTGCTGATAAACAAACTCGCCCGAAGCGTTCTTGAACCGCGCCGTTTTTCTCGTTGACACGGCGTTTTCGCCAAAATAAATTTCAATAAAGCACAGTCTGTCCGCAATAACCGTCGGGAAAACTTATTCCCGGCGTTTTTGAATATTTCTTTCATCCAACATGATCCAATCCCAGCTCAATATATTTCCGCAAACAACTAATCGCATACAAGGGAATGTTTAAAAGCCGCCCCTCTCTTTTTA
>PEUP01000063.1 GCA_002780705.1 Elusimicrobia bacterium CG03_land_8_20_14_0_80_50_18 | reverse complement strand
CCAACCTTATAAGAGACGGGAAAACTCATCTTATCTACGGAGCCCTGGAAACGGGAATGAAATTCGGAATGATATCCATGGACAAGGCCCTCGCCCAGCTTGTGAAGGCGGGAAAGGTGACCAAGGAAGCCGCGCTCGCCAAAGCCGGCAATCCGGATATGTTGAATCAGTATATAGCGTCTTTGGGCCGGGCTCCCGGAACGGGCGGCGGCGGAATGTCAGGAGGAATGCCTGGAGCCGCAGCAGGCGGCCCCGCCAAGAGGCCTTTCTGATGCTCTTGCCCCTCCTGCAGAAAAATTGGGTTGCGGACGAAGGCCGTCTTATGTTAGAATCGCAAAGGAGACTGGAAATATGAATGAACTTAACGACTATCTTAAAAGACTGGTGGAGCTGAACGGCAGCGACCTACATCTGAAATGCGGCCAGCCGCCCATATACAGGGTGAACGGCCATCTCACCAAAAGTGACGCGCCGCCTTTAAGCGCGGTGGATATAGAAGATCTTTTTAAATCGGCTGTCGGCGAAAAAAAATATTTCCGATTTGTTGAGGAAAAAGAATATGACTTTGCCGTGGCGATAGAAGGTATGGGCAGATTCAGAGGAAATCTTTTTTTCCAGAAGAGCTCGCCCGGCGGCGTCTTCCGGCTGATACCCGAAAACATACCATCCATAGATGAGATGGGGCTCCCGCAGGTTCTCAAAGAAATAGTGAGGAAACCCAACGGTCTGGTTCTTGTCGTCGGCCCCACGGGTTCAGGTAAATCTACGACGCTCGCTGCGATGATAAACGAGATAAACAAAACAGAAAAACTCAACATAATAACCGTGGAAGACCCGATAGAGTTTGTGCACAAAGACGCCATGTCCATCGTGAATCAGCGCGAAATAGGCATGGACACCGTTTCATGGGAGAGCTCTCTGAAAAGAGCTCTGCGTCAGGATCCGGATGTCATACTCGTGGGAGAGATGAGGGACGCGGACTCTATATCAATAGCCCTGAGCGCGGCGGAAACCGGCCATCTTGTTTTTTCCACACTTCACACCAACGACGCTAAACAGACGATAGAGAGGGTAGTCGATTCTTTTCCTCCGGACGGCCATGATTTCGTGCGCCACCAGCTCGCTCTGACGCTGGTGGCCATTATTTCGCAGAGGCTCTGCAGGACAAAGGACGGTAAGAGCCGCGTCGCCGCCCACGAAATCATGATTAACACCCCCGTGATTGCCAAGGCCATAGAGGAGAACCAGCCGGGTAAGATACAGCAGTTTATAGCGGATTCAGCTTCTTTCTACAAAATGGCAACGCTCAACCAGTCGCTTTTCCGCCTTATAACCGAGGATAAGATAAGCGAGGAAGAGGCGATGAGCATAAGCAATAATCCAAACGACCTGAAAATAAAAATAAAGACGACGGGCCCTCTCGCGCAGTCGGCGCCGGAAGCTGAAAAAAAGGTGAGGAAGTTCTGATGCTGAAAAAAAAGCTTGAGAGCATAGCTCTTTTCGCGGCGCTGGATGAGGACGAACTTGAGGCGCTGGCGGCAATCTCGGAAATAAAAACATATCAGGAGGGTTCTCTCGTTTTTTCCGAGGGTGATACCGGCAAGGATATCTATTTTCTTGTCAGCGGCGTGGTCAGCATAAGAAAAAAGATATCTTCCGGTTTCAAGACCTTGGCGGTGCTTCGCGACGGGGATCTCTTCGGCGAGATGTCTTTTTTTGAGAACGCCCCCCGTTCGGCGGACGCTTTCGCTCCAATGGAGTGTGACATTCTCAGTATCAAAGGAGAGGCCTTTGAGGCGTTTCTTTCGGACAAGCCGCGCAAGAGTTTCAGCATACTTATGAAGATGCTCGCGATATCTTCGTCGCGTCTGCGGAACATGGACAGGTATTTCACCACACTCTATCAAACAGCCAGAATCATGGCCACCTGCGCCAGCCTTGCAGAGCTTGCGGAGAAAATATTGCCGGAGCTCATTAATTCCCTTCCTGTTTCCGCCGCGGCCCTGTACACGCGAAGCTTATATGAGAATGAGTATAATCTCATCGCGGCTATTCCCGCGATGGAAGATGTGTCAATTTCCGGCGACACTCCCTTTATCCTCAGGCTTGCCTCGGGCGAGGCGTTCTGCGATGACAATGTAAAAGATGTTCCCGGTATGCGTTTTTTCGCGCCCATAGCGGGGGAAGACGGGCTTGCAGGTTTTATTGCCCTCGCTTCCGAAAAAGATCCGGCTCTTGAGGACAGGATACTTGTGGGAACGATATGCAATATGATAAACCCTGTCATAATTAATTTGAGGACGAAGCAGGAGGATCTCATGAAAAGCCGGCTCAAGGAGCAGAAATGGCAGCTTTAGCACGGCTTTTCCTGGCTCATGTCGTAGCGGATTTTCCGCTTCAGTTTGACGGGGTCTTCGCTTGGAAGAAGAGGAGCTACGCAGGTTGTCTTGCCCACAGCGTCATCCATGCCGCCATGACGGTGTTATTTTTTCTCGGGAGCCTGAGGTCATATTCCTTCTGGGCTTACATAATTCTTCTAATCGCCGTTCACAGTTATCAGGACTATACAAAGGTCAATCTCTGGAAAAATCCGGAAGATGACAAAATATCATATTTTCTTATTGACCAGTTTCTGCATGTCGCTTTCATTTTCATCGCGCTGCTGTTCCCTTTTTCGTCTGATGTTGCTTACTACGGGAGACTGCTTCCCGCCGAATGGCTGATTCTGTACAACGATACCGCTTTTCTGAATATTCTTTCAGGAGCGCTTCTTGCCGGATGGGGCGGGGTTGTGCTGCTCTACTATATGGACAAGAGCGTTTATAAAGTGGAGATAGATGAGCTTAACAGATTTGAGAGGAGTTACGGCGTTATTGAGCGCGCTCTTGTGGTCATTATTGTAATGAAAAGCGGGCTTTGGTATCTTCTTATGCCCTGCCTTTTTCTTTTGCGGCTCTCGGGCATGAGAAGGCAGCCGCTCTATAGAGGGATTATATCTCTGGTTTTTTCGTCATTGGTCGGTTTCTGCGTTTATCTCGTGAACACATACGCCGCTTTCTGAGCTTGACAAGGCAAAAAACTTTAGTACAATGCTGGTGCGATTATGCTGTCTTAAATTGGAATGGCCTGTTGCAAAGGAATTTATGAATTCTGAAACAACGCGTCGCGCGCGCATGCTGACGGAAAAACTTTCCCGTTTTCCCGCGCACAATCAAAATATATTGAAATGAAACAGCCAATAGTTTGTTGCGGCTTTTGTGATGGAGCGTGGCGGTGTTCAGCCCGTCCCCGAAGGAGGAGTTATGGCTTATTGCCCGCATTGCGAAGAGCGCTATTATGAAGAGAGTTGTCCGATTTGCGGTCATCCGATCGATTGCGGCTGTGATGAAGATGACGATGAAGATGAAGAGGATACGGAGTAGCCGTTAAGCACACGCTTTTAATTCAGTTCATACGGAGCTTGCGGAGAAACCGCGCGCGGGTTTGCCGCTTTATGGCGGCAGGGAGAATAAGTTATGAACGATAAGAACGGCAATTCCTCGCAGGGCGAACGGCTCGGCAAAAAACCCCGCAGGTCTTTGGGTCCGGTGGCCAATTTGGAGGCTTATGTCCGTCCGGACTGGTGGCGGAAAATATTCAATTCATTTTATCTGAAAACCGACGGCGATGTCGTAGATGATGACATCATAACGCAAAAAGAAGTCGCGGCGTTTTTGGATATATTGAAGCTTGATTCAGGGGACAGGATTCTTGACCTCTGCTGCGGCCAGGGCCGGCATTCTTTAGAGATCTGCCGCAAAGGATTCACTGAGGTGGAGGGGCTGGACCGTTCCCGCTATCTGATACAGAAGGCCAAGATGTCCGCCAGAAAAGAGCGGCTTTCAATTAAATTCAGAGAAGGCGATGCCCGGAAACTGCCGTATAAGCCGGACAGTTTTGAAGCGGTGATGGTCATGGGCAACAGTTTCGGATATTTTGAAACCATACAGGATGATTTGCGGGTGCTGAAAGAGATATTCAGGATTTCTAAACCATGGGGGAAGCTCCTCATAGACATCAGCGACGGAGATTATTTAAAAGAAAACTATCAGTCCAGGACATGGGAATGGATAGATAAAAAATGTTTTGTCTGCAGAGAGCGCTCCCTGTCATTGGACGGGCAAAGCCTTATATCCCGCGAGATCATCACAAACACCGAAAAGGGCGTCAGTGCCGATCAATTTTACGCCGAAAGGCTTTATACGCCGGAGAGCATGACAAAACTTCTGAAAGCCGCGGGTTTTTCCGAGATAAAGTTCCATAAAAAGATTTCAACTGATTCCCTGCGCAATCAGGACCTCGGGATGATGCAACAGCGCATTGTGGCTTCGGCCATGGTCCGGAAGGAATGGACAGCCGAGTGTGTGACAAAAAATAAGAAAGAGAAAGAGGTGGCGGTTCTTTTAGGCGATCCCAATAAACCTGATCCCCTGAAACCTCTCTGTGTTTTTGATGACGATGATTTTTACACGATAGATCAGATGAAATCGGCGCTGAAAGACCTGAAGGGATACAGGTTCCATTATCTGGATAATCACGACAGCCTTTTTCAGGATCTGCTTAAACTGAACGGGCGCATAGATTACGCGCTTAATCTATGCGACGAGGGCTACGGCAATGATCCCCGCAAGGAGCTCCATGTGCCGGCTCTTCTGGAGCAGTTGGGAATACATTACACGGGATCGGGCCCGCAGTGCCTCGCTTTCTGCTATGACAAATCGCTGATAAGAGGCATAGCGCAGGAAATGGGCATTCCTGTCGCGCAGGCTTTTTTTGTCAAGCATGAGGATGCGACCTTTGAGCTCCCTTTCGGTTTTCCTGTCATAGTCAAGCCGAATTGCGGCGATTCCAGCTTCGGGATCAACAAGAGGAGTGTGGCCCACACCCTGGAAGAACTTCTAAATGCCGTCGCCGAGATCAGGGATAAGTTCGGCTATGATAACCAGATACTGGTTGAGGAATTTCTCAGCGGTAAGGATCTGACGCTGGGTGTCATGGGAAACCCGCCGGACTCCTATAAGATACTGCCTATCCTTGAAGAGGATTATTCCGCCCTGCCTGAAGGCTTTCCAAAAATATGCGGCTATGAGGCAAAATGGCTTCCGGATTCACCTTACTGGAAGATCAAGTCGGTGCCGGCGAAGATACCGGAAGAAATGGAGAAATCCATAGCCGAATATTCACTGCGTTTATTTGAACGCCTGGACT
>PEUP01000036.1 GCA_002780705.1 Elusimicrobia bacterium CG03_land_8_20_14_0_80_50_18 | reverse complement strand
ATAGCCGCCGCCGGCAGCGGTCATCCCGGCGGGTCTCTGTCGTCCACGGATATTATGACTGTCCTTTATTTTGATGAGATGAACATAGATCCCTCAAATCCCAAAAAAGATGACAGGGATTATTTTGTGCTTTCCAAAGGGCATGTGTGCCCCGCTCTTTACACGGCGCTGGCGCACAGGGGTTTTTTTGACACGCCGGAACTGATTACGCTCAGGAAACTTGGTTCACGCCTTCAGGGTCATCCCGGGGTGAACAAGGGCCTTCCCGGCCTTGAGGCCTCCACGGGCTCACTCGGGCAGGGTCTTTCAATCGCGGGCGGAATGGCTATGGCCTTCAAACTTGACGGCAAACCCAACAGGGCATACTGTCTGCTGGGTGACGGTGAGCTTGACGAGGGGAATGTGTGGGAAGCGGCAATGTCCGCGGCGCATTATAAATTATCAAATCTTTGCGCCATAGTTGATAACAACAGACTTCAAATAGACGGGGCGATTGAAGATGTTATGAATGTGAACCCCATTCCGGAAAAATGGGAGGCCTTCGGCTGGAATGTGATTTGCTGTGACGGTCACTCCGTTAAAGAGATAAAGGAAGCTTTTGCGCAGGCTAGAGAATGCAAGGACGCTCCGAGCGTGATAATCGCCAAGACCGTAAAAGGGAAAGGCGTGTCTTTTATGGAAAATAAAGCCGGTTGGCACGGCGTCGCGCCGAATCCGGAACAGGAGAAAGCGGCTCTGGCGGAACTGGATGAGAAAGAAAAATTGTGGGAAGCGTCCGTCAGGTAAAAAGAGGAGAAAAATAAAATGAAAAAAACGGAACTTCCGAAAATAGATTTTGACAAGCCGAAACTGGAATCAACGCGCGAGGGCTATGCCAGGGGACTGGTAAAAGCGGGCGAAAGAAATCCGAATGTCGTGGCGCTCGGCGGCGACATCACTTCGTCGACGAAGGTCTCGCTCTTTAAGGAAAGGTTTCCGGACAGATTCATGTCAATGGGTATAGCCGAACAGAACATGGCGGCCACCGCCTGCGGACTGGCTCTCGCCGGCAAGGTGCCTTTTTTCTCGACCTACGGTGTTTTCGCATCAGGCAGATGCTGGGATCAGATCAGGACATCAATATGTTACGGCGAGGCGAATGTGAAGATAGGCGGCGCTCACGGCGGAGTGTCCGTCGGCCCCGACGGCGCCACACATCAGGCGCTTGAAGAGGTGGCGATAATGCGCTGCATACCCAACATGAGGGTGATTGTGCCCGCTGATGTCCACGAGACCGAAAAGGCCACCCTGTGGGCCGCCGAGAACAAGGGGCCGGTCTATATAAGATTCGGCAGAGAGGCCATGCCCATTATTACTGACGAAAAAACGCCTTTCAATTTCGGTAAAATAGCGAAATACAAAGATGGCACGGATGTGTCTATCGTCGCTTGCGGGTCGCTGGTGTTTGATTCATTGAAAGCGGCTTTCCAGCTTGAGAAAGAAGGCATTTCCGCCGCGGTTTATAATCTTTCCACGATCAAACCCATAGACGCGGAAGGCCTGCTTGAAGCTTCCCGGACAGGCGCTGTTGTGACGGCGGAAGAGGCCCAGGTCATGGGCGGAATGGGCTCGGCTGTGGCGGAAAGCCTGGTAAAAACAAACGCTGTTCCCATGGAATTTGTCGGTGTGCTGGACAGGTTCGGCGAATCCGGCGAAGCCCGCGAGCTGATGCATGTTTTTAATGTGACGCACAAAGATGTCGTCGCCGCTGTCAAAAAAGTTTTAGCCAGAAAAAAATAATCTGGAGAGCCCGGCTATTTTCTGAGTTTGAGAAGTGCCGTGTTGACGGCTTTAAGCACAGGGTCCCACACGGGGGCTTCAGGCGGCGCGTAGGTCAGGTCAAGTCCCGCGATATCGCGCAGTTTCATTTTCTGCTGTATGCAGACCGCAAGTATATCAATGCGTTTGGCGACACCCTCTTTTCCCATCATCTGCGCTCCAAGAAGCTGCCCGGATGTTTTTGAAAAAATCAGTTTACTTGTTATTTTGGAGCCGCCGGGGTAATAATCCGCGCGCGAAGCTGATTCGGAAACGACGCTCGCGATTTCACCGAAACCGTCACCCGCCTCTTCTTCGCTGAGTCCCGTCCTGGCGACTGTCATATTGAGGATGTTGCCGGCCGCGCTCGCTATTATGCCGTGAAAAACGGCGTCGCCGCCCGCTGCGTTGATTCCGGCGACGCGCCCTGTCTTGTTGGCCGTCGTGCCCAAAGGAATATAAACATTTTTTCCGCTTATAAGATTTTTGACCTCAATGCAATCTCCCGCGGCATATATGGAAGGGATACTGGTCTGCATTTTAAGATTTGTCCGCACCCCGCCCGCAGCCCCCAGCTCGCAACCCGCCGCGCCGGCCAATTGAGCGGCGGCTTTTGTGCCCAGCGCTATGAGCGCCATGTCGTAATGGTGTGATCTGCCGCCGGCGCTCACGTCCACGCCGCCTGAGGCCGAGTCGGAAGCGGATGCCTTTGACTTGATTATTTTTATGTCGTGCCCGGCGAGATATCTTTCAACAGGCGCGCTTATTTCAGTGTCAAAACCCGGCAGTATCGCGGGGCTGCCCTCAAAGACGGTGACTTTCATCCCGAGTTTGCGGAAGGATGAGGCCATTTCCAGGCCTATCATCCCGCCTCCTATAACGGCGGCGTTCATGGGATGAGAGCTGTCTATGAATTTTTTTAACGAGAGCCCGTCCTGTGTGTTTCTCAGGCTGAATATATATTTTCCGCTGTACGGCTGAACGACGTCACCGCCGGCGGCGATGATCAGGCGGCTGTACGAGAGGGCCGCCTTTGTCCCTGATCGCAGATCAAGTGTTTCAACGCTTTTGGAAGATGAAACTATCCTGAGTGCTTTTGTCATTGTCAGCACTTTTACATTGCGTTTGTCCTCGAAATATTCTTTTGTCCTGGCGGTGAGACTGTTTATATCTTTGATCTCGCCGGATATGTAATAAGGAAGGCCGCAATGTGCTGTGGATATATACGGGCTCTGCTCGACAACAGTGATATCAATATCCGGATTGGCGCGCCTGGCCTGGCTTGCGGCGCTCATGCCCGCGGCGTTGCCGCCTATGATAAGGAGTTGTCCATTGCTCATGCCCGGATTTTACATCAATTTGACAGTTGTGTAAATTGCTTGCCGGCCCGCTTCTTTGGAATTGCGGGAATATTTAATATAATCGTCCGATGAGGCAAGCACTTTTTTTATTTGCCGCGGCGGCGCTGATTTTTTTCGGCTGCGGAGCGCGTGTTGAGAGAAATATCAGAAAGGCGGTGCACAGAGGTTCCTGGTATCCTGCTGATAAAAGCTCCGTTGAGAACAGGCTGGAACAATATATGGCCGTTCAGGTTTCTACGGTCAGCGCGCTTGTCCCCGCCCCTTTTAACGGGACTGTCATAGGCCTTATTATGCCGCACGCGGGCTGGATATATTGCGACTCGGTCGCGGCGGAAGCGGTCAAACTCATCAGAGGGAAAACATTCAATGATGTTATCCTGATAGGGCCGTCACACAGGGAGGCTCTCAGCGGTATAGCGATAGATGATTCCGAGGCCTGGGAAACGCCTTTCGGCTTGAGGTCTGTCAATGCCGAACTGGGTAATAAGATCAATGTGCTCAAGCAGGCCGCGTTTAACGGCAAGATACATAAGAAGGAGCACTCTCTTGAGGTCGTTCTGCCTTATCTTGAGTATGCGCTCGGGGATTTTTTACTGACGCCCGTCATTGTCGGCCAGAGCTTTGAAGATTCCTCCGCGCTTGCCCGGCGCATCGCGGCTCTTTATCAGGAAGGCATGCTTTTTGCCGCTTCAAGCGACATGAGCCATTATCTGAATTATGATAAGGCGAATGAAATGGACGGGCGATGCCTCGCTTATATAGAAAACTTTGATAGCGAGGGTTTGAAGACGGCGCTGAAAAACGGCGAAGTCCAGCTCTGCGGCGCCAGTGCCGTGCTCGCTGTGATGGAGGCGTCGCGTCTTGCCGGCGCCGACGCCGTAAAGGTTCTCAAATACGCGAATTCCGGAGACACGGTGGGAGATAAGTCCCGTGTCGTCGGTTACGCCGCTGTCTGTTTTTATAAAAAGGGGGTGGAAATGCTTAACAGTGAGGAGAAAAAAACTCTTTTGAACATTGCCAGAAAAACGCTTGAGCAGTATGCCTCGACGGGGCGAGTGCCTGATTTTAATATTGAATCGGAAAGGCTGAAAGAAGTGCAGGGGGCTTTTGTCACGCTCAAGAAGGGAGGAATGCTGAGAGGCTGTATAGGGAACATCGTCGGAGCGAAGCCGTTATGGCAAACGGTGAGGGACATGGCGGTGGAATCTTCTTCGCGCGATCCGCGCTTTCCGCGCGTGACGAAAGATGAACTGCGTGATATCAAAATAGAAATATCCGTGCTGACGCCGCCGCAGAAGGTTACGGCGGATGATGTTGTGCTCGGCCGCGACGGCGTTATAATACGACGGGGCGCGAGACAGGGAGTGTATCTGCCGCAGGTGGCGGATGAAACGGGCTGGAGCAAGGAAGAGTTCATGGGTTCTCTCTGTAAGCACAAGGCCGGTTTGAGTGAGGAGGCTTGGCGGGAAGATGACACAGATATTCTTACATTTCAGGCGGATGTTTTCGGGGAGTAGGTTGAAGGCCGCATCGTTGTTACTTGCCGCCTTTGCCTTTTGCTCCTGCGCGAGACAGTTTCATTACAGCACTGGTGAAGCCGGGCGCGTGGCCGGCTATTTTCATATGGACGAAGCCGAGGTGAGCCGGATCTACGCGGACAGCGGATTTTCCTGGGATGCGGCCATTGCGCGGCTGCTTGAAGAAAAAACCTTATCAGGCCCCGGAAGCACGGAAGACTTTTCCGCGCGTTTTGAGCTTGAAGCGGAAAAGATCAAGAGAGTATGCGGCATAGAGTGATAAGAAACGCCGCTTTCGCGGGGAGTTTTTATCCCGGAGAAAAGCAAGGGCTTGAAAATATGATCGACGGATTTCTATCCGTGGTTCCTAAAAATTTAAAAGGCGGGAAATGCCGCGGACTGATAGTGCCCCATGCCGGCTATGTGTATTCGGGGCAGACCCAGGCCTACGCCTACAGCGCTCTTATTCCGGAAAGAGTTGTTCTTTTAGGTGTCAATCACTCCGGCTCAGGCGGGCCTCTTTCTTTATTCGGCGAAGGGGCGTGGCTTGTCCCGAACGGCAGGGTGGAGTGCGACGATGAATTCTCCGAAGCCCTTGCCGCTAAGATGCCCTCTCTTCAAACCGATGCTTCTTCTCACATCAGGGAGCATTCTATAGAGGTACAGATCCCGTTTCTTTTGAGACGTAATCCGCTTGTTAAAATAGTGCCCATATCCATTTACGATTACAGCGTGGAGAGCGCCGCCGAACTCGGGAAAGCCCTGTCCGGTACTCTGAAGGAATTTCCCGGCACGCTTATAACGGCTTCTTCCGATTTCACGCATTGCGGACAGGGTTACGGCCAGCTTCCCGCTCGCGGGCTGAGCGCCGCGGCCTGGGCTGAAAAACAGGACGCTCTGGCAGAAGCGAAAATCCTTTCCATGGACGCGGAGGGCCTTTTTGAGACTGTCCGCGACAACACCATAAGCATGTGCGGACTTGGCCCGGTGATGGCGCTCATATTCGCGCTTCAGGATTCGTCGCCGGAAAAACTTTATTATGACACATCTTCCTCCGTCTCAGGCGATGAGTTTTCCGCTGTCGGATACGCCGCTTACGCTTTAAGATGAAAGAAAGTGCCGTTGCCCCGGGCGCTATACTTGAAATAAAAAACCTTTCCGTCGTCTATAATCACCGGACGCTGGGTGAGGTCCACGCGCTTTCAAATGTGTCCCTGGATGTGCGCGTGGGTGAGGCTCTCGGTATAGCGGGAGAATCGGGTTCGGGTAAATCAACACTGCTCAAAAGCATCCTGCGTCTTTTCGGCGCGGGAGAGACAGCCGAGGTTTCCGGGGAAATATTATATCGCGGCCGGGATATTATGAAGATGCGGCCGGAGGAACTGCTGGCGCTGCGGCGGGGCGGAATATATATGATATTCCAGCACCCCTATTCGGCCTTCAATCCTGTCGTAAAAATAGGCAGTCAGCTTGATGAGACCATCCGCCTGCACGGATCCCGGAGAGAAGCCCCGGATTTGCTTGAAACCTGCGGCCTGGACGGCAGGATTCCTGATCTTTTTCCTCACAATCTTTCGGGGGGCCAGCTGCAGCGTCTGCAGTTCGCTATGGCCCTCGCTTCCGGCGCGCGGATTCTTCTCTCGGATGAGCCCACAACATCTCTTGACGCTGTTTCGCAGATTGAGATAATAGAGCTGCTCAAAACTCTGGTTGAAAAGGAATCGCTCACGCTGCTTTTTGTCTCTCACGATCTGTCGCTGATTAAATATCTTACCTCCCGCGCCGTTGTTTTTTACGCGGGTTCGCTGATTGAAGATTCACCCTGCGGAGAGCTGTTCAAAATCCCGCTGCACCCCTACACGGACGCTCTTATCAAATGCATTCCCAGCCCCGACCGCGAGCTCGGAGTCATCCCAGGCGATCCTCCTGATTTGTCAAATCCCCCCGACGGCTGTCTCTTTTTTCCCAGATGCTATCTGGCATCCGATATTTGCCGCGGAGATGTGCCGCTTATGAGAACACGTCACAGGGTGCGCTGTTTTCACGCGGGGCCTTTCACTGAACTATGAAAAAGCTGCTGGAGTTGAAAAATATAAGCAAGACTTTTTACTCCGAAAAAGGCCTGCTGTTTTCACGCGGCGCCGCGAAAGAAGCCTGTAAAAATATCAACATGAATATTTCATCCGGCGAGATCGTCGCTCTGGTGGGTGAGAGCGGCTCCGGCAAGACAACGCTGTCAAGAATCGCCGCGGGTCTTCTCAGCCCTGATTCCGGCGCTGTTTTTATAGAGGGCAGGGCTCTTGAGCGCTACAGCCCTTTGCAGAGAGCGTCAAAAATAGGGATAGTGTTCCAGAATCCCTCGGACAGTCTCAACCCCGTGCTCACGGGCGGCTATATGATAAGGGAGGCCCTGCGAAACAGAAAGAGGCTGGATTATCAGAACCCTCCTCCGGAACTTTCTTCCGCGGAGAGCATATTCGCGGAATTCTCACTTGATTTCAAACTGGCCTCGTCCCGGCCCGGCGACATGTCCGGCGGGCAGAGGCAGAGGCTCGCCGCGGCGCGGAGTTTCGCCATGTTTCCCTCCTGCCTGGTGCTGGATGAGGTGACATCTTCGCTTGATGTGTCCACGGCGGCGTCTATTATAAAGCTGCTGAAAAGAATCAATGCGCGCTACGGCACGGCAATGCTCTTCATAACCCACAATCTGGTCCTTGCGGAGATAATATCCGAAAGGATGTTTGTTATGAAAGAGGGTGAGATTGTTGAAAGCGGCTCCACATGGGAGGTTTTCGGAAGTCCCCGGCATCCCTATGTGCGCGAGCTTAAAGCGGCGGGGATGCTTTCACGCGAGGAAGCCGGCGCTTCGCGATACGCCGGCCGGGAGAGCGCGTGAAAAGCGAAATTAAAATCAGAGATGCCGCCATTCCCCGTGAGATAGAATTTATCGCGTCAAAATACCCGGGCGCTTATGTCGTCGGCGGCGCGGTGAGGGATCTGCTGCTGGGCAAAATGTCGCGCGACATAGACCTGGCGATACCGGGCAATCTGCAAAAGGCGGCAAAAGAGCTTGCCTCAGCTTTTTCGGCTCCGTATTTTGTGCTGGACAGCGAAAGGCAGGTTTTCAGAATAGTGCTCCAAAAAACAGATGAGTGGTATCTGGACATCTCGCCGCTGAGGGGCGACATAAAAAGCGATCTGCTGCAGAGAGATTTCAGTGTTGACGCCATGGCTGTGCCGGTAGCGGAGTGGCCCGGGGCCCGCCGCATTATAGACCCCGCCGGCGGCGTCCAGGACCTGAAGGAAAAAACAGTGCGCATGATCTCGCCCGGAGTGTTTAAGGAAGACCCTCTGCGTTTATACAGGGCTTTCAGGATAGCTTCGCGGATAGAGGGTGAGATAGAGAAGGAGACACTTTCACAGATCAGGAAAAATGTCGCCCTCATATCTTCCGTGGCAGGGGAGAGAATAAGGGATGAACTCTTTTTCATTCTCGCGCATCCTCATTCCGCCGGAAGGCTGGATGACATATATTCCGCAGGACTTTTTGACGCGACTTTTTCGGAGTTAGCCGTGTTCAGCGACAGAAACGACAATTATTATCACAAGGGCGGGTTGTGGGAGCACTCGCTTGAGACGCTCAGAAAATTTGAGGACAAGGTGCTCGCCGGCAACTTTGAGCGTTTTGCTGAATTCAGATCTGATCTGAACAAATATTTTGACCGTCGCACGATTATTTTAACGAAGATGGCCTGTCTGCTGCATGACATAGGAAAACCCGAGTCGGCCTCGCGCGTCTCGGGCCGGTTGCGTTTTTTCGGCCATGAGAGGATAGGGAGTTTTCTCTCAAGAAATATTATGAGAAAACTCAAGAGCAGCAGAAGCGATATAAAATTTGTTTCGGATGTTGTCTATCACCACATGAGGCCCTCAAACATGAGCGCGCGTTCCACCGAGCGGGCCTTCTACCGTTTCTTCAGGTCTTTTTCATCTTCCGCTCATCTGGCCGCGGTGTTCACGGCTTTTTGCGACAGATATTCCTATGAGACGGCCCCGGGCCGCTTCGCGGAAATGGTTAATCAGGAGAATTTTACGGAAAAGATCCTGCGCGTGTATTTCAGGGAGAAAAAAATTGACAGGCCGCCGCTTTTAAACGGCAATGATGTGATGGCCGCGCTCGGTATTCCGCCGGGGCGGATTGTGGGCAGGATAATAGAGGCGGTGGAGGAAGCCCGCGCCTCGGAAAAAATTAGGACAAAGGAAGAGGCCGTGCAATACGCGAAAGAAATAAGAGAGAGCGTGCCGCTGACCGATGTCACCGTTATAGTGCCGGCCTATAACGAGGAAGCCACCATAGCTGAGGTGCTGGATAAATTGAAGAGCTTTCCGGCTTCATGGGAACTGATCGTCGTTGACGACGGCTCCTCGGACAGAACCGCCGAAATCGCGTCTCGTTATAAGTCGCGCTTGCTCAGAAATGGGACGAATCTGGGCAAGGGCGCCGCCTTAAGAGCCGGTATAGCCGCCGCCCGCGGAAAGTACATAGCTGTGCAGGACGCCGACACGGAATATGATTCACTGCAGCTCAAGGCCCTCGCCGAGCAGGCTCTGAAAGAAGACGCCGACGCGGTTTACGGCTCCAGGTTTCTGCAGAAAAATCCGGTAATGTATGTCAATTTTTTTCTGGGCAACCGCCTTGTGTCCGCTTTTATCAGCGCTCTTTTTTTCTCAAGAGTCACCGACGCTTACACCTGTTATAAAGTTGTGCGCGCCGATATTCTTAAATCCTTCAATCTCCGTTCCCGCGGTTTTGAAATAGAGGCTGAAATCACATCCCGGCTTCTGAAAAACGGCTCGCGTATTGCGGAGATGCCCATAGATTATAAACCCCGCTCAAAAGAAGACGGCAAAAAGATACGCGCTCTCGACGGGCTGAAGGCCATGTTAGAGGCCTTGAGGGTGCGGTTCTCGCGTTAGGATGAGGAAGGCTCATTTTGTCTCGCTGGGCTGCGCGAAAAATCTGGTTGACAGCGAAAGCGCCGCGGGACTTTTAGGGAGCTCCGGCTGGGCAATCAGCGCTTTCCCGGAAGACGCCGACGCTGTCATTATCAACACCTGCGCTTTTACGCGTGAAGCCCGGGAAGAGTCCAATGAGGAAATAAAAGCCCTTTCAAAAAAAATATCTCCCGACGCCAAATTTATAATCTGCGGCTGTCTCGCCCAGAAAGAGAAGGAAAAATTGTTTGAACAATTCCCGCGCGCGGACGCCGTCGCGGGCAGCGCGGACTACAGACATATATGCTCTATTCTGCAAAAGCTTTCCGCTTCAGGCGCCAAGCGCCGCGGCCGGGTGCTCTGTGTGGGAAAAGCGGATTTTATATCCGGCTTTTCTGTCCCGCGGCTCATATCCACGCCGCGCTCATACGCTTATATCAAAATCGCGGAGGGCTGTTCCAATCACTGTAGTTATTGCGCGATACCGTCTCTGCGCGGCGAATTCAGGTCCAGGACTGAGAACGACATATTGAGAGAGGCCGCGGCCCTAGCGGAAATGGGTATCAGGGAGCTTATACTCATCGCCAACGACAGCGCTTTTTATCTCAAGGATCCGCGCGGCCGGGCGCTGGGCGGGCTTTTGAAGAAACTCCACCGGATAAGCGCAATACGGCGGATAAGAATCCTTTATATGCACCCAGCTCATATCAGCGAAGAGCTCATTAATGTGATAGCGTCTCTTCCCAAAGTCGCGCGCTATTTTGACATACCGATTCAGCACACTGACGATCACATCCTCGCAAGAATGGGCCGGTCACCATTCTCCGAAACTGAAGCGCTGATTGATATGATAAGGAAACACATTCCCGCCGCCGCGCTCAGGACGACTTTCATAACGGGATTTCCGGGTGAAACTGAAAAACGCTTTAATAAATTGACACAGGATTTAAAAAGGCTCAAATTCAGCTGGGCGGGGGTCTTTGCTTATTCTCCTGAAAAAGGCACAGCCGCTTATGACATGAGCGGCCGGCCAAGTGCCGCCGAGGCCCTGAGCCGCGCCAAAAGACTCATGGAAATTCAGCGGAAAATAAGTTTTGAATTCTCCCGCGGCTTCGCCGGCAAAAGACTGGAAGTGATTGCCGACAGCCCTCTTGCGGGGAGGACGGAATTCCAGTCGCCGGGAGTTGACGGCGAAGTGATTTTTACAAAAAAACAGCGTCCGGGCGCTATGAAAAAAATGCTGATCCGCTCGTCAAAAGGATATGACCTTCTCGCGTAACATATTGTTCGCGCTGTTCATCGCGGCCTTCGCGTTTCTTTTTTATATGCGCAGCGCCTCCGGCGAGCTTGCCGCCTACAGGGACACGGGTGAGCTTGCTGTTGTCTCGTCCACTCTCTCCGTCGCGCATCCGCCGGGCTATCCCGCTTACTCCATTCTGGGAAAATTTTTCAACACCTTTCTTGTGTCCGGCAATCCCGCATACCGCACAAAACTTCTGAGCGCTTTTTCCGCGGCTCTGGCCGCGGCGCTTTTCTATCTGCTTTTTCTCCGTATGGACATGGCTGGCGCGAGCGCGGCGGCGCTCTGCATGGTATTCATTTTCTCAAAAGTGAACTGGCTGCTGGCCATTGTCAGCGAATCCTATTCAAGCGATCTCCTATTTGTGATGGCGCTTTTCTATATCGCTTATTTTATGAAAGCCTATCCGCGAAAACTCTTTGCTTTCGCCTTCGCCGCGGGGGTCAGCATGGGTGTCCGCCCCACCCCTGTTCTGGCCGTGCCGGCATTTGCGCTTATTTTTTTAACGAAACACCCCTTCCGCCCCGCGGATTACATCAAGTCCCTGTTTTTTTTCGCGGCGGGGCTTTCCGTATTTCTTTATCTGCCGCTGAGGTCGCTCGCCGACCCGCCCATAGACTGGGCCGATCCCGAGACGCTTGAGCGTTTCATATATTCGGTTACGCGAAAAGCTTACGGCCACGGCCTGGACAAGATATCAGATCTCTACACGCTGCGGGAAACCTTTTTGCCGCAGCTGGCCGTCTTCGGCCGTGCGCTTTTCTTTCAATTCACTCCCCTGCTTTTTATCTCCGGCATAGCCGGCATCGTCAAAGGCCTTAAGAACAACCTGCTGATAAGGGCGCTGTTCATACTCTTTTTTGTCACGGGGCCCTTCTTCCTCTATATTTCGGGGATGCCGGCTAATGAGCACGCGCTGGTCATCGTGGAGGCCGCGTATCTCATCCCCTTCGCCTGTTTTTTTGTTTTTGCCGCCTACGGGCTGAAAAAAATTCGTCCGCTTGTCGCAGCCCCGGCGGTTCTCCTGTGCGCGCTGTGGCTCCTGTTCAGCAATGAGCGGGTACTCAACCGGCGGAAGGATTTTTTCGCGCGTGACTGGGCGGAGAATGTTTTTGTCTCGGCCCCGCGGGATTCCATCGTCATACTGCGCAAGGATGTGCAGCTGTTTTCGCTCTGGTATGAGAACCTCGCCCGCGGCAAAAGAAAAGATTCTCTGTTCGCGGCTCAGGGTATGATGAGGGCGCCCTGGTACAGAAAACAGCTCTTGCGCCGCCCCGGCCTCATCCTTCCGCCGATAGAGCTTGTGGGTGACGAGTATTTTCAAAAGTTCATTTCATTAAATTCCAATGTGTTTGTAACCAGGCATTTTGAGGCCGGCAGGGATTTCTACGGGAAACTAAAACCCCGTTCCGCGGGGGTGCTGCGCGGTTTTGATACTCCAAGCGGCGATGAAGGGCTAAACAGCATGTTTTTTTCGGGGGAATTCTCCTCAATGTTTTATGAGGATTTTTACGCCCGAGAACTCTGCGGCGATTATTCCGAAGCTTTCAGCGCCAGAGGTCTGGAATTCTACGCCGACGGTGATTTCAGGCGGGCGAACGAATTGTTCCGTAAAGCCATGGCCTTTGATCCCTATAATCCCTCACTGCTTTACAATCTTGCCGCCGGGTCATACGAGTCGGGCGAATATGAGGACGCTCTCAGATACTACGCTTTTTCAAGTGTCGCGCTGGCTAAACAATACAGAGACAAGCGCACGGCCCCGCTGATAGACAATGCCCTCGCAAGAAACTACAATAACACGGGAGCGGTTTATGAAAAAATGGGGAAAGATGACGAAGCTCTTGACTGGTATAAGAAGTCAGCGGAAAAAGACCCCGCTTTCGCTCAGGCCTATTACAATTGCGGTGTCATACACTGGAAAAAAAAGGATTGGGCTAAAGTCATTTCAAGTTTTGAAGCCTGCCTGAGGGCGGATCCGCAGAACGCCCAGGCCCGCCGTTATCTTGAGATGCTGAAAGGAAAAGGAGGAAGTTTATGAATATCAATGAGCTTATTTTCAGGGAGTACGATATCAGGGGCATAGCCGACCGCGACCTGGGTGATGAGGCGTTGGCGAAAATAGCGGAAGCGCTTTCGGCCATGTTCCTGGATGAGGGTGTGAAGAAGATAGCCATGGGCAGAGACGGACGGCTGTCGTCTCCGAGGATATCCCGGAAGCTGACAGATTCTTTTCTATCCTGCGGTATTGATGTCGTTGACATCGGGATGGTAGCCTCTCCGGTTTTTTATTTCGCCTGCCATGAAATGAAGATGAACGGGGGCGTCATGATAACGGGCAGTCACAACCCCGCGGAATATAACGGCATGAAAATATCGCTCAATCAGGCGACAATTTACGGTGAGGACATAAGAGCCCTGCTTAAAAGGGTGCAAGAGGGAGAAAAGCCGGAAGGAAAAGGGAGGCTGGAAACGGCCGATATCGTGCCCGCCTACAGAAAATACATCAAAGACAATATCAGCATCAAAAGAAAACTGAAAATAGTGGTGGATTCCGGCAATGGTGTCGGCGGAGCCATAATCATTCCCGCGCTGAGAGAGATGGGAATTGAGGTCAAGAGCATATTTGAGGAGGTGGACGGCAATTTCCCCAATCATTTTCCCGACCCTACGGTTACCGACAACCTTTCGGCCATTATTGAGACGGTGCGTGAGAAAAAAGCCGATTTCGGCGTCGCTTTTGACGGCGACGCGGACAGGATAGGCGTTATAGACGAGAAAGGGAATATAATCTGGGGCGACCGTCTCATGGCGCTTTTCGCTAAATCGCTCCTGCGGGATAATCCCGGCGGCAAAATCGTCTTTGAGGTCAAGTGCTCCAAGGCTCTGCCTGAAACAATAGAGAAACTCGGAGGCATAGCCATAATGAGCAGAACGGGGCATTCTCCCATAGAGGCTCGCATCCAGGAGGAAAAGGCGCTCTTCGGCGGCGAGATGAGCGGCCACATCTATTTTAACGACAGGTACTTTGGTTACGATGACGCGCTCTACACGGCGGCCCGCCTGGCCGAGCTCATCGCGTCCGGCTCTCAGAGCCTGTCTTCGTATCTGGACGATGTGCCGTCCTATCCCATCACGCCCGAAATTAGGGTGGACTGCCCCGATGAAATCAAGTTCAGCGCTGTGGCCAGATTGTCCTCGCATTTTCAGAAAAGCAATGAGGTGATCACCATAGACGGCGCGCGGATAATTTTTGAGGACGGCTGGGGGCTCTGCCGAGCCTCCAACACAGGGCCTGTTCTTGTCATGCGCTTTGAGGCTTCAACACAGGAGGGCGTGGAGAGAATCAAAAAGAAAGTGATGGATGTCCTTGACGCTATCCTGAAGGAGCAGTCCGGCGGGAATTAAGCGGGCAGCTTTTCAAGCGGACGACTATGCTCTACTTTCTTCTGGCCGCCTACAATGAGGCGGAGTCCATTGAGCCCGTGTTCGCGAGCATAAAACGAGAAATTGGAAATGGTTTCGCTATTCTGCTTGTGGATGACGGCTCAACTGACCTCACATCGGAAAATGCCCGGACAGTTTCCGGAAATTTAAATGTCAGCCTGGAACTGATAAGGCATCCGCGCAATCTGGGCCTCGGCGCGGCGCTGAGGACTGGCTTTGAGTGGATAGGAGCCAATGCCTCGCCGGATGACATTGTCGTCACAATGGACTGTGACGACACCCATCCTCCGGAGACGGTGAGATGCATGATTGAGAAACTGGAATCGGGCTGCGGCGCCGTTATAGCGTCCAGATTTGTGAAGGGCGGGTTTTGCCGCGGCGTGTCTTTCGCAAGAAGTTTTATAAGCCGTGCGGGTTCTTTTTTCATGAGCGCTGTTTTTCACAGAAGCGCCGTTTCCGACTGGACATCGGGTTTCAGGGCATACAATGCCGGCGCTTTAAAAAAGGCGGGCATCCCGGGCCTTATGCGGGCGCGGGGCTTCAGCTCTCAGCTTGAAATTCTGTTTCTTTTGCTTTCCGGAGGAGCCGTCATAGGGGAATGCCCTCTGCGAATGGATTATTCGCTTAAAAAAAGCTCTTCCAAAATGCGGCTTATCCCCCTTCTTTTTGAGTATTCGTGGGTCTTCGCGCGTGTGCTGCCGCTCATGGCGGAAAAGTTCTTGACATCCCCGTAGCTGACTTCTAAAATAGCGGATGATTAAACTTAGGGATGTAAAAAAAGATTACGGGAGTGTCCGTGCGCTCAACGGTATTTCCTTTGAGATATCAAAGGGGGAAATCGCCGCTTTCCTCGGCCCCAACGGCGCCGGAAAAACCACGACGATGAGGATAATCTCAAATTATTTTCCCGCCAGTTCCGGCGAGGTGCTGATAAAAGGCGCGGGTCCCGCCGAGGGCCGCCGCTTCATAGGGTATATGCCTGAGTCCAATCCTCTTTATCCGGAGATGTTCGTAGAAGATTATCTCCGTTATGTCCTTAAACTCAGGGGTATCAAAGGCGGCGCGGGTTTAAAAAACGCCGTTGAGAACTGCGCTCTTAACGGGGTGATGTCAAAAAAAATAGGCGAGCTCTCAAAGGGCTACAGGCAGAGGGTGGGGCTTGCCGCGAGCATAGTCCACGACCCGGAAATACTCATACTTGACGAGCCCACGATAGGCCTTGACCCCAATCAGATAAGGGAGATTCGCGCGCTGATAAAAGAGCTGGGCAGCGAAAAGACGGTGATTATCTCAACGCACATTCTTACGGAAGCCGAGGCCGTGGCAACCAGGATACTGATAGTGAAAGATGGCGTCCTTGTCATGGACAGCCCCGCGGATCAAATAGAGAGCCGCTTTTCTTCGGGTATAGTCGTGGTCTTTGAACACTTGCCGGATAATTTGGAGGAGCTGAGAAAAATAAAGGGCGTGGAGAATATCACAAGCGGAGAAAAGGATATTGAGATAGCTTACGCCGAGGGCAGAGACATTCGCGGAGATGTCTTTTCGCTCTGCGCGGCCAGGAAATGGAAGCTGCTGGAAATGTACACGCGGAAAAAGGGCCTTGAGGAGATTTTCAAAACACTCACCTCGGAAAACGGCGTAGGGGAAGCGTCTGAGCCGGGAGAAAGCCGATGAGGACGGATGCTGTTTTCACGATAGCAAAAAAAGAGTTCAGCGATTATTTCACCAGCCCCATGGCCTATATCATTCTCACGGTTCTGTGGCTTGTGACAGGCTGGTTCTTCACATTGTCCATCTTCCTTATAGATGAGGCGACGCTTGCGGGCGTGACATCAAATCTGGATCTTCTTCTGGTGTTCATCGTCCCGGCCATCGCCATGAGACTCATCTCCGATGAAATGCGCTCGGGGACGATTGAAAATCTTTTGACAAGCCCCATAGATGCGAAAGAGCTTATCCTCGGTAAATATCTGGGCTCACTTGCCGTGATCTTTGTGGCGCTCGCGGGGATGTCCGTCTATCCTGTGTCTCTGTCTTTTATAGGCCGGATGGACTGGGGCTATGTCTTCGGTATTTTCGCCGGCTATTTTATGCTGTCGGGGATGTATTTGGCCGCCGGCCTTTTTGCCTCGTCGCTCACGGCGCAGAATGTGTCGGCATACCTGCTCTCTTTTGTTATCTGTTTCGCTTTTTTTATGATAGGCAAGACTCTGCCCGTCATGCCGGATTTCCTTCAGGGCGCGCTTTCATTCGCCGCGGCCGATACGCACCTCGCCAATACGGCCAAAGGCGTCCTTGACATCAGGGATGTGCTGTATTTCTTTTCTTTCGCGGCGCTCTTTCTTGTGTTAGCCGAATGGAGAATATCGGCTTTCAAAAATAAAAGGAATACAAATTCATTCATATTGCTCGGGATACTGCTCACGGCCAATTATTTCGCGTCATACTATTTTTTCAGGATAGATATGACCTCGGCGAAATCTTATTCGCTCTCCATGGCCTCAAAGAAAACGGTCAGGGCTTTTGATGACCCCGTTATTATCAAGGCTTATTTTAACAACGACCTTCCCGCGCAGTATATGAACATCAAAAACTATCTTGCCGATCTCCTGCAGGAATATAAATCGTATAACCGCGCCAAAATTAAATATGAATTCAAAGATCCCTCGGGCAATCCCGAGATAATGAAAGAGGCGGCCCAGGCCGGGCTTTTTCCGATACAGTTCACCAAAATAGCCGCGGATAAATACGAGGTGCGCGACGGCTATATGGGTCTGGTCATGTATTACGGCGTCGCGGATAGAAAAGAGGTCGTTCCTTACGTTAAAGACACATCAGAACTGGAATATATCCTGACATCGTCATTCAAAAAACTCCAGGACCCCGCCCGTAAAAAAATAGCCCTGGTCAGGGCTTTCGGCGCCGGCGATTTTTCCTCAAATCCCGAACTTGAGGCGCTTGTCCGCAGGCATTACGACATGGAGGAGCTGAGTCCGGGCGCGGACCCCGTCGATTTTTCGGCGGCTCTTCTGATATCGCCCTCGGACGCGCCGGATGCGGGTGAACTGAAGTGGTTTCACTCAATCAGTGAAAAAATCCCGACGGGCATTTTTATAGACAGGCTGGATGTGCCCTCCGACAGCTTTTACGGCATAAGGAAACAATTTGATTTCGCCGCGCTGCTTGAGCCCTACGGTGTGAAGCTCTACGACGGGACGGTGCTTGATATGCAGAACCAGAGAATAGGAGTGCAGCAGCAAAGCGGGCACTTTATCATCTCCAATGTTGTCAATTATCCGCCCTTTGTGGCTATCACGAATTTCAGCCCGGCCACAATGAGCGCGAAAATGGAAAGGGTTGTTCTTCCCTATGTGTCGGCTTTTGAGATTGACAAAAGCAGCCCTTCAGGCGTAGAGGCCTTTGTTTTCTCGTCCGCGAAATCATGGATGGACACAATAACCGTATTCAACCCTCTTCAGAAATTCATTCAGCCGGTTGAAGCTCCGCGAGGGCCTTTTGTCCTCGGCTTGACCGTGGTCAGAGAGCCGCTGAGGCTGGCGCTGCTGGGCACTTCAAGGTTTCTGGAATCGTCCCTTGCCGAGGATCCTTCCAACGCGTTGTTTTTCCTCAACATAATAGACTGGCTTGTTCAGGAGACGGACCTGATAGAGATAAGGAGCAAGGGTGTCCGGTTCAGGCCGCTGAAAAAGATATCATCCCCCGCCCGGATAGCATTCAAATATGTCAATATTTTTTTCAGCCCGCTCGTTCTTCTTATCACGGGGCTGATAGTCTGGAGAAAAAGCGCCTTAAAGAGAGAGTATTTTAAACGGGTCTATGAACCGTAAATTATCCGCGGCGCTCGGCATACTTATACTCGCGGCCGTCATACATCATTTTATACGGAGCACTCCGTCGGGAATCCGGCCTTTCGCGAAAATTAAAAACATAAGCGCGCTGGAGCTCGAGGATTTTCAAAGTGGGGACAAAATCCGCCTTGTCAAAAGAGCCGGCGAATGGGAAATAATCACATCCACGAATTTTCCAGCCGACACCCGCCGCGCGCGGACGCTGGCCTCGGAAGCCGGGAACCTGATATTTGAAAGCGTCATGTCGCTGTCAAGCGAAAAACGCTTTGAGAACGGTCTGAGCTCGTCAAGCGCGATAAGGATCACGCTGTCCGGCAAAAAATCAGTTTCTGTTCTGATAGGCAAACAGGCCTTCGGCAGGAATCATTTTTACGCGGGTTTTGAAAATGACTCAAAATCATATCTCGCCGGAGGTCTGAGGCGTGACCGTCTGATGACGGAGGCGGGATACTACCGCAAACGCCGCATAGCTTCGGTCAGGGAAGAGGATGTTTCGGTTCTGGGTGTTAAGGGCGGCGAAAAAGTCCTCAGCTTTTCAAGAGGTGAATCGGGCTGGGACAGTCAGATAGAGTCGCCCAAAGATTTTTATGACTTTGTTTCGGCATGTCTGAATATGAGCGCCTCTGATTTTTATGACAAAGATTTTATTCCGTCACACAGAATTGAAATAACGAAAAATGACGGGACTGTCGCCGTGTGGGAACTGGCCAGGGCCTCAGGGGGCGGATTCTGCGCCCGTGTGCCCGGCGAGAACGGCTCATATATCGTCCCGACGGCAAAAGCTGAAAATATCGTCCGTTTTTTCAAAAAAAACGCCGCGAAATAACTTTGTGACATAAATCAC
>PEUP01000030.1:5509-7855 GCA_002780705.1 Elusimicrobia bacterium CG03_land_8_20_14_0_80_50_18 | reverse complement strand
TTTTCTAACTGTTTTATTATTTGCATATTTTGCATTTTACATCATGAAAACAGAATAATCAATAATTGTACTTGGAAAATTGGGGAAAAATGTTAGATTATAGAGGCAAAGCGAGCTTTGCGGCTACTGAAAAAAATGTTCGTGCAACAGTCTCCTTTATTCTTCCCAATGAGTCCTGATATACTCGTTCGCTTCTCTAATACTCATTGGCTGTGAGGAAGCAGACGCTCTGATATAAAACTCTTCCTTATCGGCGTTTTTTAAGAACACTGGCATTGCACTATTCATTACATCAATAACGCTCACCTCTTTATTTTCAATCTGTATAATCTTAATACTCGTATACTGATTAAACTCTTTGCCTAAGTATTGATTGATAACTTGGGTTAATTGTAGCAAGAAGCCATCTTTGTTTTTATTTTTGAGAGTAGCACAATCTTTATCAATTCCAAGAATTTCTCCAACATCACTGATTCCGATAAGCAACTTTCCACCCTCGGAATTCATAAAAGCGGAGATTGTTTTGGCAATAATATGTTCCATCAATTTATTTACATTTCCCCGTTCATAATCCCATCGGAGAGATGACTTAAATTCTACATAGTCGTTTTCTCCCCCTTTTATGATTTCCTCGTAATTTATAGCTTCCTCCATCTCCCGTCCTTTCAAATTTTCCAAGAACAAATTGATAGAATCGGCAATCATTTTTCGCCGTGCTACCAAAAAGTCATTATATTTTTCAACCTGCCACAAGGATTGATCTATTGGGATCATTTGCTGTTTTAATGCTTCCGGATATTTCTCGCTGACTTTTTTCAAATATTCCGCAGGGTTTTCATCGGAAATATCAAAATTGGCATCTCGTGTAATGAAAGCCCTGTTACCGATTTCATTCACCTTCTTTTTATCAAGGTGATTTTCTGAGTCATACCCATTTCTGTATAGAAATGCTTGCGGAAAAATATGATGGCTTTGAATACGGTAGTAATCTCCCATTGTATCTTGGAGAGAACCGCCATTTGCCCAGTCAGTTGCCTTATTAAATTTTGTGATGACATACAACATCCGATGGAGAGGATTCCCCGATCCGCGTCCTTCTAAATCGGCGGGTTTGATTTCTTTTCTTCCTCTTTGCTCCTCAATTTCGTTTATCAAGTCGAAAACTGGCTGTGAACTATTGATAGCCAAGTAAACATCCCTATCTAGGCGTTGGTCCGTTTGACCACTATATCTGCCCCAAATGAGAGCAAGAAACATCCAGTACAAAAACTGATTTTTAAGTCCGGACTCAAACGAACCACCATTTTTTGATAGATAGGCAACCAACGGAACAAGCACATTATTTGTGCTCATGTCTTTGCTACCGCTGATGTACGCTGATTGTTTAAGAATAGGGATAAGATAATTCAAAATTTTTACCATTTTTTCCCATACTTCTTTATAAGTTTCATCCGATGTTTTCTGATAAATTTCTTCAGTCATTTTTTTAAAAAGAGCTGAGTTTGTGAGCAGAACAACAAAACATCTTGTGAGTAAATCAAGTTCAAAAAAGAACCTCGCCTTTTTGTAATCTTCAATTTTCTGCTTCATTACCCTGCGAGCTTGCGGCCATTTGCCAGCGATGTGAGTCAAAACCAGTTCTGCGTCAGTTAGTTTTGTTCCCATTGAATTGACCCGATCAAATATGTCAATGCTCTTGTCTATATCAAGTCCTTGAGGAACTGATTGAACATGATAATCAATATCAGATATCGCTCGTAGGCGGGCCAAATTTTTATTGACCGCCCTACCAATTTCCAATTTTTCCTCCGCGTCTTCAAGATGAAGATTTTCAACCAGAGTAAAGGCATCGAGCTTATCGTTAAAACAGCTAACTACTGATTTCCAAAATGGACTATCCTTCATTTTTTGCTTTTGGTAGTAGCCGAATTCCGCCGTCTTCAAGTTGAAATAAAGGTGGCGAGGGTTGTGCGTAATATCGGATTCTTTATAGTAAGGCGGGATTTCCCCCTTGAGAAGCAAATAGAGGGTCGTGAGCCGTTGCTGTCCATCAAGTAAAACCTTAATCCAGCCCATTCTTTCTCTCCTGACCGCGTTATTTTTTATTTCAGGGGGGCTATTCGTTTCCCAAATCAAAACGCTACCTGTGGGGTATTCTTGAAACAACGAGACCATCAGTTCTTTTGCTTGTTCTAAACTCCAAACATATTCCCGTTGAAATTCAGGAACTACGATCTCTAATTCCTTAACTGCGTCTAGTAATCTCGATATTTTTGCCATAATCTTGAAGCTATTCTAACAATTCATCAGCAGAAAGTCCATAATCGCGGCATCTTCCAAATAATT
>PEUP01000030.1:0-5482 GCA_002780705.1 Elusimicrobia bacterium CG03_land_8_20_14_0_80_50_18 | reverse complement strand
CTCGCTCTTATTGACAGAAGGCCCCGTTTAATTTATAGTTTTACAGATAGGCGGTGGGAGAAAGTGGGATAATGCTGAAAAACTCTAAAAATATATATAAATTAGATTCAAAAAACAGATTTTCCGTTCGCGGAGAAATACTTAGAGATGGAAAAAACTTTCATCTGACGCTCGGCCTTGACGGCTGCCTGTTCATGTATCCCGAAAAAGAATGGCGGAAGATCCGCGCGAAGCTGGCAGGCCTCAATTACGCCTCAAAGGACAACAGAAAATTCCTCAGGATCTTTTACGCTCATTCCTGTCCGGTAAAAGCGGATTCCCACAAACGCATTCTTCTGAGCGATTCTCTCAAACGGAAATGCGGAATTAAAAAAGAGCTGCTGATTATAAAAATCGGACAATTCTACGAACTGTGGCCGCCGGGGAAATTCGCCGAATATGAGAACGCCAACGCAGCGGCATACGCCCTCTACGCGGACAAACTGGATATCAGACTATGAAAGAAGGCCCGCTTCTTAGCGCGGAAGTCATAAGCTTCCTGAACATAAACAAGGATGGTTTCTACATAGACGCCACCGCGGGGATGGGCTATCTTTCAGAAGTGATACTCAACGAACTCGGAGAAAAGGGAAACCTGCTCATGACGGATCTGGACAAAGAGCTCTGCTCACTGCTCAAAAAAAACGAGATCTTCCGCGACAGCAGGATAACAATTGAAAACGCGGACTACTGCGATATGCCCGCTCTGCTCAAAAGCAAAAACCTTCCGGCGGCGGACGGCATACTCTTTGATTTCGGTGTAGGCACATACCAGCTCAATTCGGAGCGGGGATTCAGTTTCATGAAAGACGATTTTCTTGACATGCGCTACAACTCCGGCGGCGCCGGGCCAAAGGCATGGGATGTTGTCAACTCTTTTCCGGAAAAAGAACTCGCCGGCATAATCTATGAATTCGGCGAAGAGCGCCGCTCCCGGCGCATAGCAAAGAGCATCGTGGAAGAGAGAAAAAAACACCCTATAGACAGCGCCTCGCAACTGGCCGATATCATAAAAAAATGCGCGCGCGGGGGTAAAACACATCCAGCCACCAAGACTTTCCAGGCCCTGCGCATTTTCGTAAACAGCGAAATGGACAATGTGAGAAAAGTCTTTTCCTTTCTGCAGGAAATCCTGAAACCGGGCGGGCGCGCTGTTTTCCTCACATTCCACAGCATTGAGGACAGGATTGTAAAAACTGAGCTGAAAAAACTCGCTTCTGACGGCGCTATTGAACTCCTTACAAAAAAAGCCGTCAAAGCGACGCACGCTCAAAGCCGCATCCAGCCGCGCGCCCGAAGCATCAGACTTCGCGCCGCGCAAATAACATGACACGCGCGCGAAGACACAAAGCCGAAAGCAAACATGGCGAGCTTATAAAAACCGCGGCCATCTGGGGCGCGGCGCTTCTCGCGCTCATAGGCATAATCGTGGCGCAGAGCGCTGAAACCATTAAAACCGGTTATCAGATATCCGCCCTCAACACGATCTGGCAGGAAAAAAATTTTGAGCACATGACGCTGGCCAGGCGGATAAACAATTACACGGAGACTGGCAAAACCGAAAAATTCGTAGAGCGGCAGTTTAATCTCCGGAGAGCCGAACCTGCGCAAATAGTTTTCATGGATGATAAAAATGCCTCAAAGTAACGCGCGCTTCACAATAGTCAGCATCTTTTTCATAGCGCTCTTTACCGCTCTAGGCGTAAGGATAATATACCTCCACACCGCGGAAAAGACCCTGATCACCGCCGGCAGGAGGGCTTTCGGGCGCGTTAAAAAACTGCGGGGCAGCATCGTCACCGCGGACGGGGATATCATAGCCTCGTCTATACGCGGGAAGAGGGTCTTCCTGAGAAGAGGAGAGCAACTGACCGCACAGGAAAAGACGCTCATCTCTAACCTTGAGCCAAATTTGCGCTGGCCGGAAAAAAGCGACTCGCGGCAGCTTCTCATAAGATTCCTCTCACCCGAAGACGCGAAAATGCTCATGCGGCAGCCTGTCGCTAAAAAACTGGAGTTTATTCCCGCGCAGGAGCGCATTTACTTTGATGAAGCGGTTTACGCCCCCCTTTGCGGTTTTACCAATTACGAGAACGCCGGCGCGGCCGGGGTGGAATTCGGCTACAACAAAGAGCTTGAGGGCGGGCAGGGGGAAATCATAGAGATAGACGCCACCGGCAGACTTCTGCTGAGCAATGACCCCAATATGCTGCACGCCGGAGGAGACAGTGTAAAACTGACAATAAACGGCCGTCTGCAAAAACTCCTTTATCAGGAAATAGACAGCGCTGTAGGGCGTTATAATGCCCGCGGCGGTTACGGCATAGTGATGGAGCCGCACACAGGCAAAATTCTCGCCTCTGTCATGGCCGGGCCTGACGCGGCGAATTTATTGAAGAACCCTCTGATAGCGGACGCCATGGAACCGGGTTCCACTTTTAAGATAGTGACAATTGCCGCGGCTCTGGAAAATGGCGTCGTAACGCCTGAAGACAAATTCTTCTGCGAGAACGGCACATTTGAATTTGCCGGTATCAAAATCAACGACCATGATCCCTACGGCTGGCTCAGCGCCAGCGACATCATCAAATTCTCATCCAACATAGGCGCAAGCAAAATAGGAAGTCTCACTGGAAAACACGCCCTGTATAAAACCGCGCGGGATTTCGGATTCGGCAGCCCTACAGAGGTCAAACTGCCCGGCGAAGCCAGAGGGCTGCTGAAAAGAATAGACAGATGGGATAATCATTCCCTGCTCTATATCTCATTCGGCCAGGAAATAGCCGCCACTCCTCTGCAAATGGCGCAGTCTTTCGCGGTGATAGCCAACGGCGGGGTGCTGGTGAAACCCCGCATACTGGATAGCGTAATCGCCGCCAACGGCAAAAAAGCCCATAAGAGTAAAACTGAAAAAATCCGCCGAGCCATATCTAAAAAAACCGCCGACACTGTCAAAGAAATGCTTTTTCAGGTCATGGAGGGCGGCACCGGAGAGAGAGCCCGGGTCCCCGGATGGGAAATCTGCGGAAAAACGGGCACCGCCCAGAAATTCGACACAAAGGCCGGCAAATATTCAGAGAAAACTTATTTCTCATCACTGGGCGGATTCTTTCCCAAAAATGATCCGCGATTCGTTATATTCATCGCCCTGGATGAGCCGCAGGAGTATTACTACGGCGGCATCGTCGGCGCGACCGCTTTTCAGCGCACCGTCAAAGCGATAATAGATATTTACGGGGTGCCGCCGGGCGGGTCCGCCGCAGCGCCGCAAAGGGCTAAAAAAAATGAAACTTGATGAACTCATAATTATGTCAGGGGTAGAACCTGTCAACGCGAGCGGCGGAGACATCGCTGTCACGGGCATTTCTTACGACAGCCGGAAAACAAAAACGGGAGACCTGTTCTTCGCTCTGCCCGGCAGCGCCGTCAACGGAAAAGACTTTATTCCGGAAGCTGTTAGAAAAGGAGCGGCGGCCGTTGTCTCGCAGGACCCCGCCGAAACCGGAACGCCCGGAATACAGGTGAAGGATGTAAAAACAGCCATGGCGCTCATGGCCGAGGCTTTTTACGGCTTCCCCTCTAAAAAAATCGCTTTGTACGGCATCACTGGGACTAACGGAAAAACAACCGTCACTTACATGCTGGAAAGCATTGCCAAAGCCGCGGGAGAATCCTGCGCGGTGTTCGGCACCGTCAATTACAGATTCGGCAAAAAGGTCTTCACTCTGCCCAACACCACCGCGGAATCCGCTGACATATCAAGACTGCTGGCGGAATTCGTTAAAAGCCCCCATGCGGCGAGCTGTTTTACAGAAATATCTTCCCAGGGCCTGGACCGGAAATGCGCGGAAGCTCTCACATTCAAAGCGGCGGTCTTCACGAATCTCTCACGCGAGCATCTTGACTGGCACGGCAGCATGGAAAACTACGCCGCCGCTAAACGCAAACTCTTTGAGAAGGTCAGCAACGCCAATGACGGCAAAGGCCTTGCGGTGATAAACTCCGATGACCCCTGGTCGGAAAAAATCATCAGCGGCCTGCCGTTGAAAAAGGCCACCTTCGGGATTAACACGCGCGCCGACTATCAGGGAAAAATCATCAGTACGGACAACGCGGGCACGGTCATTGAGATAAAGAGCCCGCAGGAAAAAGTCAGGGTAGCGCTCAGGCTGCCGGGTGAGCACAATGCCATGAACGCCCTGGCGGCTTTCGCTCTCTCGCGGGAGGAAGGCAAGAGCGGCGATATCATCAGAAAAGGCCTTGAGCAAATCACGGACATAAAAGGCCGCCTCAGCAGGATAGAGTCGGAAAAAGGCTTCACCGTTTATGTGGACTACGCCCACACGCCTGACGCCCTGGAAAAGGTCATTCAATCGCTGAGGCCTCTGACGCAGAAAAGGATCATCACGGTTTTCGGAGCCGGAGGAAACAGAGACAGGGGCAAGAGGCCTGAAATGGGAAGGGCCGTGTCCGAGAACTCTGATTTCTCATGGATCACCTCGGACAATCCCCGCCATGAGGATCCCCGCGCCATCGCTCTGGACATAGAAGTCGGCATGAGAAAAACCGAAGCCGCGAAATTCACTGACGGGAACCCGCCGTGGAAGATGGAACTGGACCGCGAAAAAGCTATAGAGGGCGCCGTCGCCATGGCTGAAAAGGGAGACATAATACTGGTGGCGGGAAAAGGCCACGAGGAATACCAGGTGCTGGGCTCAAAAAAAATAGCTTACAGCGATATAGCGACCGTGAAAAAAATATTAAAAAAATGACGCATCGGCAAACGATTGGGAGGTTAAATGTTTTATTGGCTATTAGTTCCGCTTAAAGAATTCTTCTTCGGCTTCAACCTGTTTCGCTACATCTCATTCCGCGCCCTGGGCGGGATCATCACTTCCTTCGCTTTTGTCTATTTCGCCGCGCCCCTGTGGATAAACTATTTCAGGAGCAAAAAACTTCTGACGGCCGTCAGGGAAGATTCGCTCGTGAATCATCACAAAAAAGTGACGATCCCGACGATGGGCGGCGTTGTGCTCATCCCCGCGATAATCATAAACGCTCTTCTGTGGATGAGGCTGGACTGCAAATTCACATACATAGCGGTGAGCGTGCTTTTCATCTTAGGGCTGTGCGGCTTCATGGACGACTACAAAAAGATTAAAAAACAATCCGCAAGAGGCCTCTCGGCAAAGACAAAGCTCATGTTTCAGGCGGCGGTGGGGATAGGCCTCGGGATATATATGTTGTTTTATCCGGCTTTTCCCGGGGGCCAGACAGCCATCACCATTCCCTTTCTCAAGAATGTGGTGCTTTACACAGGAGCCTTTTATATTCTCTTCACCGCAATCATCATCGTGGCCTCCTCTAACGCTGTCAACCTCACCGACGGCCTTGACGGCCTGGCCATCGGCTCCGTCATGCTCGTGGCCGCGGCCTTCGCCAT
>PEUP01000005.1:12251-19363 GCA_002780705.1 Elusimicrobia bacterium CG03_land_8_20_14_0_80_50_18 | reverse complement strand
TAATGATTCTTTTGACTCATCTCCGTACCCCCCTTTTTCTGCCTTCCATTTTAGCAGTTTCTCTGCCAAATTCGGAGTTCTGCGAGCCCTGTTTTTTGCCTTTAAAAATCACCTTAACTCCCTGTCCAGTTTTTGGGGTAAGCTATACTGACTATAAAGGTCTCCCATCACAACGATTGATAAAAAACAACACACTAATAATCCTTTTATTCCTTTTCTCATTGCTTGGTTTCCTCCATATTTTTTAAGGTTTTATGACCCGCAGGGTGAGACAACAGGGGCAAGTCCTGTTTATTTTTCTGCTGGGACTTGGTCAAAAACATATTTTGATAAAGATACTTATGAGGCGCCTGCAAGTATTCCATCCGACCAATCTGGATTTGACGGTCTTGCAACTGTAATTGTTCGGGCTCGTGATGCCTTTCAAAAAGATTCCAGTTCAACAAACACCGATGGAGAGCTTAATACTGATGGAGATGGTAATATAGACGGGTTGGATACAATGCACGAATTCTCTGTTGATAATCTTTTATTTGCCGCATCAAAGTCATTTTTGCCATCGACAAAATATTGTTACCCATCATTTTCTCCAGTTGCAGGATTTAAGTAGTGTTCTTGAATCTTCCCGTAAGCTGTCGAGCTTTGAATCGTTCCTGTTTCCTCTGTCATGGTTTATCCATTCGCCTCCCGCGAAAGCAATGTTCAACCATCAAGCTGCTTCAATTCTAAACAATTATCCTGTCCTATACACCTTACAGTGATACACCTCTTTTACCTTCAAATTACTCATATTTTCAATAATTACAAAATACCTCTTGCTCACTTGAACAACTTTTCTTAAAAATTAAGTTCCCCTATTTTTTCTTCCAGCAAAACAAAATCCCTTTCTCCTCAGATATATATCCTGAAATCCATGCCGGGAAAAATATTATTTCTTTCTTCACACACTTTCAGAAAATTCTCATCTATATTGCCGGCCTCAAGCATTTGTTCCAGTTCAAGGAAATTTTTCAAATGCGTTTTGGTTCTTTTCTGCGCGTAGGCCACCATCGTTCCCGTCGTCATGATAAAAGCCCAGTCGCTGGATTCGGCCAGAAGTAGCTCCCTCGCCATCTGATTCAACACGCGCTTTCTGATGCCGGATGCGTTCTTATTTTTTTCCGCCTGCGCTATCATCTTCCGCGCCGCGTGATGCAGATGCCTGTATATCCAGTCGTTGGAAGAGTTCAGCCAGACCTCGTTATAGCCCTTGTCGCCCCAGCTCGACGGCGTGGGGCTGAGTATCTGAAGGCTGGGATGTTTTTTCAAATATCCCGAAGGCGTGACGGGCTGTATTAGGGATTGGCCCGCGAGCCTCTTAAAAAGACGGTATATGAACTCCGGCCCCTCAAACCACCAGTGCCCGTAAAGCTCTGCGTCATAGGGTGAGACAATGAGCGGAGTTCTCCCCAGCGCCGAAGACAGATGCTCGCACTGGGCCGTTCTGCAGAAAAGGAAATGGCCGGCGTGCTCGTCGGCGGCCTGCATCGCGGCGGCGGGATTATAGAAATCCTTTTTGTTCAGCGCCACCTTGCCCGTGATACGGTGATATTTGATACCTATGTTCCTTCTCACCCGGTCCTGATGAAGATGCTCTCCTATATAGGATTCCGGCAGGTCATAGCCTATGTCCCTGTAAAATTCCCTGTATCTGCTGTCCCCGGGATAGCCGCACTCGGCGCTCCACACCTGCATGGAAGATTCCACATCCCTGGCGAACACGCCGACGCCCGACGGACAGTAAACAGGGGCGTAAACGGCGTATTTGGGCCGCGGCCGGCCGTAAAGTATGCCGTGGGTGTCGGTGAAGAAATACCTTATGCCGTTGTCAGCGAGAATCTCATCCACGCCGGAGGTGTAGCCGCACTCCGCAAGCCATATACCGCGGGGCGCTCTTCCGAATTTCTCGCGGTAGTCGGCCACAGCCGCCCTCACCTGGGCCTCGCGGTCTTTCTTCTCGCACATAAGCGGGAGAAAACCGTGGGTGGCGTTGCATGTTACTATCTCAAGAACACCTTTGTCCTGAAAATATTTGAAAGCTTTGATCAGATTGCCGCTGTACTTGTTCAGAAACCTTCGGCAGTCACGGAAACGCTGCCTGTACATCTCAACAGCCGGTTTTATGGCCGTCACCTTAAGGGCGCGTTTGGCTTCCTTTTCGCTCAATCTTTCCAGGTTTTGAAGATACCTGGAATATCTCTCCATTAAAAGTTTGTCGGAGAGCATGTTCGCCAGGGGCGGCGTCACCGACATTGTCAGACGGAAATCAAGGCCTTCTTTCTCAAGCCTCTCCATCGCAAGAAGAAGCGGGATGTATGTTTCGGTTACGGCTTCGTAAAACCAGTCTTCCTCAAGAAAATCGGGAAATTCCGGATGACGGACAAAAGGAAGATGCGCGTGAAGAACAATGCAGAGGTAGCCCTTGAGCATTTATTTTTTCTTTACTAATGACGAAGAGCTTCCCGCGACCTTGCCTTTTTTCAGTATTTCAAAAAGTAACCTCGTGTTGGACTGCGCCTGGCGCAGACTGCTTCTGGATTCCTTACCAAGACCGCTGTCTTTTATGATTTCCCTCAGGTCTTCTTTGACTATCATCCAGTCCTCGTCCGATTCATCGGAAATGGAAGAGCTGGGCACATCTATCACATTTGAGGACAGGATACGCGTAAAAACGCCGTTGCTCATATAGCCGATCTCGGCTCTGTATTTCCTTCCCGGGTGCGGCACTTTCACATACCAGTTGTTGATGAGCCCGTCCACATCGCTGTCAAAATAGTACCTGTCACCGGAATCGTCCAGCTCATAGACCCTGAGAACAAGAGGCCCGTAAATCCTGCGGCTTATTTCCCAGTAAGCGAACATGCATGAGGGGTCGCGGGGCATTATAACGAGAGTTTCATCATTGTATCTGGCGGGAATGGCCGGGCCAGTGTCTATAAACACCTCTTTGTGAACGGGCTCTTCCGGCGGCTTTTTGACGGGAGAACCCGGTTTTTTGCCAGAGTTTTTCAAATCCGCAAGGAGCTTTTTTTTCGCGCCTTTTTTGTTTTTTTTATTTATGAGCGCCTTTATCTTTTCTTCCTGAGACTCGGTCAGATTTGATATGGCGTATTTTTTTCTCATGCCGAGTTTTTTCGCCGCCCTGAGGATATCCGCCACGCTCACCTTTAATTTTTCCGCTATGAGATAAACCCTCATTTTGATTTCCTCCCCGGGGCCATCCTCAGATGACCGCCCAAAGCATTATTCCGCACTTTCATTATTTCAGCCGCTATGCACAAAGCTATTTCTTCAGGGCTCTCGCCGCCCAGATCCATTCCAACAGGGGAATAAACCCTGCTGTCAATTTTTACACCAGCTTTAAGCAGTTTTGCAAAAGTCGCCGGCACTTTCACACGACTGCCTATCATGCCTATATAAAAGGCCTTTGTTTTCAGCGCGCCCTCAAGACAGTCCGCGTCGCCCGCGTGTCCATGCGTGGCGATGACCACCGCCGTGTCGCCGCCTAACTTTTTTCCGTCAAAGGCTTTTTTATACGAAGCGGTGAATCTTGCCTTTTTTACACCGCTATTCTTGATATATTCTTCCCTGTTGTCAACTATTTCGCAATCCCATTTCATCACAGCGGCAATCTCAGCAAGCGCCCTGCCTATATGGCCAGCTCCGCATATCAACAGCTTAACCGGAGGCTTGTAAACATCCAGAAAAACTTCGGTCTCACCGCCGCAGAGCATTCCCGTGTTCACGCGGTTTTTTTTACCCGCCGCGCTCAGGTTGAACGAAACGCTTCGGGACGCGCCTTTCTGAAGAGCGAGCGCCGCTTCCGCCTCAACCATTTTTTCAAGCGCGCCGCCGCCGACCGTGCCGCTCGTTGAACCGTCGGAGAAAATCACCATGGAAGCCCCGGGACCGCGCGGCACCGAACCGGCGCTCTTTGTGACCGTCGCTATGACGGCCGGCATGCCGGAGTCGGCAATGGCTTTCATCTTGTCTACATCAATCATTTTTCCCCCCTTTAAAAGCGTCCGCGAGACATTGATAATCCGCGAGCGTGTCGATATCCATTATAACACCTTTATCGGCTGTGTCAAAGTGCAAAATCGCTTCTTTTTCTTTTTCAATGAAAAAATTCAGCCCTCCGCTCAAGTCGTCGGGGCTGTCAAGTATTTCACTAACCAGACGGGCGGGATAGATTGCCGGATGGCCGCGGCGGCCCTTAAAAGAAGGAATGTGTACCCTCTCCGGAGATCTTTCCCATTGCCGGATGAGGGCTTCGTAAGTGCTTTTTTTCACCGCCGGGCAGTCCACAGGATTGATCATAAAAGCCTTTCCGGGAGACAAGCTTGACAGACCCTTCTTCAGCGACGAAAACATCCCCTTCTCAAAACCGGCGTTATAAACGATTTCAGCTTCAGGCATATTGACGCGCCTGACAATCTCGTCTTTATCCGCGCCGAGAACGACGATAACTTTGCCGGAAAAATCCGAGACTTTGCCGTAAATTTCTTCTAAAAATGTAACGCCCGGCCTTATTTCCAGAAGGGCCTTGATGCCCCTGCCGGATTCCTTCATCCTTGAAGAAAAACCCGCGGACAGTATAATGGGAACCGGCCGGCGCATTAGCCCCCCAGGATGACAGTTTTGATTTTGCCTTTGAGAAGAGAGGCGAATTTCTCAGCGTCGGCGACGGAGCCCACCACCGAGCCGTAATGCATGGGCACGGCTATTTTGGGCGATATGCTCAGGGCCGCCCCCGCGGCTTCTTCCGCGTTCATTGTGTAGGTGCCCCCGACGGGCAGTAAAGCTATGTCAATGTTTTTTATATCCTTCATCTCGTCTATATGGTCGCTGTCACCCGCGTGATAGACTGTCCTCCCGTCCGGCAGGTTTATAACAAAGCCAAGCCAGCCGTTGCTTTTCGGATGGAAATTCTTGTCGTTGTTATAAGCCCTCACAGCCCTGACGGAAAAGCCCGCCTCATCCAGCCTGTCGCCGGGCCTCATGCTTTTGATATCGCAATCCAGTTTACCCCCGCAGCTTTCAGCCGCCGCGACGATACTGTCTTTCTTGATTATTTTTTTGACATCCTCAGCGGAACAGTGATCAAAATGGGCGTGCGTTATGAGAATAATATCGGCTTTTTTGGCGGAATCCTCAATCATATAAGGGTCAATGTAGAGCACCTTCCCGCCTGATTCTATCCTGAAAGCCGACTGCCCCAGCCAGAAAATCCCGTCTGTGTTCAATTATTCCTCAGTATGCGCGTTAAAATGACAGCGGCGCATTCACGGCGGTATTTCGCTGAGCTGCGGCAATCGTCTATGGGACAGATTTCGCCGGCGGCTATTTGAGAGGCCTTCGCGATGACATTTCCGGAAAGCTTTTTGCCTGTGAGGAACTCTCCGGTCTTGCCGCATCTTATGACGGTGGGCCCGACGGCCCCGAAAGCTATGGAAGCTTCAGTTATGATTCCGCCTCTGATATCCAGAGCCGCGGCGGCCGACACCTTTGAAATGGCGAGGGCTTTTCGCGCGCCGATTTTCATAAAAGAAGAGACTGTTTTTTTCCGGGGTATCAGAATTTCGGTTATCAGCTCGTTTTTTTTGAGAACGGTCCTTTTCGGGCCCGTAAAAAATTGCTCAACAGCGACGGAGCGGCGGTTCGTCTTTATCAGCGCCTTTAAGACATACAGCGCGGGAATGGAATCCCCCGACGGAGAGCCGTTGGCGACATTGCCGCCTATGGTGGCGCGGTTTCTTATCTGGGGCGAGCCCACTTCCTGTGCGGCTTCAGCCAGACACGCGGCGTATTTTTTTATGACCGCCGACTTCGCTATTGAAGCGAAAGTCGTCAGGGCTCCGACGCTTATATTTTTTCCTTTGAGCTTGATTCCGTCCAGCGTTTTGAGCGGGGATATGTCGCAGAGCGTCGCGCAGGCCAGAGCCCCGTCGTTGAGCGCCACATAGATATCGGTGCCGCCGGCGAGAAAAACGCATTCTTCTTTTATCCGGCCGAGAGCGGCGAGGCGGCTGACCTTTATAAATTTTTTCATCTTTTTTTGGCCGCTTTCTTCACGGCGTTTTTTATTTTGGTGTAGCCCGTGCAGCGGCAGAGATTCCCCGAGAGAGCTTTTTTGATATCTTCCTCCGAAGGATTTCTTTTTTTGTCCAGCAGCACCTTGGCCGCCAGCACCATTCCCGGCGTGCAGAAACCGCACTGGACAGCGCCCTCGTCTATAAAAGCCTTCTGTATGGGGTGGATTTTATCTCCGAGGCTCAGGCCCTCTATCGTGGTTATCACGCGGCCTTCCGCCTGCGAGGCCGGAAAAAGGCAGGAATTCACAAGCTCCCCGTCCACGATGACAGAACATGCCCCGCACTCGCCTTTGGAACAGCCTTCCTTCGTCCCCGTGAGGCCAAGCTCGTCCCTTATGATGT
Organism: Elusimicrobia bacterium CG03_land_8_20_14_0_80_50_18; assembly: GCA_002780705.1. Taxonomy (GTDB): domain Bacteria; phylum CG03; class CG03; order CG03; family CG03; genus CG03. The sequence goes on along the minus strand of PEUP01000005.1, from coordinate 12,887 downwards.
CCAGAAGCCTCGCCTCAGGCGCGACGTCCACGCTGACTTTTTTTCCGTTTATTTTAAAACTTATGCGCATTTCACCCTCTCAGGTATCAAAGGAAGGTCATTGAGCCTTTTGCCCGTGGCGTTATAAACGGCGTTGGCTATGGCGGGAGCCGCGCATATCAGAGGCGGCTCGCCGAGGCCCTTGGCGCCGTAAGGCCCTTTCGGGTATTTTTCCTCAACTATTATGGGCACGATGTCCGGAGAATCCATCGCTGTGGGAATTATATATCCCGCGAAATCGGGATTCCTCATACAGCCCCCGTCCACCACGAGATTTTCCGAAAGAGCGTATCCTATTCCCTGGAGGCCCCCACCCTGTATCTGGCCCTCAACCTGCTGGGGATTGACGGCTTTGCCTATGTCATGGGCGCTTATGAAATTCAGCACTTCCACGAGGCCGGTTTCGGTGTCAACCTCCACCTCCGCTATCATCGTGGACCATGTGTAAACAAAATAAGGGTTCCCCTGTCCGTCTTTTTCTCCGAATGTTGTCCCTTCAACACGGAACCAGCCGGCCTGACTTAAATGCACTCTCTGCGCCCAGCAGCGGGCTATTATATCCGCATAAGCCGCCTTCTTGTTTCCCGCTTTGTAAAA
>PEUP01000005.1:0-12222 GCA_002780705.1 Elusimicrobia bacterium CG03_land_8_20_14_0_80_50_18 | reverse complement strand
CTTTAAGTTCCTGGCGGACCACTTTGTCAATGCGCCCGCGTATGGCTTTGCAGGCGTTCATAATGGATGTGCCGCTCATGACGGTTGTGCGCGAGGCCACTGTGGGACCCGAATCCGGCACCCTGGATGTGTCAGTGGGCATCATGTCCACAAGCTCGTAAGGCGCCCCCAGGGTTTCGGCCGCTATCTGCGAAAGCACCGTGCGCGCGCCCTGGCCCATTTCGGTGTTGCCCACGGCGATGAGAACGCTTCCGTCGGGTTCAATCTGCACAAAAGAACCGCTCTTGGCCAGATGCTGCCCCCCTGCGCCCAGACCGACACCGTAAATCGAGGATGCCATGCCTATACCGTATTTTTTCACGCCTTTCTTTGACGACGGTTTTTTCCATTTTCTTGACCAGCCCGCGGATTTTTTCGCCAGAGCCAGTGTTTTGCGCAATCCTATGCTTTCCGTTATCTTCTGGTTTGTGGCCGTCGTGCCGCCTTTTTTAATGGCGTTGATTTCGCGAAGGCGGGCGGGATTCATATTCAGTTTCTCGGCGAGCATGTCGAGCAGCGATTCATTGGCGAAAGCTATCTGAGGCTGGCCGAAACCGCGGTAGGCCCCGCAGGGCACCTTGTTTGTCGCGGCCGCGTAGGTCTCAATGAGCACATTGTCTATCTCGTAGGGCCCGGAAGCGTGCACCGTGCCCCTCCAAAGGACAATGGGGCTGAGCGTCGCGAAGGCGCCGCCGTCCAGGACATATTTCACCTTACAGGACACGATCTTCCCGTTTTTCTTCGCGCCGTATTTTATCCTCGCCCAGCCGGGATGCCTTTTGGACATTGAACGGAAATCCTCTTCCCTGCCGTATATCAGCTTGACAGGGCGCCCCGTCAGGCGCGCGAGCATCGCCGCGTGGCCGCAGACGATTGAGGGCACATCTTCCTTTCCGCCGAAGGCGCCGCCGGTCGTCTGCTGTATTATCGTCACCTTGTTGTATGTCTGGCCCAGAACCTTCGCCACGGCGTCCTGCACATAAAAAGGGCACTGCATGGAGCCGTAAACATCCATTCCTCCGTCGTCGCGGGGCACGGCGATGGCGCCCTGCGTCTCAAGATAGGCGTGCACCTGATAGTTCACGCTAAACACATCCTCTATCTCAATATCGGCTCCGGCTTTTTTGACATCGCCTTTCTTCACCGTGAATTTTTTGAAGATGTTGTCTTTTCCGTATATCTTCGGACTGTTTTTCTTCATCGCCTCAAGCGGGTCAAAAACAGCGGGCAGTTCTCTGTATTTTATTTTGACCATGGCGGCGGCGAGTTTGGCTGTCTCGGGATCTTCCGCGGCCACAAGGCCGACGGCCTGTCCCTGAAATTTCGCCGTGCCTTCCGCGAGGAAAGGATAGTCCTGAAACACCAGCGGAACCCTGTTGTCGCCGGGCACATCCTTGGCGTAATAGATGCCCTGCACGCCGTTCAGTTTTTTAGCCGCGGAATCGTCTATGGACAAAATTTTTATGTGCGGTTTCGGCGCTCGCACCGTCGCGGCGTAGAGCATGGCGGGGAACTTGACATCATTGATAAAGAGAGAGCGCCCCGTCACCTTTGAAAAGGCGTCCTTTCTTATCTCCGACTTGCCCACAGAATTAAGATTGCTCTTTTTCATCGGGTCATTTTAACAATAAATGCTCCCCGCGGTCAAGAAAAATTACTTGGGGGAAAGGTTTTTGTCGGCGAACCGTTTGAGGGCGGCCTTGAAACATTCCATGGGCGCGTAAAGAAGCCCCGCGCCTATCTGTCCTATGCCCGCGTCCTTGTGGGCTATGCCCGTGTTTATGAAAGGCGGCTGCTGTTTCGCGACGATCTTTCTGATATCAAACCCGACAGGCGCGCCCCTGAAATTCAGATAAGGGATCTGGAAATTAGACGACTCCCCCGCGCATATGTCATAGGTCTGTTTGGTGAATTTCATGGCGTCGTCAGGCGTGCCGCCGACGAACTTGACGATAGCCGGAGCGGAGGCCATGGCGTTAGCCCCGATGCCGGCTGTCTCCGAAATCGTGGAATCGCCGAGGTCGGGGTTGGAATCACTCTCATCGTAGCCGGCGAAATAAAGGCCTTTGGGTATTCCCGCCGGAGCCGTGAACCACTCATCGCCAACACCCGCCACGCGGATGCCGAGCTCCGTTCCGTTTCTGGCCATGGCGGAGACGAGGGTTGATTTGTCCAGGCCGGCTATCGTATCGGCGGTCGCTTTGCAGGCGGCCATGGACACATTGAGATAGCTGTGCGGGTTTGACGCTATGAAATCAATGATTTCTTTTATTACATTTTTCGCTATTCCCGTCTTGAGAAAAAGAGGGAGCAGCTCTTTTATGAGAATATCCGTCGCCGCGACATTCCTGTTGTGGCATTCGTCGCCCATCATCAGGGCCTGAGAGGTAATGGCTTTTATGTCTATTCCGTTTTTTGATTCTTTGAGAGCCTCGTTCATAGACGGCGCCAGCACCTCTTCCATCCATTTGAGATGCTTCAGCACATCGGAAGAATTGGCGCCGAACCTCAGCACCTTTCCGAGCCCCTCGTTGAGCGTGCAGTAGGCCTTATTGCCAAACTTTTTATTTTCCACCACATAAACCCACATTGAGGCGGACACCACACCGGCCATGGGCCCCACGGAGGAATGGTGATGGCAGGGAGAAAACTCTATCTCACCCCGGTCAACGAGAACCTTCGCTTCTTTGAGATCCTGGGCCAGACCCTCGTAAACGATGGCGCCCAGCACCGCGCCCATAACGGGGCCGCACATCTTTTCCTTCGTCACGGGAGGCCCCGCGTGGAGGAGCAGATTTTTCTTCATGCCCGGTATCACATCCTTCGCGCGGGCTACGGCGATAAGCACGGGCGTTGATTCGTTGATGCGGCGGATTGCCTCGGCGTTTGCCGCGTCTATCTCATCTTTTATCTGTTCCAGCGAATCCAGAAGAGCCGCCATTTCCGTATCTCCGCCGGCAAAAGGCGTGAATTTCGCGTTTTCCACATCCGCGCCCTGTTTTTTTAGAGCGTCATAAAAGCGAGCCACGCCCAGGTTGATGAGCTTATCGTTCTTAAACATCGTCATTCCTCCATTTTATCGTCTGAGCGGAATTTTTGAGAAACTTCAGCCGCTGGGCGAAAAAGCTCCAGGAGTCCAGCTTTATCGTGCGAAGCAGCATTTTGATTTCTCTTTCATACAGCCTTTTGACCGTGTCTTTTGAGAGTTCCGGCCAAATCTTTTTTTTGGCTTTCTCGTATTCGTCATAATCGGCGTAGGGAAAGGGGTGCCGCAGATTGTAGATTTCAGGCACGCTGTATTCGCTCTTGCTGAGCTGCTGCCAGTACTCCACGATATCCCTGAAATGTTTTCTCCAGTTGAATGCCCTTGCCCCGACATCATAAATGGCGCATCTTTCTATTCGCGAGGCAATGGTCTGCGAGGCCTCAAATTCAGGGCTCAAAAGAGCCTTTGTCCTGATAAGATCGGTGCCGTCTATCGCGAAGGGCAGTTCTCCTTTTTTCTCAACGAGCTCAAAACGGCCCTCTATATAAAAAATATATGCCTTGAAATTCCGGTTCTTTTTCCTGAATTTTTTCTCATAAGCGCCGATGATCTTCTCCGTGTAAGGCGTGCCTATCGTAAAAAAGATGAACCTGTCCAGTTTGACATCCATGTCCAGTATGCAGTCAAAGCCGTTCTGAAGTGTCGTGCCCGTGGCTATGACATCCCCCGCGATGAGCGAAGTCACGCCTTCAAGCGAGAATTTTCTGTACTGGTCGTGCTTGATCTGCCAGTGCTTGCCCTTCTGCACCCTCTGGGATGTCATAAAAGAAGCGTTGACTTTCGTGAAACCGTAGCACTTGTAAAACTGTTCTATGAAGTTGAAATTCAACCCGCCTCTCAGAAAATGCAGCGCGGAATATTTCGCTCCGCCGCCGGCGTCGGCAAAAAATTTCGCGGCGAAGGGGGTTTTCAGAAAATTCTCAAGGCCTTTCCTTAAAAGATAGGTGTATTCAAAACCGTGTATCTCGGGCATGTTAAGAATCTTTCTCGTGGCCGGCGTTGAGATTATGTATCTTTCAATACTTGAGGCGGGGCATATTCTGTACAGCGCGGCGTTGGTGGGGCCGGCAATTTTTTTAAGATAGTCGCTCATTTTGAGAAAAGGATGTCGCGGGCAGCCTCAACCGCCTGCCTGTTCGTGTGGTAAACGAGCGCCCCGGCGTCCTCCAGTTTTTTCCGCTGCGCGTCAAAACCCTGAGGATCGCCCGAAGAACCGGTAATGGGAGTGATAAAAACAAGAGCGGGATTTATTTTTTTCGCCTCCGCTATCGCTTCCGCAAGCTCCCCCGCGGGATCATCGTGACAGCCCCATCCGAGAGTGCAGTCCAGCAGTATGACGCCGGTGTCAGGGTCTTCCGCCTCCTGCACTATCCTCTGTTTCCTCAGCGTGAAATCCATCATCGGATGAGGGTAGCCCCTCGTAAAATCATCTTCTCCCATATCCAGGAGAGAATTTTTAACGCTTTTAAAAACATCCTTCAGCGCGAGGTCCTTGTTTATCGGCGTGTTAGAGAATATCTCAATGTCTTTGAGCAGATAGAGCGCCTCGTAGCAGAGCGTCCCTCCGGCGTAGAGAGCGCGGAGATATTTGTCTTTGAGCTTCGGAAGCGCACGGGACGAGACAGGCAGGGCCGCGTTTTTATCCAGCAGGCGGCAGACCCTGACCGCCGCCTCTTCAAGATTGGAAGCGAATTGTATGTTGCCGAAATCTTTGAGTTCCATTGTAAGAAAATTGATGACATATTTCTTTCTTCCCGATTTGGCTTTTGAAATGAGCTTATCCGCCACATCGGCGTCGGGCGGTTTGGACACTATAATAATGATATCGGTGTTCCTGTCACTTTCCAGCAAATCCATCGCGGCGAGCATGCTCAAGCCGCCGACAGCGCTTTTAATGTCCCTGCCCCCCACTCCTATAACCTGCGACATGCCCTGTCCCATTTTGTCTATGGCGCAGGTCAGCTCCTGAATGCCGGAACCTGAGGCGCCCACAATACCTATGTTTCCCGGCTTAATGACATTGGCGAAACCCAGCCCCTTGCCGTTGATAATGCAGGTGCCGCAATCGGGGCCCATGAACAGAAGTTTTTTTTCAAGCGCAAGTTTTTTTAACCGGAGCTCTTCCTCCAGCGGCACATTGTCGCTGAAGACCATCACATTTTTGCCTGCGCCGAGAGCCCTCGCCGCTTCCCTAGCGACATATCTTCCGGGTATGGACATAAGCACCAGGGCCGCATCGCCCGAAAGCGCCGTGTCAAAAGAGCTGTCCTCAGACTTCCCGCTGTCTTTCCCTGAGGCTTTGGCGGACAGGTGTTTCTGAAAAGCCTCAAACATTTTTTCGGCTGTTTCCGCGTTATCCGCGTCAATCGCGAATATGAGATCGGCGCTTACGGCCTTCTTCCCCTCATCGGAAAGAAGATTGAGACTCTCCAGCAGTTCCATGTTCTGGGGTGTCGCCATCACGGCTGAAACATTTTTGTTGGAGAATTCATTCCTCACGCCGTTTGCGGCGGTCATCAGCACGACGGAGTCGTTATAATTATTTTTCAGAATAAAATTTTTCAGCATCAGCTTGCAACCTCCGTATTATTTTTGTCCGCGGCCCGGCGCAGGCACTCGTTTTCCGCCAGGCCTTTTAGGACGCCCAAAGCCGTGGCGGCGCCGGAACTGCCTCCGAAAGAAAGGATTGAAAGATCCCCTTCCTTTATAAAAGCGCTTATCTGATTTGAAAATCTGCCGTTAAGGGCAGCCTTGAGAAAATGCGCGCTCAGGGGCGTCGTCCAGGAAAGATCAAGCTTGAAGGGGATTTCCATTCCTTCCATTTTTTTGGCGGCGATATATCCCACGAGAAAATCATCGCCTGAAGGCGTCAGGCCGCCGCCTATGCCTAAAAGTTTTTTCCAGTTCCTCCCGGCAATCAGAAAATCCAGGATGTTCTTAAAATCATCCCGCGCGAGACGCCATTTATCTTCAGCTTTCGCCGCGGCTTCAAAAGATATTCCGCATTCGGCTGGGAGTTCCAGCGATCTGGCTTCTCCGGAAATCAGTTCCAGCGAAAGCTCATCCAGCTTCTCCAATTCTCCGTACACATCTTCCGCGAATTCTATACCTCCCGGCACGAGCTGATTGGGGCTTTTGAGAAAAGTGATGAAGGCGCCGGCGGGGTTTTTGAAATAACAGGAATTCTCGTATTTTTTGACAGCGCGGAGGTCAATAAGAGATGCCGCGCTTATGTTATCGTCGTAATATAGGGCTTTGGCACGCATAGGACTAATTTATCATTTTCCAAAAAATAATGCAAATTAAAATTTTCCGCTGAGGAGGTCGCCGAGTTTGCGCGCGGCGCGGGTCAGGTATGCCGGCGCGTTTTTAACGGCTTCCGCCGGATCCATTTTAAAAGGCGTGATTTTTATAAAAACCATGTTTTTGTTGTCTTTGATGCCCTCTTCAAGTTTGCCGGCGAACACCACAACTGTTTTCTCGTGTTCCGCGGCCGTTTTCACGACATGGCTGAGGGTTTTGCCCGAAAAGCTCTGGGAGTCAACCCTGCCCTCGCCGCTTATCACCAGATCAGAGGAAGATATTTTTTCTTCCAGTTTCAGATGTTCAGCCAGCATTTCAATGCCCGATTTTATTTCGGCGTCAAGAAAAGCCGCCATGCCGGCACCCGCGCCGCCTGCCGCTCCTCCGCCGCTCATACAGCTGACATCTTTTCCCATGGCGGTTTTTATAATTCCTGCATAATGAGAAAGAGCTCCTTCAAGAATCTTCACTTCACCCGGAGTCGCGCCTTTCTGGGGCGCGAACACGGCCGCGGCCCCGCGCGGCCCGATAAGAGGATTCGTCACATCGGCCAGCGCCGTAAATTTAACGCCTTTTATTTTTTTCAACAAATGGGATATGTCTATCTTGTCCAGGCGCTTCAATGCCTCGCCGCCGTCGGCGATGTGATTGCCGTGTTTATCCAGGAACCGCGCGCCCATGGCCGCGAGCATCCCCGCGCCGCCGTCAACCGTGGCCGAATCGCCCAGGCCGACAAATATTTCCGCGCATCCGCGGGAAATAGCGTCATTGATGAGTGCACCTGTACCGCGGCTGCTTGCGCGCAGGGGATTCATGTCTTTTTTTTCCAACAGCGACAGGCCGCTTGCCGAGGCCAGATCTATAAACGCACTTTTGTCCGGGGGATGCCCGCCGGGCAAAGCCGCGATAAAATAAGAGGCCTTCAGCTTTTTACCGGAGGGGTCCGTGACCGTTTTCATCACTTCCCCGCCGCCGAGGGACTTCCCGATTATACGGGCGGTGCCGGAGCCGCCGTCGGCGAGAGGCAAAAGACTGATGTCAGCAAGGAGGGTGGACCTTTCCAGGCCATCCCTTATGCATGAGGCGGCCTCTTCAGCGGAGAGAGAGCCCTTGAAACTGTCGGGACACACGAGGATGCGCAGCTTGTTTTTTTTGGCGCGCAAAGCCTCGGCGCGTTTAATTTCCTGATTTGTCTTTTGCTCCATAATTTTATTATACTAAAAAAATGCATAAACCGAACATACCGAAACCGCTAAAAAAAATATGGCGTTTTTTCAGGCCCTTTGTCAGGCAAAGCCTGTTTCCCTTTCTGGGGCTCGTCTATTCGCTCATCTGCTGGGCTTTGATGAAAACCGTGAGGATGAAAGTGTCAGGCGCCGGGAATCAGAAAAAAGTGGAGGCGGCCGGAAAAAAATATATTTACGGTTTCTGGGACGGCAGGCAATTAATGCTCTTCCCCTTCGCCGTGGGAAAAAACCTTGTAATACTCGCCTCAACCTCAGACGCGGGAGAGGTGCTGACGGTTATCCACCGTTTCTTCACCCTGAAGGTCGTGCGGGGCTCTTCAAGCTCCGATGGCGTGCGGGCGTTAAAAGCCATGATACGGGCGCTCCGCTCGGGATGCAACGGCGCTCTCGCCGTGGACGGGCCTCAGGGGCCGCCGGAAAGAGCGAAAACCGGCATAATAGAGATGGCGAAAATGTCGGGGGCGGTAATACTTCCCCTCTCGGCGGGGGTGAGAAAAAAGTTTTTTATTGATTCCTACTGGAACAGGGTGCAGATTCCCATGCCTTTTACCAGCGGACGCTATGTCATAGGCAAAGCCATAGAGGTGCCGCCAACGGCGAATAGACAGGATATGGATAAAATGTTAGCATTGTTTCAGTTGGAGTTGGATAGAGTGACAAAGGAAAGCGATGAATTTTTTCCAATATTATAAGAACCCCGTTATCAGGGAGCGGATCGCCGAATACTGCGGCGGCTCGCCGGACAACCCCGACTCTTTTACAGCGCAGTACCTTGTCGGTTACGGCCTTGAACTCCTGCGGGAAAAACACATTGAATTCATGTCGGCGCCGAGGGAATATTTTAATTATCTGCTGGAAAAGAGCCTTGACATCTACAGGTCGGTCTGGGACATAGAATTCACGCTTGGCGTTCTTGACATTGAATACTTCAACATAGATGACCCCGGCGCAATCTACAAAAACCCCGAAGAGATATTCTCTCTGATAGAACCGGCCTATGCGAAAATCAGGGAGGTTTTCGCGCGCTTCGGCCTTGAGCCGCTGACGATAATGACCGGACAGGGCTATCACTTTTCATTCAAAATATCGCGTTTTTCGGCGGCGGACAAGAAACTTGAGGGAATCGGTTTTGTCGCAGAAAAACTTAAAAAACGTTATCAGATGATCAAAGGAAGGCGCAAACGGGCAGTTTCAATAAGACACGGGAAAGCTTTTGAGGGCATGGGAAAAGTGCTTGAATACGCCGTGCACACCGTGATGGAAGAACTCGCCGGGGAAAATTTCGCCATACCCTGCGTGATAACCGATGTGTCCGTCGGGAAATCATCGCGCGGAAAAAGAGAAGCCCTGTCTTTTGACCTTTCAATGTACGGCGACCCCATTTTCATGCGCGACATACGCTGCCCTTTCAGCACGCATCAGAAAAACAAAATGCAGTGGTACAAAGTCGGCAAGGATGTTGCCGACAACATCGCGCCGCGGCTGGCCCTGCCCAGGAACGACGCGCCCCTTAAGCAAATCCTTGCGATCCGCACCAGCCCCGAAAAAACAATAGAATACGCTCAAACCGCCGGCTGCGCGATACCGGATTTCTCAAAAGAGTTTCTGAACCTGCTGAGTTCATACGAGGCCTCGCACCTAAGGACTATACACCGTGATTTTGACGAAACCCGCGCCCACACAGAAAAAGAATGGCCTGAGACTTATGATATGCTGGATCCTTTCACACTCCCCGAATGCACGCGGCTGGCCCTGCTGCTTCCCAATGACAACATGCTGAGGCCTACCAATATCCAGAATCTCGTGAGGGTGCTGATGTGCAAGGGCTGGCATCCCAGACACATAGCGGGCCTGGTCACATCCAAATACGAAAGAAAACAATATAACTGGACGGAGAACTGGGAAAAATATGACGCCGCCTCACGGGCTAATTTCTATGTGCGGATCTTTTCCGATCTTCTGCTTACCGGAATTGACGGCGAACTCGACCTCAATTGCGTGTCCGCCGGAGAAATGAATTTCTGTCTGAAGGAATGGTGCGGATGGAATTTGAGTGACTTTAAACTGAAAGGAGAAAACTAATGAAAAGCATCTTTTTGATCTGGGTTTCAATTCTGATGATTGCGGGCTGCGCGAGCGTGAAAGTGGGCCGCATGGACGCCGGAGCGGAGGTGGATTTGTCCGGTTACTGGAACGATACCGATTCGCGTCTGGTGGCCGAAGAAGTCATAAAGGACTGCCTCGGCAGGGGATGGCTTCCGGAATTCAGCTCCAGGGCCGCGAAAAAACCCAGAGTTATAGTCGGGACTGTCAAAAATATGTCAAGCGAGCACATCGCCACAGCGACTTTTGTAAAAGACATGGAGAGAGAGCTCATCAATTCCGGCAAGGTGGTCTTTGTCTCCGGCGGCCGTGAAAGAGAAGAAATACGGCAGGAAAGAGCCGAACAGCAGAAGTTCTCCGAAGATGCCAAAGCATTTTTCAAGGAAAAAGCCGCGGACTTCATGCTTCAGGGCGACATCAACAGCATACTGGACAGCGCCGGAAAACAAACGCTGCGCTATTATCAGATAGAGCTGGAACTCATTGACATGGAGAGCAACGAAAAGGTGTGGATAGGTCAGAAAAAAATCAAAAAGCTCGTCAAGCGTTCCAAATTCGGCCTCTGATCCTTGAAAAACAGACGCAAATTATATCTGACAGCGGCGGCGCTGTTTGTCTTTTACGGTTGCGCCGGAAAGAACTTTTACACTAAGATAAATGCCGACACCGCATCGGGGCGCTACGCGGCGGCGCTGAAAGACATAGAGGCGAACCGCAGGGAATATTATCCTTCCAGAGACAGCCTGCTCTATTTTCTGGACACAGGCATGCTCTCGCACCTCGCCGGTCAATACAAGGAAAGCAACGCGGCCTTTGAAAAAGCCAAGAGGCTCGCCGAAGAGCTCTACACAAAAAGTCTCAGCGCGGAGGGAGCGTCTCTTCTGATAAACGACTCCCAGAAAGCTTATGACGGCGAAGATTATGAGATAGCCATGATTTATCTTCTCAAAGCCCTCAATTACGCCGCCATGGGAGAAGAAAACAGCGCGATGGTGGAAATAAGACAGCTGGATCATTTTTTCAAAACCACCGGCATCAACGGCAGCTCGGCAGGAGAAGACGAGATAAAACCCGGCGCCTTGTATTTTTCAGGCATAGTCCGGGAATCCGCGGGAGACATCAACGGCGCTCTCATAGATTACAAGAACGCCATCGCGGCTTTTGAGAAAAAAAGCGCAGTCCCGCCGAGGGGTCTTATACGGGGCTGTCACGCCGCCTCGCTTAAGATGGGTTTCCGCGATGACGCTGACCGTCTGAAGAAAAAATATGACCTGAAACAAAACGAGATCGAAGACCACGGCGGAGAAGAAATAATCCTCGTGCATATCAACGGCCCGGCGCCTATTAAAACAGGCCGCAGGATAGACATCGCCTTTGGTGAAGGTTGGGCTTACGCTCAAAGCATAAAAACAAGCGGCGACGACCAGAAGCAGTTCGCGGCGGCAAACGCGGCGGCCAGAGGTTTCGCCTCAAAAAAAACTTTCAGCGTGTCCTTCCCCGAATACACCCAGCCGCCCTACAACTGCGCTTATTTAACCGTAGAGACAGAAGGAAAAATTTATGAGACGGAAAAAACTTCTGATATAAGCGCCGCGGCGGTGAAATGCCTGAAGGACCGCATAAACCGTATTCGCGCAAAATCCATAGCGAGAGCGTGGATAAAACATGTGATCGCCAGAGACGCAGAAAAATCAGCCGAAAAAAGCCGCGGCGCTACCACAGGTTTTCTCGTCGGCGCGGGCCTGAGGGCTCTTTCGGCCGCGACAGAACAGGCTGATATCAGATCGTGGCGGACGCTGGGCGCCTCAATCACAATCGGCCGGATTCCGGTTGAAGCCGGCACTCATAATCTGCGGATAAATATGAAAAACAGCGCCGGCGCCGCTCTCGGCGGACAAGTAATCAGCGCTGTGGAAGTGCGGAAGAACAAAAAAACTTTTCTCTCAGTCCGCACCTTCAGTTGAACGCATCAAATAGCGGGAACCTGATAGAGATAGCGGAAGATATTGAAACAAAGTTAAACCGAGAGCGAAAGTTCTTCGGCGACGGCCATAAAAAAATCGTCAAGGTCATCGCTGACATTCAAAGACAATCGTTCCGCCCTGATGTTGACAGGCCCTTTGTTCACAAGAGCTATTTTGCCGTATGCGGAATCGGGAATAGCCGCCGCCGGATAAACTTCCAGAGACGAACCCGCTATTATGAAAAGATCACTTTCCGAGGCCATTTTCACAGATTCGCCTATGCGCCTGACGCTTTCGCCGTAAAAAACGATATCGGGTTTTATCACCACCCCGCAGGAACACCTCGGCACTTCGGCGCTCAATATCCTCGGCTCCATCTGAGCGTAACTGTATTCTCTCGCGCAGGACACACAGCGGCTCGTCCAGAAACTGCCGTGAAGTTCGACGACATTGACCGAACCAGCCTTCTGATGCAGAGCGTCTATGTTCTGAGTTATGATTCCCCTGAGCTTCCCCGCCT
>PEUP01000012.1 GCA_002780705.1 Elusimicrobia bacterium CG03_land_8_20_14_0_80_50_18 | reverse complement strand
AAAATAACGCTCCGCGCGGTTGATGGACTCAATTGCCCTGACGGCGTCGGTTTTGAGACAGGGCCGGGCGCCCATAACGGCCAGCGCGGGCAGGCGGTTTTCCCTCCCGTGAAGTATCCGCTCATACTCATCCGCCGGTATGATGACCGAGCGCACGGCCGCGCGGTCCGACACCAGATAGGTCTCGGAACCTGATACAATCCTGAGGAACGATTTGCGCAGGTTAGTGGCGTTCTCAACACGCCCCGCTCTTTGAAAGATGATTTCAGACGGACGCTTTATTTTTTTTATTTTAGCTTTTTGCATTTTCCTGTACATTATAATGCAAAACCGCCGCGCGTGTCAAGCTGGTATCTGGGTATCTGGGGACGGTGCTTTACAATATGACATTAGGAAAGGAAATATCAAAGCCAATGTCATATTGTAAAGCACCGTCCCCTTTCACCTTTCAGGCGATGAGGAGCCGGCGGGGATCTTTTGAGGAGATGAGCTTTGTCTGTTCTTTGAGGAGCTTCTTCTCGTAGGAAAGAGACAATTTGACAGGCACACCGGCGCTTTTTTTGAGCGCGGCGGCGGCTTTTTTGAATTCCGAATCCATTCTGAGAAAGTTGGCTTCCTGAAGAGCGCAGTAAAATATACCCCGCGGGTCTGAGAATTCCCTGAATATCTTTACGCACGAGGCGTTTATCTTAAGCGCTTCTTTTTTCCCACCGGAAAACCACAGCGTCTGAGCCAGCCCCCACATTGAGTAGACCATGTTCCAGCGGTCGTTTATTTTTTCATATATGGAAACGGCCTTTTTATAAAGTTTTCGTGATTTTTTAAAATCTTCCTTCATCCTCGCGGCGCTTCCGAGGCCGCAGGAGGAGTAAGCTATGCCGAATTTCTCATTCGCGCGGGAGAAAATTCTGTTAGCGGAAAAATAGCAGTCCTTTGAAAGATCATAGTTGCCTAAAAGCCGCGCCGAGCCGCCTATGCCGCAGAGCACATAGGCCTTTGCGGACATTTCTTTTGTCAGCGGCAGGGCTTTCTGAAAATAAAGAAAAGCTTTTTTAGGATTTCCTCCGTAGCGTTCTATGCCGCCGCGCGTCCAGTAAGCGAAGCCCAGCCCTTCCGCGTCTTTTTTTCGCTTATATTTATCCGCCGCCACGGATATTTTTTCCCGCGCGCTTTTGAAGTCGCAGAGCATCCTGTAGAGGATCGCCTCTTCGCAGAGACTGTCCGCATCGCCCGGAAGAGCCCTGAGACAGCGGAGAGCCTCCGCCGGCTTTCCCATCATGCGGTATATCCACACGAGAAGCTTGAGCGCCCTGTCATCTTTTTGCCTGTGCGCGAGGAGCGCCTTTTCAAGGGCCTTCCCGTAATCGCCGGAAAAAATAAATCTTTCGGCCTGTCCGCACAAATCGTTTTTCTTAACCGCCATATCGTTTACCACCTTTGATTTTCGCTTTTAATTTCTTATCATAACATTGAAGCGGCAGAAACGGAAATATAAAATGCGGAAAAAAGCCATAAAAAACAAAGCCCTGAGGCGCGATTCCCCGCGTGATGACAGCGTCCGGCCCGCCAGTGGACAGCAGCGTGACACAGGCCGTGACAAAGACAGGGACATAGCGCCCTGCTCGCCTCGCCGCTCCGGCAGCTTCGCGGAAACTCCCTCGCGCCCCGCCGCTGCGGCGCTTTCCTCCTACGCGGCGGCTCTCGGCGTGATACTTATTTTCTTCGCCATGTTCTCGGTGAAACTCGTCATTTTCGACAGGGGCTGTAATATTGACGCGGGAGAATTCGGGCTCTTCAGGGTGGAGGAGGCCACACGCTACAGATACGCGAAACTTGTCTCCGAAGGCAAAAAAATACCCGACATAGACCATCGCATACAGCACCCCGAGGGACTCAATGTCAAAAAACATTTCACCACCCTTTCCCAGAGAGTGCTGGGCGGAAGCTACAGGATATTCCGTTTCAAGATGCCTTTCCACAAATTCGTCATCTATTTTATGTTTCTCTACTCCTCTCTTTCAGTTTTCGCTTTGTATAAAACATCGCGCCTCCTCGGAGGCGGCAGAATAATGTCACTGGCCGCCTGCGCCTTTTACGCGGGGAGTTTCGCATCCGGCTCCAGAACGATAGCCGGCGGCCTTGTTGAGGAGGATTTCGCCCTGCCCCTCATGTTTTTTGCGCTACTTTTTGTTCTGAAAGCTCTCCACAGCCGGAAACGCCTCTATCCCGCGGCCGCGGGCCTGCTTCTGGCGGGGGCTGTCAGCGCATGGCATGTGAGCCAGTTCTTTTATCTGATACTCACGGGCATACTGTGTTTTATCTACATCTGGCGTCCGGAAAAACGGGATACGATTTTTAATCTACTCGCTCCGGTCATCGCGATTCTCACGGTCTCCGGCATGATTGTTCCCGTGCTGAGAGGCGGCTATTTTCTGCTCTCTTTCAGCCAGCTTTTAGGCTACGCTTTTATCCTCACGCACCTGGCAGTCTTGAAGTGCCGCTTCTTCAGGAAAAATATCTTCACCGCGGGCGCCCTGCTTCTTCTGTTCGCGGGACTGCTTTACCTTATATCGCGGCCCATACTTAAAGAACACGCGAAAAATTACGGCCATGTTTACACGCTCATGCTGAATAAAATACGCTACCTCGGAAACAAGCCCACATTTGAGGCCGAGGTGAGGAAACTGCCCTTTGACACAAAAGTCCTCTGGCAGTCCTCTTTTGTCAGCCCCGGCGCGCAATTCACAAAGGAAATTTTTCTCATCGCTTTTATTTTCGCCCTGCCGGGATTGTTCGCCGGAGCCCTCAGAATAATAAAAGAAAAAGACAGCGGTGTTTTTATTTCACTCGCGCTGCTGGCGGGATTTTTCATTCTTTTTCTGCTCGTGAAACGGCTCTATGTCTTTGTTGTATATTTCCTCTGCGCGGTCATGCCCCTCGCGGGCTCGTTCCTGAAGAAAAGAAAATACTATTTCGCGGCCTGCGCTCTTTTTTTCGCCGGCTCGACCATGCAGTGGGAAACAGCCTACCCGAAACTGAAAAATGTGCCCCGGAGGATCAACAGCTACAAACAGGCTCTGATAAAACACATGAACGAAAATATTCCGCCCGGGAGCGTGCTTCTCTGCAACATAGGCATAGCCCCCGAAATCGTCCATAACTCCTCTTTCTCAACCGTGCTCCACAACCATTATGAGGAAAAAAATATACGCGATAAGACCGAGGCGTTTTATAAGAGTATGTACGCTTCCGAAAAAGAACTTTACGACTTCGCGAAACAATACGGCGCCGAATACCTGATATATCACTGGGAATTCCTCTTTGATAAATCCGTGAACTCCATGCGCTATCAGGTGGACGCGATGAATCTCTTCAAGAGCTGCGCCGCTTACAAACTGCATTTTGACGAAAAGAATCTGGAGCATTTCAGTCTCATATACCAGAACGACTATTACCGTTTGTTCAAAATACATCCGCGTGGTAAGCAAGCCCCGCCGGCGACGCTTGAATACGCGCCTTTTTTCAACAAACTTGTCTTTGAGCCTCAGAACAGGATACTCTACATGGACGGCATGCGCGAGAAAGGGCCTCTCTTTGACGACGACTACGCCCGGGCAAAAATGGACAGCGTCTGGGCTATGCCGCAGATGAAGAGCCGCGCGGATTCAGAGGCCGCGAAGGGCAATTTTCAGGAAGCCGAAAACATATACATGAAAATCCTGGAGACGGATCCCTATTACAGCAGAACGAGAATCATAATTAGCGATTTTTATATGCGCACGGGGCAGTTTTCAAAAGCCCTTCCGCACACCGGATGGCTTGTTCAGAATTATCCTTCTCCCCAGAGCTATTATTATCTGACGGAATCCCTGCGCGCAAGCGGTTACGAAAAAGAAGCGCGCGAGGCCGCTGAAGAGGCGCGAAGACTTTTCCCCGCATCGGGGATGGACGGTTCCCGATAGCGCGGATTAGGTTTCCTGATAAACTCAGGCTCTGTATGAGGATATTAGTTCTTTTATTGAATCCGCTATCGTCTCAAAATCGCCGGAGGCGATGAGGTCTTTGCTGAATATACTGCCGCCGAAAGCCGCGGCTGATGCGCCCGATGAAAAAAATTCCTTTATGTTGCCGGCGTTCACACCGCCGCAGGCCAGCAGTTCTATATCATTGAATGGGCCCTTGATCTCTTTGAAATAAGCGGGGCCGAAAAATTTCGCGGGAAAGACTTTCACCATTGACGCCCCGGCAAGCCACGCGCGATGTATCTCCTGAGGCGTCAGCGCCCCGGGAAACACGGGGATATTCCGTTTTACGCAAAGCGCGGCGACATCCTCAACCAGCGTAGGCATGACAATGAATTCCGCTCCGGCATCCAGAGCTTCATTAAGATCGCCCGCGCTCAGCACCGTTCCCGCTCCGAGCATGAGTTTTCCGCCGGATGTTTTTTTTATTATCTTCAGGACCCCGCCCGCGCCTTCGCTGTTCATCGTCACCTCCAGCGTTTTCAGTCCCGCGGAAATAACGCAATCGGCGAAGTCGGCGGCTCTGTCCGGAGGAAGCCCTCTGATGATTCCCATTAAAGGGAGTGCTTTGAATTTTTTTATGTCCAAGGCCGCGCTCAGTCCATATCAAGGTCCGCAAGGCTGTCGTAGAAGGCGCTGTAATTTTCCTTAGCGTCGCTGTTTCTCAAAGCCATGGCCGCCTTGGGATGCTGGTTCATCATCCCTGCGATGGCGTAAGGTATGATGTATCCCCATTCCATTTTATCCCTCAACGGAATAAATTCTTTTGATATCAGATCCAGCACGGGCCTGATATTGAATTTCGGATTTTTGAGAAAACCGATGAGAAGCTCAAGAGGGCAGTTGCCGGCGGCGCGGCCTATTCCGTAAACGGTGCCGTCAAGAAAATTGGCGTTGTGTATTATGGCCTCAATGGTGTTTCCGAAAGCGAGCTGCTGGTTGTTGTGGCCGTGGAATCCCACCTCTTTGCCTTTCAGATAAGTCTGGTATTTTTTAACAAGATATTCAACCTGCTCCTGGTAGAGAGCGCCGAAACTGTCCACAATATAAACGACTATCACCCTGCTCTCCGCCCCTATCTGGCGAAGGGCCTCATCCAGCTCCGGCCCCTGATCGCGCGAGATAGCCATGATGTTGATCGTGGTCTCGTAACCTTTATCCGCGAAAGTGTTGGCGAGAAAAATCGCCTTGTCCACGTCCTTGACATAGGTAGCCACCCTGATCATGTCCACCGGGCTTTCCGAGGCGGGCTTCACCTCTTCCATATCCACACGGCCCACATCAACCATCACGGATATTTTTGACTTTGACCCAATACCCGCCGTCACCCTTTTGATATCATCGTCGCTGCAGAATTTCCAGGGACCGTATTCCTTTGATGAAAAAAGCTTGCCGGAATTTTTATAACCCAGCTCTATATAATCAACACCCGCTTCCGAGAGAGATTTATACACAGCTCTCACAAAATCAAAACTGAAGGCGTGGTTGTTTATAAGCCCGCCGTCCCGTATCGTACAGTCAAAAACTTTTATCTCCGGTCTGAAC
>PEUP01000045.1:4181-9340 GCA_002780705.1 Elusimicrobia bacterium CG03_land_8_20_14_0_80_50_18 | reverse complement strand
GTCTCTCTCAAAAACGCCCGTCTGATAATCGCTGGTGATGCTTGCCTCATCCTTCGGCCGGGAATAAGTCTTCCTTTTGGTCAGGCGTGAAAAGAGCGTCGTTTTTCCAGCACCGGGTTTGCCTATAAAAATAATTTTCATTTTTTGAGGATGTCGTATATTCCGCTCTTCAGGGCCTCTATACCTATTTTCTGAAGAGCCGATATCTCAATGTATCCCTCGCCGAGCTTATCCTCCGGACAGGACGCGCTCGCCGCATCCCTGCCGTCCGGATAGAGCTTATCACATTTGTTGAGGGCGTAAAGTCTGGGTATCTCATCAAATTTCAGCTGTTTGAGCGTCTCCTCCACGACATTCCTGTGCAATCCAATATCGGGGTCGGCGCCGTCCAGCACAATGAGCACGGCGGAGGCGGGTTCGATTTCCTCAAGAGTTGAATGGAAAGCGTTAATGAGCTGCGGCGGTATATCATTGATAAATCCCACGGTGTCCACAAAAAGAACATCCCTGTCAAATATCCGAGCCCTTCTTGTCATCGGCTGAAGTGTCTGGAACAGCCTGTCTTTAGCGACGGCGGACGATTTCGTCAGCGTGTTAAGGAGTGTCGTTTTGCCCGAATTCGTATAGCCGCAGAGCGCTATCACGGGAATGTTTAATTTCAAACGGCGGCTTCTCTGAATACCTCTTCTTTTCTTGATATCCCCGAGCCGTTTTTTCAAAAGCGAAATCCTCTTTTCTATCCTCCGGCGGTCGGTTTCAATTTCCCGCTCTCCCGGGCCCCTCAGCCCTATCCCGCCCTGCTGGCGTTCAAGATGTGTCCACATTCCCGCCAGACGCGGCAGAAGATACTGGCACTGGGCCAGATCCACCTGGTCGCGGCCGTCCTGAGTGTGCGCCGAGCGGGCGAATATATCAAGTATCAGACGCGTCCGGTCTATGACTTTCAGCGAGAGCGCCGTTTCCAGATTTCTCTGCTGTCCGGGTTTAAGATTTATATCAAAAATGACAGTCCCCGCGCCCGCGTCCGCCGCCTGCTGCGCCAGCGACTCCGCCTGGCCTTTGCCTATGTAAAAAACACTGTTGGGCCGGTCTATCCTGAAAACAGCTTCCCCGACAATGGTCCCGCCGGCGGTGTCGGCAAGCCGCCGTAGCTCCTCAATGCCTCTTTCGGGGCCGCGCCCCCTTTCCCTTACTCTCACTCCGGCCAAAAAAACTTTTTCCATGAGTCTGTCCTTCAATCCCCGGGATTATCCTCATCGAGACGATACTGAAGGGCTTCGGCAATGTGTTCGTCAAGAATTATTTCGCTTGCGGCCAGATCGGCGATACTGCGCGACACTTTCAAAATTTTATCCGCGCCGCGTCGTGATATAGAAAACTGCTCCCGGGCGCGGCGGAGCAATTTCGCGCCCTCCGGCGTAACGGAGCAGAAGGCTTTGATATCAGTTGTATCCAGCCGCGCGTTTGAATAGACACCTTTCTTTCCCTTAAGCCGCCCGAGGGAAAGAGCCCTCGCCGCCGAGGCGCGCGAACGAAGCGATTCCGACGGCTCGGAGCTTTCTTCCGCATGGATATCGGCCGAGAGTTCCGGCGACACCTCGAGCTGTATGTCTATTCTGTCCATGATAGGGCCGGAAATGCGGCTCCTGTATTTTTTTATGCGGTAGGGCGTGCAGGCGCATTCTTTCGCGGGGTGGCCGTGATAACCGCAGGGGCAGGGATTCATGGCCGCCACAAGCATAAAAGCGGCCGGGAAAGTGCTGGTCCCCCTCACGCGGGAGACAGTGATACGACCGTCTTCCATCGGGGCGCGCATGGCCTCCAGCGCCCTCCGGCTGAATTCAGGGAATTCGTCAAGAAAAAGAATGCCCCTGTGAGCGAGAGAGATTTCTCCGGGCCTGGCCGCCGCTCCGCCGCCGACAAGGGCCACATCAGAAATCGTGTGATGCGGCGACCTGAAAGGGCGCTTTGTCATCAGTCCCTCTCCTTCTTTAAGCAGGTTGCAGGCCGAATACACGCATGACACTTCCCTGGCCTCATCATCGGTCATCGGAGGAAGTATCCCGGGCAGCCTCATAGCGAGCATGGTCTTGCCGGAACCCGGAGGGCCTATCATCAGAACATTGTGGCCCCCGGCGGCGGCCACCTCCAAAGCTCTTTTGGCAAAACTCTGGCCTTCCACATCCGAAAAATCAGGATATGCCGCCGGCCTCACTTGCCGGGGTGAGCCCGTAAAAGGCTCTATATTTTCTTCGCCCCTCAAGTGGCTGACGAGCTCGGCCAGGCTCTTCACTCCTATAATAACCGGGCCGCTCACCGTGGCGGCTTCGGGCTCGGAGCCGGCGGGAAGATAAACCTTACTGATTTTTTTCTTTGACGCTTCCAGCATGGCGGGAATGATGCCTCCGCAGGGTTTCACCTTTCCCGAAAGCGAGAGCTCGCCGATGAAAAGAGCCTCCTCGCAATCATCCGATCTCACCACGCCCATGGCGCTGAGTATCCCCAGCGCCATGGCAAGGTCCAACTGGGTGCCCTCTTTTTTCACATTAGCCGGCGAAAGATTTATCAGTATTCTGCTTCTCGGCATTTTGAAACCCGAATTTCTTATGGCTGATTGAAGGCGGTCGCGCGCCTCTCTCAGCGAGGTGTCGGGGAGTCCCACTATATTCACAGACGGAAGACCGCGGCCGATGTCAACTTCTGCCGTGACTATGCACGCTTTTATACCATAGAGCGAGAAGGTCTTAATCTGTTTTAGCATTGAACCATTTATCCGCGTCCAGATACTCGTTATTTATCTGCACATCTATAAAGCCCGCGTCATAGAGCTCCTTATTGAGGCATTTAGAGCCCCCGTCGTAAAAGACAACAGATTTTATAATACCGGAATAATCCTCCGCCGCGCCGCAGGCGGAAACCACCACGGGCTTTCCGTGGACATTGTTCTTCAGAAATTCTTTAGCGGCCGCCGCGCGGAGCGCCGAAGCCCCGCAAAGGGTCACAATGTCTCCGCCTTTTGTCCTGAAAGATTTGTAATCCAGTATTTCAGACACCTCCGCGTGAAACATATAGGAAAAGGCATCCCATTTCATATAGGGGAAATGATGCCGCACGATACCGAATTCATCGTAAACTTTGAAAGCGGCTGAGCGGTCATGAAAATAAAAAAACAAAGCTGACGCTGAAATGACTGTCAGAATAGCCGCTGCATATATCTTTTTTTTCATTCTAAAACCGTATCCTTCTCTCAACCCCCAGATATCTCCTGCTGTCGCCGTTCTCGTCCGGCTGATAAACCGCGCGGAGGATGTTGTCTCCCTTTATGCGGTATATGATCTCAAAACCGCGGAACAGCTGGAGCGAGGATGTATCCCTCATGAACTCCATATTATATCCGAGATACATTCTACCAAAAGATTTGCCCATATATAAATTCATGCTCTCCGGGGCATCAAGCCCGTCCAGCTTGTTTCCGGCGGCGGCCCGCGAGGTCATGGCCGACGCGTCAAGCCTCACATCGTCAACGAGGCCGGTTTCTCTGAATATCTCGGAGAAAAACGGATTGATGATAGAGGAGTCTATGACCTTGGCTATTTCCCTCCTCATGAATTCAAGATCGCCCGGCGCGGCCGAAGGAACGCCCGTGATCATCTGATAGGCCTGCTCTCCGCTGGTTTTGTCTGAAAAATCTTTTGAGGCGAGATTGATGTCCAGCGACTCCAGAGGAGAATGCCGGATATCCACCCTTATTGTGTCCTGAACGGCGTCGAAGGGCGGGTCGGGATTTTTTCTGCTGACAGCGGCCTCGGCCTGCAGGGTGAGGAATATTTTATTTTTAGCGATGTCTATTTCGGCAAAGTCTATGTCAAGCTTTTTACCCAGATAGGTGAGTCGTCCGCGGTTGCTGGAGAGCTTCCCGTTCACTTCGTAAGGCGCGCCTTTGATGTTTAAGGAACCGTAGATATCAGCTGTGAATCTATCCGATATCCATTCCACATTCTGCTCGAACACAAGCGTCACATCCATATTCGGCACGGGCCCGGAAGCGGATTTCAAGCTGTCCCGTTGATATGAAAAACGGGCGTCTTTTATTTTCAGCCGGCCTTCAACTGAAACATTCTCCCCATCGTCCGCGAGAGTGAGATGACCGGAAATTTTGCCGTAGGAGGGAGCGGCGCCTAAAATATATCTGAGCGCTTTTTTTCTTTCTATTAAAAGACCGGGCACGACGACGGGCACCCCCTTCTCGGGCAATTGCAGATGCAGGCTGTAATTCTTCAGCCCGCCGGAAGCGAGCTGCGCCTCTCCCGTGAGCCTGAAATCAGCGCCTTTGACCGTGCCGTCGGAAGAGATGAGAATTTTTCCGCCGCGGGCCGCGGCCTCAAGAGACAGGGCCACGCTTTCCGGATAATCCCTGTGCTTCAATCTGAAGGCGGAATTTATTTTTCCTTCTATCTGCGGCATCCCGTAAGTGCCGCCGGCTGTGATCTTACCCGAAGCGGAAAAATTTCTGATCTCGCCGAACGAGGTCTGTATAACAGGTATCTTCACATTGTCCGCCGTGAGAGATGCCCTGTTGACCTGGTCGGCGGTCGCGGCTATGTAACCCTCTATCTGCATGAATCCCTCCGCAGCGGCGATACGCACATCGGGATAAACAAAATCGCCGTCATAAGAGACACCGCCTTTGGCGCTGAACTTCGCTCCGGCATAAATATCCGGCGCGTCAAAAGATAATTTAAAGTTCTTCCCCGAACCGGCCAGAGACATCTGTGTGTCCCCGAAGGCCTCTATGTCCGAATTGAGCAGTTTAAGGAGCTTCTCAATGCCCACGGCGGCGGATTCCAGCGCCCAGTCTCCGCGGGGATCCCAACGCGCGGAGAGCCGGCTGCCTCCGGTGAAAATCTCCCATGCGCCGCCCGCGGATGTCCACACCCCCTGTATTCCGTCGGAAGCGCTATCCGGCCTGGTAAAAACGGTCTTTTCCGAGCTTATCAAAACATC
Organism: Elusimicrobia bacterium CG03_land_8_20_14_0_80_50_18; assembly: GCA_002780705.1. Lineage (GTDB taxonomy): Bacteria > CG03 > CG03 > CG03 > CG03 > CG03. The sequence continues at coordinate 4,336 of PEUP01000045.1, read as the reverse complement.
ATAACTGAAAGGCGCGTAAAGGGCGTTGACAAAGACATCGTCGGCCTTACCTTTTATCCGAAAACCTGAACTGTAATCTATCTCAAATAGCGAATTGGCGAATATGTCCGCGATGCCTGTTTTGATATTCCTCATCTGAACGCGCCCGGAGGCGC
>PEUP01000045.1:3521-3945 GCA_002780705.1 Elusimicrobia bacterium CG03_land_8_20_14_0_80_50_18 | reverse complement strand
CCGAAAAATGAGCTCCGCTGAGCTCCGCCTCAAACGCGCCGCCGTCTATTTTAACGCGCCCGGAGAGCTTCTCGTCCTTTTTAAGCGCGGGAATTTTCAGGGGATAATCTTTCACAAAGAACTCGCCCGAAATGCTTTTTGAAAATGTCAATTCGCCGGCGGCATATTGCCCGAATACAATATTTGTCAGTGCCACCGTGGCGCCGGAAACGCTGAAATCTGTCTGGACATCGCCGGCGGACGCGCGGCCCTTTAAGTTGCCGGAATCATATTTGCCGTCCGCCTTAAATCCGGTCAGAGCCGTTTTCCCTTCAAGCTCAAATGATGTCTTTCCCTTGGACGACGAGTGCGCGTAGTTAAAGAAATTCTCAGCTCCGTCAAACAAAATATTCAGACCGGAGGCGGAATACGACAACTCAAATTT
>PEUP01000045.1:593-3515 GCA_002780705.1 Elusimicrobia bacterium CG03_land_8_20_14_0_80_50_18 | reverse complement strand
GTCCCTGAAAAAGGACAGGCCCGCTTTCAGGGAAGAGTCGAGAGAAAAGCCGCCGGGCAGTGTTTTGATGAGCCCGTCTCTGAAAAAAGCGCTGCCCGAAGCGCCGGCGGCGAGCGCGTCTGTAAAGGTCAATGCCGCCTCCTCAAGGACCAAATCGCCGTTCTTATTCAACAGTTTAGCGGACAGAACATTTTTCCCGGCCGAATCGTCAAGTTTTACAAGGACTGTGCCCCCGGCGATGCTGTACGACACTTCTCCCGTCAGATTCAGTTCTCTTCCGTAAAAGACGGCCGCTATTTCCGGCGCCGCTCTGAAATATTTTCCGAGTTCATAGGGGGCGTCAAGTTTCACAAAGCCCGTGCCGCTTTTAAAAACTCCGCTCATCATGCCGTTCATAAAAAATACGCCGGAATCAATGCCGCCCTTCCCGTTTATATCCAGATTGCCGTATTTCGCGTCAAAAGACTCTATGCGGAAACGCTGGGAATTTCTGTCATTGAAGGACGCCTTCGCTGTCAGTTGTTTCAATTCAATGCCGCCCTTTTTAAAACTCTCGGCGGAGCCCTCAAGCTTTAAAACGGGCCGGGCTAAAAATCCTCCCAGCGACACAACAGCATCCACGCCTTCAAAACGGAGGTCATCGCCGGTGAATCCGCCCGAGAGCCTGAATGAGCCGCCGGCAAGGGGCTCACTGTATAAGGAATCTATTGTCATGCCTCCCCGCAATCGCAATTGCCGGTGCCGCGCAGAGGCGCCCGAGAACTCGGCGCGGCCGTTTGAAACAGACAGAACGCTTTTAATATCTTTCAGCTCGAGCACCTCGCCGCCGGGAAAAGTTACCCCCCTGAAAACAGCCGTATCGGCTGTGACAACGCCGACTATTTCCGCGTCTTTGATTTTACCGGAGCTGACCGCGGCTCTTCCCGACCCTGAGAAATTCTCGCCCTGCAGAAGGGGTGTGGACAGGAAGAGTGAGAAAAAATCCATATTTTTGACACTGCTCTGTATTTTCCAGAGGCCAGGGCTTTCCCTGTCCGCCTGCGAAGACGCGCTGAACTGGCCGGAACGCGCGTGAACGCGCAGATGGCCGTCATCCACACGACCGCTGAAAACAAAAGTTTTCTGCAAATCTTTGAATGTGACGCGCGCGCGCCGGAAAAACAAAGACGGCAGGACGACATCACTCCCGCCTTTTGAGAGCGGGGATAAGAGCCCGGATATTTGCGAAAAAGCTGTTGTTATCTCGCTGTCCTCAAGACCGATTTTGACAGGAGCCGCCCCCTTTCTGAGAAGAAATAGGATGGGGAAATACAATGTCACTCTTCTGAAATTAAGCGTGTCTATATGCTCGTTACGCGTGCGAAGCACAACATCATTCAAAGTGACAGTACGGAAGAAATCGCTTTCAACAGAGGCCCATTTCAGATCCACGCCCAATTGCGCTATACGCTCTGAAACGGCCGAGCCGATCTCATCCCGGAGTCGTTCAAAGGGGAAAAAGGCAAAAAAAGCGGCGATGGCTATGAGCGCGAAAGCGAGGAATTGCAAAAATGTCTTCATTTTTTAATTGTATCAAATTTTCGGATAAAAAGGGGGACGGAGGAAAGTCAGACTTTCCTCCGTCCCCCTTTTTCTTACGCGGTCAAATTGCTATAATACGAACCATGTTAGAGTTGTTATTCTTACCCGTTCTGTTTTTCTCGGTCATAGTGCACGAGGTCGCGCACGGATATGCCGCGCTGCGCCTTGGGGATGATACGGCTCTGCATTTAGGACGTCTCACCCTGAACCCCGGACCGCACATTGACCCCGTCGGGACAATACTTCTGCCCCTCTTTCTCTTTATAACAAACGCGGGTTTCCTGATAGGATGGGCAAAACCCGTTCCCGTCAATCCTTATAATTTCGTAAACCCGCGGCAGGATTTCGCCAAAGTCGGCGCCGCCGGACCTCTTTCCAATGTGGCGCTGGCGATACTCTCGGCCATGATGCTGACCATTCTCAATCTCAGCGGCCTGATGAGGAGCTTCTCTCTGGTGGCCGGACTTCTTCAATACTCCGTTTTTATCAACATTCTCCTTGCCATATTCAACCTCATACCCATACCTCCGCTGGACGGCTCCAGGATACTTTCCGCTATGCTTCCGGCAGAGACGGCTTATAAATACGACCGCATGATGCGTTTCGGGCCTTTCCTGACGCTGATTATCATCTGGATGTTCTGGCCTTTTATTTTTACGATCGTCAGAACCATAGAGGGCGCCATACTCACCGTGGCGCTGTCCATATAGAACCGTGAAAAAGAGGATACTCTCCGGCATGCGGCCCACGGGAGCCATGCATCTGGGGCATTTCTTCGGCGCTCTGAGCAACTGGGTAAAAATGCAGGATGAATACGAGACCTTTTACATGGTCGCCGACTGGCACGCCATGACCACTCTCTACGACAAAAGCTCCGATATGGCCGCAATCCGCTCTTCCGGCGAAGACATGGTCGCCGACTGGCTGGCCTGCGGCATTGACGCGTCCAAAAGCTGTATTTTCCGTCAATCGGATGTGCCCGCTCACAGCGAACTCTTTCTCATACTTTCAATGCTCACGCCTCTGGGCTGGCTCCAGCGATGCCCCACATACAAAGAACAGCTCAAAGAGATAAAGAACCATGACCTCGGCACCTTCGGCTTCCTCGGTTATCCGGTGCTGCAGGCCGCGGACATACTGCTTTACCGGGCGCAGTGCGTGCCGGTGGGAGAAGACCAGCTTCCCCATCTTGAAATAACCAGAGAGATAGCCAGACGCTTCAACCATCTCTATCCGGGCAAAGTTCCTGTCTTTCCCGAACCCGGGGCGCTTCTGACAAAATCGCCAAGACTGCTCGGCACTGACGGAAGAAAAATGTCAAAGAGCTACGCTAACGCCGTC
>PEUP01000045.1:0-492 GCA_002780705.1 Elusimicrobia bacterium CG03_land_8_20_14_0_80_50_18 | reverse complement strand
CGAAAAAAATAAAGAGCTCTGCTCCGCCTGCAAAAACGCGGCCATAGGTTGCGTGGAATGCAAAAAACTCCTCGCGAAAGAGATAAATCTGCTTCTGGAACCCGTAAGAGAACGCCGGAAAAACATAAGCCCCGATAAAGTCATAGAAATACTTGAAAAAGGGCGGGAAAAAGCATCAGAGGCGGCCTCGGAAACACTGGCCATGGTGAGAGAGAGCATCAAGATATGAACGGGAAGAATTATATCGTCCGGCTTGACGCCTTTGAGGGACCGATGGATCTTCTTTTGTGGCTCGTCCAGAACAACAACATGGATATCTACGATATAGAAATATCCAAAATCACCACGCAATACCTGTCTTTCATAGGGGCGCGCTCGGCTGAGCTGGACGCGGCGGCGGACTTCCTCTCAATGGCGACGCTCCTCATGCGTATAAAATCCAGCCTCATGCTCCCCAAAGAGAGCCCTGAATACCAGGAGGCCGTGGAAAAA